>CAYSEO010000105.1:0-13134 GCA_964429885.1 uncultured bacterium
GCTACGAGCGGGGGACAACTGGGCAGCACTCACCCGATGCAGATCCGATGTGGTCTGGGCCTTCTCCTGCCAACGATCTCGGATCAGGTCCTGGGTATCCATCACCATGGCCAGACGACCGTTACCCAGCACGCTATAGCCCTGAATATAGCTCGGCAAACGGGGCCGCCGTCCCAGGGTCTTGATCACCAGTTCCTGTTCTCCGATCACCTGGTCGATCCGTAAACAGACCTGTTGGTTGCCCCAGCGGATGATCAGTAAGGGCGAGGTGGTTGAACGCCGTCCTAAAGCTAGGGCGAAGGGGGAGGTGGGTGTGGCTGAGCGGTGTAGGAAGGGTCGATAGCGATAGTCGATCAGATCGGAGAGGGCGTGGATCGGTAGCAGATGTTGGGTGCCCTCTTGATCCCACAATAGAAAATCCCGATCGTTGACGGTCTGGATCTGATCGGCTTTGGGCAGCAGGATCTGTTGAATGCTGTCGGAGAGGAGGGCGTAGCTGATACCCCGATCGTGACAGACCAGGAGTCGGGCGGTGGTGAGGGTGAGGGGCAATTGCAGGATGAAGGTGGTGCCTTGACCTGAGTGGGATCGAATGCTGATGGAGCCCTGTACGGATTGGATCTGAGCTCGTACCGCGTCCAGTCCGACGCCTCGACCGGAGAGATCCGTGATCTCTGATGCGGTGGAGAAACCGGAGTGAAAGAGCAACTCGATCAGATCCGATTGGCTGGCCTGAGGGGCTTGTTGGGGGGTGAGCAGACCTCGCTCGATACCTCGCTGCCGGATCCGCTCCCACTGCAATCCCTGACCATCATCCTGGATCTCGATGGTGGTGCGGTTGCCTTGGTGATAGGCCCGGATCTGGATCTGACCCCGCTCGGATTTGCCCTGTTGACGGCGGCTCTCGCGGCTCTCGATGCCATGGGAGAAGGCGTTGCGGATCAGATGGAGCAGCGGATCATAGAGCTTCTCAGCGATCGCTTTGTCCACCAGCACCTGATCCCCCTGCAGCTTGAGATCCACCGGTTTTTGATAGAGGGTGGAGAGCTGTTGGAGAACACGGGGGAATCGGTTCAAGATCACCCCCAGAGGCACCATGCGAGCCTGCAGCAGATCCGCCTGGGCTCCGGAGAGCACCTGACGTTGACGTTTGAGGGTGAGGTGGGCAGTTTGGCTGAACTGGGTGACCGCATCCATGCCTTCTCTGACCTGCACCAGGGCTTCAAGGGCGGATTGCAGTAACACATGTAGATCCGTGTAGGTGTCTAGCTCCAGCTGATCGAATTCGGGGCTAGAGATGCGGTGAGTCGCCTGTCGGGTCTGGCGGGAGCGACGGTTGGCCCGATCCTGGGCTTGGGTGATGCGTTGTTGGCAGAGATCGATCCAGCGTTGTAAGTCTCGACTCTGACGTTGGAGCCCTTCGGTTTGGAGACTCTGTTGATCTTGAGTGATCAATAACTCCCCAACCGCTTGGTTGAGCTGATCCAGAATCCGCAAATCCACCCGGATGCTCTGGGTGGGATCGGGCACGGAGGCTAGAGGACGGGCTGGAGGAGGTGGGGCGAGGGCGGAATCTTGAGGGGGGACGGGGGTGGCGTTCTGGGTGCCGATCGCCTGTAGCAGTTGATCGATGGAGGAGCCTATGGATTGCTTGGGGCTAGAGGCAGCGGGAGTGGTGGGTAGGCTGATCATCAGATCGGAGCCTGGAGTCTCTTTTGAGGTCGGGTTCTGCTCGATAGGAGGATCAGCGGAGTCTGGGATCGGAGCTTCTGAGGGTTGAGGAACGATGTAGTTGGCTACTAGCTGATCCAGGCTGTGGAACAGTTGAGGAGTTCCAGGAGCGGCACTGGTCGGTGGTGGGTCCGGTGCGGTGAGATCGGGAGCGACTTGGGCTTCCGTCTGGGGATCGGGAGATTGAGATAGAGATCCGCTCGTCTCTAGTTCAAGGTCAGGATCTTGGGGTTCCTCTAAGGTTGGATCGGAGTCGCTCGGGGACTCAGGCTCACTCCAGGTATAGGAGCTAACTAATTGATCCAGGAGTCCAGGTGAGGGAGGAGTAGAAAACGAGGCTTCCGGATCAACCTCTGGGGAAACAGGGGTCTCCTCAGGAACAGATAGATCCTGGGGTTCTAGATCCTCGCTAGCTGTCGTCAGGGCAAGATGGGGATCGACAGTGGAGGTGGGGGGATCGAGCGGTTCCTCTGGGATGTCTTTACTCCCTGATTCCTGAATGTCTGGAGCATAAGAGCTAACCAGTTGATCCAAGAGACCGAATGAGGGAGCGATCGCTTCAGCCTCTGCTGCCGAGATGGTGCTGTCTGGTTCTGGATCACCCTCTGTAGATACCTCAGCGCTCTGGGGTCTAGAAATATCGAAGGGATCCCAGCCAGAGTGCACCACGGATTGGGAATCAGGCAGATCGAGTTGAGGATCAGAGTCAGCCTCGGCAGGAGGTGAGGCAACGAGTTGATCCAGGGATAAGCCCGGAGGGCTCATGTTAGATCCCGTTGAATCGAGGGAGGCTGAGGGGGAACCACCGGCTAGGACGATCAATGGCTCCGATACCTGACCGGCATTGGCATCTCCGTCTCCCTCCAGGATCTGTAAGCGAGCGGTGCGCAGATCGGAGAGCAGGACGCGGGCAATGGCTAGGGCTTGATCCGGTTGTCGCTCTAGGGCTT
The DNA here is from genome assembly GCA_964429885.1 of uncultured bacterium. Classification (GTDB taxonomy): domain Bacteria; phylum Cyanobacteriota; class Cyanobacteriia; order Thermostichales; family Thermostichaceae; genus CAYSEO01. Next base: position 2,682 of record CAYSEO010000105.1, read on the forward strand.
GAATGGCAGTCTGGGCGATCTGGGCCATGCCAGTCAGCTCATAGGATTCCGCGATCCCTTGGAACCATTCCGCCTGGGTGAGGACGCCCTCAAATAGGGTATTGAAATCCTGGCTATGGCCAGCGGCGATCACCTGCTTCAGCTGATCCAACTCCTCGGGCATGGAGTCCTGCACGATGGTGGTCACCAGATCATGGCCCAGATCCTTCGATTCCAGCATGGGGGTCTCCTTGCCAAAGAAATCCCCCATCTTCTCCTGCATACGGGCGAATACGGTAGCCGTACGGTTCAATACCTCCGACTCGTCCACAGGAGTACCCATCAGCTCGGCAGTCAAGGGCAGGCGCAGACACTCAAATCCTTCCCACAACAGCGATCCCAGATCCGCATCCAGCTCCAAGTCCGGATCGTAGAGCGCTTTGAAGGCATCCTCCAGATGGTGGGAGACATTTTTGATCAGGTGCCGATCTACAGAAGCTGCCGCCCCTTTCAGGGTATGGGCATGGCGCATGAGGCTATGGACCCGTTCCAGCGATCGGTTCTCCATCAGATCAAACAGCTCTTGCTCGATGGCGGTGAGCAACTCTGGAGCCTCCACCAGGAAAGACTGGTAGATCTGGGCTTGGATGTCGGGATCGGTAGGCATGGGGATCAGGGGGGATTAGGTGCGGGAAGATCTATGAAAATCCAGGGATCTAACAGGGAATGGGAGCGGTCTCCAACTCCAGGGCGGTGATGTTCTCCAAGGCGATCACCTGTTGTTCCAGGAGATGGTTGCGTTTGCGTAGCTGCTCTAGCTCTTGAATCAGAGATTCCGTTTGAGTCGATCCAAACTTCTCCATCAGGCGATCCCGTAGCTGGATCTGGTGTTGGAGCTGGGCCTGTTCCTCCTTCAGGAGGGCGATGGTGCTCTGGATCTGAGCCTGGAATGCCTCGATCTTGGCCCCGGCTACGGTCTCCACTCGCCGATCTAACAGCTGTCGCTCCTCCTTCAGTTGCTGCCGATCATGGTCCAGACGCAGCTGCTCTGCCTTGAGCTGTTGCTGAGCCTCCGAGACCTGTTGCTGTTGGGCCTCCAGGTTGCGACATTCCTGACGCTTGCGTTGCAGCTCCTGATCCACCTGTAGCCGTCGCTGCTGCAATTCCAGATCCAGATCGGCCCGCAGGCGGGTCTGTTCCTGTTGCCAGCGCTGCTGTTGCCGCTCTAGAGCGTTCTCCACCTCCCGGCGCCGCTCCTCCAGCTCCTGATCCAGCTGGGCTCGCCGTTGATCCATCTCCGTAACCAGGGTCTGACGGATACGGGCGTTATCGGCCTCGAATTGGGCGTACTCCTGATGGAGGGTCTGTTGAAACTCCAACTGTTTCTGATACAGTTCCCGCTCCAGCTCAGCTCGCTGAGACAGGATCTCCGTCTCCAGGGCCTGACTAATGGCGGATTTACGCTGATCCAGTCGTTCCGTCTCCTCCTGGATGTAGGTCTCCAACTCCTGCCGCTCCTGCTCCAGATCTAACTGGATCTGTTGGATGCGGGATCGTTCCTCCTGTTGCTCTGCCTGGAATCGTTGATGTTGCCGTTCAAACTGGCGTTGGTGCTGTTCCAGCTGTTGCCAGCGTTGCTCCAGTCGCTCTAACTCGGTCTGGACATGTACCTGAAGTTCCTGCTGTCGGCGCTCCAACTCCTCCTGCTGAGCCACCAGAGCCTGACTCAGATCCTGACGCCGTTGCTCGATCTCCTGCTCCAGTTCCTGGTAGCGCTGTTGCCGCAGGGTCTCAATCTGTTGCTCGATCTCAGTCTGAACCTGTTGCTGTTCCTGAGTGATCCGTTGCTGTTCCTGTTCCAGCTGCTGATCTAAGGCTTGGATCTCGGTCTCCACCTGCTGTCGTCTGGTGGCCAGTTGCTGATCCAGTTGGTCCTGCTCCTGTTGTCGTTGCTCCTGGAGCCTACGTTGCTGTGTCTCTAGAGCTTGGATCTCGGCTTGTACTGTCCCTAATTGTTGTTGAGCCTGATCCACTTCTGTCGATCGCTGCTGTCGTTCCTGCTCCAACTCCAGCTCTAACTGAGCTAGGGCCTGTTGCCGCCTTTGCTCCAGCTCCTGATCCAAAGACCGCTGATGGTCAACCGCCTCCTGATCTCTCCGTTCTCGAGTCTGATCCAGCTCAGCCTCCAGCGCCTGCCAAGCTTGCTGTCGAGCCTGTTCTAACTCCTGGTGTTGTTGCTGTTGTAATTGCGGGATCTGTTCCTGTAACTGCTGGATCTCAGCTTGGATCTGAACGCGCTCTTGATCTAGCTGCTGCCGCTCCTGTTGCCAGCGCTGTCGTTCCTGATCCAGTTGCTGTCGTTCCTGAGCTTGCCAGTGTCGCAACTGTTGGCGCTGCTCCTCGATCTCCTGTTGCAGCCCCTCAAACTGATCCAGCCATTGATGGAGCCGAGAGCGGCGTTGCTGCAGCTCCTGCCATTCCCTGGGGTAGAGATCCGGTGTATAGATCCGCAGGGCCTGATCGTAGCCCGCCGCCGCGATCTGCAGTCGCTTGAGCAGGGAGCCCTGGTCAAACTGTTGGATCAGATCACTAAACTTGATCAAGACATCCGCGATCGCCTTACAGGTGGTCAACGGCTTATCCTTGAACCGCTCCTGCGCCCAATCCGGTAGATCTCCATCGATCCGATCCAGTCGATGCAGATGGGTCTGTAACAGGGCGAAGATCCCCTGCGGATTACCATTGCTACGGTAAGTCTGGGCCAAGATCTCGGAGAGATAGGTGAGCCCATCATCCGTCGCCGGTGTTGCAGCCATCATCGTTCCCCCTGTTCAGATCAACTCAGATCAACCCAATCGCTGCTGTCCTAACCCGATCATAGGCTGGGGAGGGTATGCTCTGCGACCGGAGCTCTACGGATCTCCCCAACCCTGAGGTGCTTTAATCCACCTTGAATCGGCTGACGCTGGCCTGGAGTTCCTCAGAGGTGGCCAACAGCTCCTGGAACGATCCGGAGATCCGGGCTGAGTCCTCAGAGGTGCGGTTGGCGATGGAGGCGACATCGTTCATGGCCTCCGTCAACTGCTGGGACTGCTGGGTTTGCTCCACGGTGGCCTGAGTGATCCCTTGCAACAGCTGCGAGATCTGCTCCGTAGCAGCCACGATCTCCGTCAGGCTCTTACGGGTCTCATTCACCAGATCCGTACCCTGGACCACCTGAGCGATGCCCAACTCCATGGCCTCCGCCACTTCATGGGTCTCCGTCTGGATCTCCTGCACCAAACGCTCGATCTCTGTGGTGGCATTGGCGGACTGATAGGCCAGGGAGCGCACCTCATCGGCTACCACCGCAAATCCCCGTCCGTACTCCCCAGCTCGGGTTGCCTCGATGGCGGCGTTCAGGGCCAGCAGGTTGGTTTGGGTGGCGAAGTTCTCGATCAGGCTGACTACCTTGGAGATCTTCTGGGTGGATTCCCCGAGGCGCTTGATCTTCTTGGCGGTCTCCGACACCGTCTCTCGGATCTCCAGGATCCCGTCCACCGTGCGGTTCATGGCCACATCCCCGGTTTGGACGGTCTGGTTGGCCTGTTGCACCGCCTGTTCCACCCGTTGGGCCGCTCCCGCCACCGCCTGCACCGATTGGCCGATGCTCTGTAGCTGATCCAGGGCTTGGACGATCTGCTCCGTCTGATACTGAGCCTGGGTGGCCAGATCCGTCACCGACGACGTGCTCGTACTGGAGGTCTGACTGACTCGGGCCGAGGCGATCTGCACCTGACGCACTAACTCCCGTAAGCTCTGAACCGTCGTGTTGTAGGCGTCCGCAATCGTGCCCACCTCATCCTCGGTGAGGGGTGCCCGTACCGTCAGATCCCCTCGGAAGGAAGGCTCGATGGCTCGCAGTAGGGCCAGGGCTTCCTGCTGGAGACGTTCCTTTGCCTGTCGCTCCCGTTGTGCTGCCTCTGACAGCTGTTGAGACTGACTCTGGAGCTGATCCAAGTACTGAGCCTGATTGAGAGCGATCCCGAACTGCTCCGCCACCTGCACCAACAGGTTGACCTCCGACTCCTCCCACTCTCGAGGACCGGAGTTCTGATAGGCCGCAAACAGGCCCCACAACTCCTGACCCGAAAACACTGGCAGAATCACATAGGCTCGCGCCTGGAAGCTCTCCAGCAGCTCCACGTGACACTGATCGAAACCGGCAGCGTAGATGTCGTTGATCACATGGGTCTCGTTTTTGACATAGCGGCCCCCCTGGTTCTCCTCCAGGTAGGTGTCCTTGACCTGACGACCTAGTAGCTTATTCCAACCCCCGGCCACGGACTCCGCCACAAACTCCCCACTCCAGTCCTCCTTGAACTGGTAGAGCGCCGCCCGATCCAGACCCAACAGCAACCGCACCTCTCGGGCCGCGTTGGCGAACAGGGTATCGATATCCAAAGTCTGCCGGATCTCGCGGATCACCTTCACCAGACCCTTCTCCCGTTGAGACTGGGTTTGCACCTGGGAGACGAAATCCGCCTGAGCCAGGGCCACCCCCAACTGCTCGCCGAGCTGGACGATCAAGTTGACATCCGCCTCCTCCCACTGACGGGGACCGGCGTTCTGGTAGGCGGCGAACAGACCCCAGAGTTCTTGACCCGCGAAGATCGGGGCGATGATGTAGGCCCGTGCCTGAAAGCTCTCCAGCAGATCCACATGGCACTCATCGAATCCAGCCTCGTAGATGTCGTTGATCACATGGGTCTCGTTTTGAATGTAGCGCCCGCCCTGGTTCTCCTCCAGGTAGGTATCCTTGACCTGACGACCTAGCAGCTTATTCCAGCCCCCGCTCACAGACTCAGCGATGAACTCACCACTCCAATCGGGGCTGAACTTGTAGATGGCGGCCCGATCCAAGCCCAGCAGCAACCGCACCTCACGGGTAGCCGTCGAGAAGATGGTATTGATGTCCAAAGTCTGTCGGATCTCCCGGATCACCTTCACCAGACCCTGATCCCGATTGGCCGCCTCTGTCAGCTGTTGGGACTGCTCCTGAAGCTGCTGGATATAACGGGTCTGTTCCAGGCTCTGAGCCATCTGGTTGGCCACCTGAATGCCCAGGTTGATCTCTGCCTCACTCCACTCCCGAGGTCCAGAGTTCTGATACAAGGCCAGCAGACCCCAAAGCTTCTGATCTAGGAAGACAGCCACCACCACATAGGAGCGGGCCTGATAGCTCTCCAGCACCCGGATGTAACAGGGGGTAAATCCAGCATTGTAGATGTCGCTACAGACCCGATACAGCTCCCCACGGGTAAAGCGCCCCCCTTCAGATCGTTGCAGATGGGTATCGGCTTGATAGAGCCCCGCCGTGCCCGCTAGATCCTTGACTGTACTATCGCTGATGTTGTCCATTAGAGCCTGATTGCGCTGCTGCTCCTCCAACAGGGAAGTCCAGCCCGTGGCCACAGCCTCCCCGACAAACTGACCACTCCAATCTGGGTTGAACTGATAGATCCCCACCCGATCGCAATTCACCAGGGTGCGCAGCTCCTGAGTCACAGTGCGAAATAGAGCAGCCTCATCCCCCAGGGATTGACGTAACTTCTCCCCCAATCCTGCCAGGAACCGATCCCGTTCTGCGGCCTGGGCCAAGGCCTGGGACTTCTGCTCCAGCTGAGTGATAAACTCCAACTGCTGCACCATCGAGCCCAGCTGAGTGGCGATCTGGACCCCCAAAGCGATCTCGTCCGCCTGCCACTCTCGCGGACCGGAGTTCTGATAGATCGCCAGTAGACCCCACAGTTGCTGACCCTTGTACACCGCCGCGATCACATAGGCCCGCGCCTGATAGCTTTCCAACAGATCTAAATAGCAATCGGAGAAGCCCTCCGTGTACACATCAGAAGTCACCCGGAACAGTTCCCCTTGACGGTAGCGTCCCCCCTGGGTTCTCTGCAGATAGGTGTCTGGATCCTTCTGACCCACCAGACCCCCAGCCCGAGCCAGATCCTTGGCGCTGCACTCACTGACGTTACGCAACAAGGAGGGATTAGCCTCCTGCTCCTCCAACAACTTGACCCAGTCCTCCCCCACGGATTCGGCAACGAAGCCTCCACTCCAATCCGGGTTGAATTGGTAGACCCCGCCCCCATCCGCCGACAACAGCTGACGTAATCCTTGGGTACAGCCTTAATAACCCTCCTCCCGACTAGTGGCGAACCGGATCCGATCCACCAGACGGGTAACGGCCTGACCCCGCTCCTTCTGCTGTTTGTTTTGATCCCGATAGTTGAGGGTCTGGAGCTGCAACGCTAGGGTTTGGGCCACCTGCTGCAATAAGACCACCTCCCCATCCTGCCACTGGCGAGTGGAGAGACACTGATGGATCGCCAACAAGCCCCAAACCTGACCGTCCACCCAGATGGGCACACTCAAACTGGCCTCGATCTGCAGCCGGTTCAGGATCTGCATCTGTCGCGGCGTCAGACCCATCCGATCGCTGAACGCCACCACCTGCCGAGACCCAAACAGCTCCGCCTTCTCCGCCCCAAAGGCCACCGCCGGTAAGATCTCCTGGAGCGCCTGGGTGTACTCCACCGCCACCGCCTCAGCCACCACGCGACCCCGTGCCGCATCTTCAAACTTCAGCACCAACACCCGATCCAGATCCAGGGCCTCCCGTAGCCGAGCCACCGCCGTATTCAACAGCGACTCCACCTCCATCGCCTGATACAGCTGGGGGGCCAGATCCTGAAAGATCTCCCGCTCCCCCTGGGTCTCCTGGTCCAGAGCGTTGACCCACTCACTCAGCTGCAGGATCTTGGCCCTGAGGGGATGATCCTCGGCCCAATCCCCCAGAGCCAGCTCCGTCTTCAGATCCATCAGAGCAGAGGTGATCTGGTGAACAGCGGTCTGTTTGTCCGAGCCCCGGTGAGAGGCCTCAGTGTTGGCTCCGTTCAGTCGTCCAAGGTGAGGATGAATTTGTGCGGTCATGGGTCTACCTCTAAACAAGCTTGTTATCTGTGGGCAAAGACAAGGAGTGGGGGCAGTTTCAGGCAGATCGATCAAGACTGCGACTCGATCTCCCCCAAAGCCTGACCGATCCGTTCTCCCTCCAGCTGCAGCAGCATATGGCCCTGCTCATCGATGAAATGGCCCCGCAGGTAGTGAGCCAGATGGGGAGGCACCATACCCGGGGAGAGGGGCTGTAGAGCTTGCGGATCCTGAGTCACAATCGTCTCCACTCGTCGCACCACCAACCCCAACATCTGCTCCCCAGACGGGATCACCATGGCGGAAACAGGCACATGGGGATCGGCAGCCTCGCTCAAGGCCTCCAAACCCAGCAATGCCCCCAGATCCAGGATCCAGACGATATCCCCCCGCCAACTGTGTACCCCCAGCACCCAGGGATCTACAGCCGGTATGGGCAACACCTCCTCCAAGCGCACCTGAACCACCTCCTGGAGTTGATCCAAAGCCAGGATCCCCCCCCAACCCAAGCCCAGAGCAAACCGGAGAAACCGCTGTTGTCCCTCCTCTGTGGCAGGGGAGAGTTGAGGAAGGGGGGCTAAATCAGGCCGGGATGGAGCGGAGAACATGGCCAATTACCTCCGGATCAACTGACGAACGGTATTGAGCAACTCGGTCTGATCAACCGGCTTAGTCAGGTAGGCATCTGCCCCCGCCATATTGCCCCAGGTCTTATCCAGATCCGTATCCTTGGTAGAGGAGATGATCACTGGAATCCCCTGGGTAGCAGGATCCGCTTTCACCTTGCGGCAGAACTCGAAGCCACTCTGACCCGGCAAGATCACATCTAAGATCATCAGATCGGGTTTCTGGCGTTCCAAGGCCGCCTCCGCCTCCTCTACAGATTTGGTACTGACTACAACAAACCCATCCTTCTTCAGGCAGAGAGTGAGGAGCTCCGTATCCGTCGCGCTGTCTTCAACCACCAGGACTGTATTCATGGACTGTTACCTCGCAAAGAGCAGGAGGGAGACGCTAACCAACGGAGAAGGAAGCCGAGTTTGAAGCCGACGAGGGGGCTGGAGTTGAGGTAGCACGAGGGGCAGGATCGGAGACCACCAAATGTCTCTCAATCATCTGCAACACCTTATCCGCCTCCACTGGCTTGGTCAGGAAATCCGTGGATCCCACCAGCTTGGCCCGCACCCGATCGAAGATCCCATCCTGACCCGTGAGGATCACGATCGGGGTCTCCCGAAACCGAGCCACCCGCCGGATCTGCGTACACACTTCATAGCCGTTGGCAATGGGCATCACCAGATCCAAAAATATCATGTCGGGCTTGTGCTTCAGTAACGTCGGTACCGCCTGCAGGGAATCCTGAATGGCCACGAACCGATAGCCCGCCTTCAACACCACCTCCCCTAAAGCCTTGGAGATAAAGGGACTGTCATCGATACAGGCGATCAGGGAGCTGAGTTGCTGAGGCTGCTGAGTAGTGGCCGCCCGCCCGCCTGGCTGAGCTGATTCGGGGATGGGGCTGACACTGATGGTGGTGATCGGCTGTACCCCAGACCCCAGATCCAGGACCTCCTTGAACCCCATCACCCCCCGCTGCACATAGGAGAGCAGGGATTGAGCCAACAGCCGCACATCCTGTCCCAGCTTGACCGCCAGATCTCGCAAGGTCCGCCGACCATCCATCAAAGAGGAGAGCTTGCGATAGGTGAGCTCCGAGACCTCCTGCTGTAGCTGCTCCGGGGAGCGGATCAGGATCGATAGATTGGGGGAGTAGGGGGCTAATCCTGCGGACTGCCAATCCTGCCACCGCTGCTGAGCCTTGATCCAGAGGATCTCGGCCTTGACCAGTGTTTCACTGCTGGATCGTTTCTCTGAAAGCGTCTGTGGTTGACGGGTGACCGAGATCTCCCCCAGCCCTTGCTGCTGCAGGTGGGCCTGATGTTGGGCAATATCGAAGAAGACCTCTGATAGGCTGCCCTCGATCACCATGTTGATCTGATTGGGCCGCAGGCTGCGATGTCGCAAGAGGGCCTCCAGATCACAACCCTCACCGTCCTTCCGTTGGGTCAACTTCAGTCGTACATCCGTTTCTAGCTCGGGGCAGTACTGCGAGAGCTGCCGTCGCCAGCGCCGGATCGGGTGGATCCCCTGGCCGTCCCCTACAATATGTCCTCCCACATACAGAAGGCTCCAGCGCTGACCCTGGGGGGAGGCGATCAGCAACTGCCCGGTGAAACAGGTTTCTCCGCAATCTCTGAGGTGGGTCGACAACATAATTGATCCGACTGAAACAGCTTAATAAAAGGAGAGAGTTGAGCAGATCTGAGCTCTTGCCTCACTTAAGAGCAAGGTAACCAGCCTGTACTCAACTATCGAATAACTGCCCGACTTCGCCAACCTTAGGATCACTTAAGTTTGAGCCCTGGGACGGAAGGTTACCTAACGTCTGTTTCCAAGGGCTTAGGGAATAGCACGGATCTCAACGCCTCAATCGCGGCCCTCGACTCAGGGGAACCCGTGGCACATCCGCAATAGAGCGTAATTTTTACCTTGATCTTGCTGAATGAGTTCGTCTACCTCTGAGCTCGCAAACTGTGATGAGCTCACCTGTTTTGAGTGAGATAGATCTAATATCAAAGGCGAATTAGTGACTGAATATCGAGTATCATCACAACCATATCTGCGTTGTTTCCACGGGGCTATGTGATCTAGATCGCTTCTGATTGGGAACTCAGAACTCAGATCGAGAGCTGGGCAAATGTCACTAGGGCCACCCTGATCCCTCTCCCACCCTAGGCAAGGGGAACAAGATCGACAGGGTTCTACCCTACTGGGAGAAGGGCTGGGGATCTGGGATACTGGATCGGTGCTCTAGGAATTGGATGAGGATCGCTTTGGACCGATGCTGACGATCGTGGAGCGACGAGGAGCGGGTTCTGAAGGGGCTTCAGGCTGGGGAGCGGATCCAGGACGAGACTGGGATCGGGTAGAGGATTTGCTGGAGCTATTCGAGGCGGTTTTGGAGGCTGAGGTCTTTGACTTGCTGGATGTTTTGCTGGAGCTCTTACCGGCGGTGGTTTTGCTGGTCGTTTTGCTCTTGGTGGCGGTCCCTGATTTCGTCTTGGTGGTAGATCCGGTGGAGGTGGATTTGCTCTTGCTGGTGGAACCTGACTTAGTGGTAGATTTGCCTTTTTTCTTAGAGCGGCTGGCCTTGTTGGCGATCAGCTCCACCGCCTGATCCAGGGTGATCTCCTCTGCAGTCATCTCTTTGGGCAGGGGGGCATTGACCTTGCCATGTTTGACATAGAGACCATAGGGACCATTGAACACATGCACAGGTTCTTGATCTTCGGGATGAGATCCCAGTTCCCGCAGAGGTTGAGCGGCTTTGCGACCTCGTCCTTTTTTAGGTTGGGAGAGGAGCTCTAGGGCGCGCTCGTAGGTGACGGACAGAACATGATCCTCCCCTGTCAAGGATCGATAGTCCCCATCG
>CAYSEO010000106.1:0-13034 GCA_964429885.1 uncultured bacterium
CCGGAGAAATCAGAGGATTCATTCAGAGAAGCTGCCGTCCCCCCATGGACAGTCGAGGCCAAACAGGCGATCGGAAAATCTCTACCATTGGCAGAATTATAGTGGTAGATGACAGCCCCCTGCACCGCAGATAAACTGTCCCTCAGGGTGAGTCGCTGACGGGCTGGGTTATCCACCAAGATCGGGTAAGGGTTACGTCGTGCCAGTGGAACGGTTAAGTCGATACCGGCGGTAACCCCAGCAGGTAGGGTCTCCAGAGTCGAGAAGGTTTGAAAGGGAATGGGGTAGGAGCCACCGGACAATAATAGACGCTCCCCGACAATCACTCGCAGCCCTTCCGTGTAGGCAGTGCGTTCCCAATAGCCATCAAAACCGTAGTTCAAGTCCTCATCGATCTGCCCGGAGGGAGGATCATTGCGGATGAACTCAGGCTCTGTATTGATCGTCCCTTGAGCGGCGGGAGGAGGTACTGATCCTGTACCTGCAACAGAGCCAAAGGCGTCCGCGTTGTAGAGCACCTTGGGGCCGATACGGTTGTCAGCCCGGTAGGTATCGTCGATGTAGGGGATGTCTCGGGCTGTGCTCAGGGTCTCAACTCGACCCGGATCCGAAGGGTCGTCCAGATCGTTAGCCAGGATGTTGACAGGAGGGTTGGACTCCCAGTCAGCATCGGTGGCGTTAGCGGCGGTGCAGGTGCCACAGGTATCGCTGAGGGCGTCAGGATCACGGGAGACGTTGGCGTCCGCAATCAAGATCTGTAAGGGATCCAGAGAGAGCTCTAGAGGCGTAAAGGTGGAGTCGACGGAGTCGCCCTCAGTCTGCACTGAGATCTCGTTGAGATTCACACCCATATCGAAGGGAGAAACACCGGCATCCCCAGGATGGAGATCGAGTGCCATTTGGGTGGTGGCGTCGAAGTAGACGTTGGCGATGGGGATCCCGGAGGTGAACTCCCCTCTGAACACGATCTCAGAGTTCTCGACGGGTAAGTAGTAGCAGGAACTGCTAGAGCTGATCAGTCGGGAGATATAGGGGTTGTTGGTGGTGGCGAAGAAGCCGTTACCAAATCCCAAGATTGAGCCATTAACCTGAGTCTCTGGAGGTGGCGTCACCTCCATGTCATATCGGAAAACTGCCACAAACTTGTTGAGACTCTCGGCTCTACGATCTTGTTGTAGAAAGGCTGCTGAGATCCCACTGACACCCCGAGCTCCCCCATCCCGTTGCTTGGGCACCGTTACAGAATAGACCTGGAAAGGCTTCTCCAAGTTGGAAGCTGAGGCTGTTCTAAAGTAATCTCCCTCAAATCCAGTGACGGTGGTGATACAGCCTGGGATATTCGATCCCCCTTCAACTGGGCTGTTGCGAATCAGCAGATAATCAGCTTTCTGGTCGAGTGAGAGGTTTTCATACAGCAGAGCGTTATCGTCGTTGGCCGGGACCTGGTTAAAGATGATCATGTAGGCCGTAACTGCATCCGTGGTGCCGTCCCCATCGACGTCCACGTCATACCACCATCCCGGAGCCGCGTTATTGGCCAAGGTGCCAGCAGGACCATCCAGGGCATCATCAGAAACATCTAACGTAACGCCGTTGCGAGCAATCCCTCCATTGACAGCATCACCGTTGGTGGCATCGATCGGGGCTCCTGCATTGTCGACGGCAACGAAGAAGAGTGGGTTCTCATCCGGGAGCGTGTACGGATCAGGGGTGGTGGGAACAGCTGTCTGATTAAAGAGGACCTGTCTCAGGAGGTTATTGGTGGGTACCCCAAGAGAGCCGGTGGACCGAGGATCTCCGGGGGGGATCTTACCGACGGTCAGGAGAAAATCTAACTTGGCCCTGGCTCGATCCAGAGCGTTATCGACTTGGCGATCGGCAGTGCTGATGGCCCGATCCCCGAAGGTTTGCTGGCCCCGGTTGAAGGAGCGGCTCAGCAGGGTGGTGGTGACCAGAAACAGCACCAACACGATCAAGATCGCCACTGGCAGAACAAACCCTTTACGCTTCGATTGCCGCTTCAACACCCGAGGTTGGATGGAGGAGATCAAGCGCAGTACCAGTTTGATCAGGAGGGTGGGTGTGGGGAGAGGTGGCTTAGGTCTGTCTCTGGAAACTAGGAGGAACGGGCGCGGGAAGATCTGAGCGGCAAGGACCCTATCAGTATGGGCTAAGGTTTGGGACCTGCCCATCCCCACCTCCGGGGGGGCCTCGGAGCGTCCGGGGTGACCCCTAAAGGATGCCCAACTGACGGGCTCGATAAACAGCCGTAACCCGATCGTTGACATCCAGCTTGCGGTAGCAGGTGCTGGCGTATTCTTTGACGGTCTCGATGCTGATGCCCAGCTGTTTGGCGATCTGTTTATTGGAGAAGCCTTGCATCATCAACTGGAGCACGCTCAGCTCCCGAGGGGTCATGCGGGGCAGATCGACGGTGGGCAGCCAGTCCCGTTCTGGATATTCCAGGATCTGACGGATGGTTGACCCTAGGGCGGCAGGATCGGTCTCCTTGGAGAGGAAACCTTTGGCCCCAGCTTGACGAGCTGCTTCAATCAGGGCTGGTTCCTGAAATGTGGTCAACAAGACAACGGTTAGATCCAGGGAGGATTGGGTGAGCTGTTGGCAGATCTCAATGCCATCTCCTTCCGGCATCTTGACATCCAGAATGGCCACATCGATAGGGATCTGTTGACAGGAGATCAGGGCCTGTTGTCCTGTCTCTGCCTCCGCCGCTACTGTAAACCCTTGGGCTTGCAACATGTACTTGAGGCCCAGTCGAAACAGAGGATGATCATCGGCAATCAAGACTTGCAGAGACTGACTCATGGAGAGGACCTGACTAACAGAACAGGAGTGCCTGAGACCTTACTTCTAGACATAGCAGCTTGAGCTCAAGATGCCCTGCGATCGGGTATACCGACCACCAGATCTAATGTGGTGCCCTCAGGACCGGTTTGGTTCACCTGCAGCCCTCCCCCATGGGCCTCCATGATCCGACGGGCGATGAAGAGGCCGAGGCCACTGGAGCGGGCGGTATACCGTTGACCCGCCACCTCAAACGGTCCCGCCACGTAGGGTCGGGCCAATTGATCTAGGGGGGCCGGTAAACCAGGGCCATCATCTCGAACCCGCAACCGATCTGACAGGATCTCGATCTGCACCTGATGACGGGCTACCCGCAGGGCATTGTCCACCAGATTATAGAGAGCTCGCTCCAGCTCCGCTCCATCCACCGAAAGCAGGGTGCCTCCCCGTGCCTGTAAAGTCACCCCCCGTTGGGCTGCCAGAGGCTGCAGTCGTCGCACCAAATTTTGAGCCAGCAGACCCAGATCACAGGTCTGGCGATGTAACCGCACCTCCTCCTGCTCAAAGCGATGCACCTCCACCATCTTGCGCACCAGCTCCAGGATCCGATCATTCTCCTGCAGGAGTTGATCAAGGATGAGCTCCCATTCCGATCGACTCAGATCCTGGTGTTTGAGGGCGGTCAACAGGTGATTGGAGGCGATCAGCGGGGTTTTGAGATCGTGCATCAGGGTAGCGGTAAAGGCATCCCGATGTTCCTGCTCGATCTGCACCTGACGTAGCAGCTTGTCGAAAGCGCTTCTTAAGATCAAGGCCTCTTGCGGATCGCGGGGATTTTGGATCAGGGTCCAGCGCTGGGAGTGAGAGCGCCATAAATCTGATTCCAGATGGCTGAGCTCCCGAGCCAATAGGGTCAGCGGTCTCAACATCAGGGAGGAGGACCAGTAGCCGATCCCCGCTGACAGGATCACCAGCAGTGGTAGCCATAGGACCAGTCCCCAGGAGAAGGGAACGGGACGCTGAGGAAATATCCAGTACACCACGGTGATCAGTAACAAATTGGGAGTCAAGGAGAGACAGGCGATCAGGGAGGCGACCTGAGATCGTAAGCTGTGGGTGAACATCACCTGGCTCCATCGCTGGATCGGGTGCCACCAGGAGGGGGTTAACGAGAGCATAGCTAGGGCAAAGGGGGGTATGCTACAACCCTAAGCGGTTTTTCATCGGCAGGTCTAGCGCCATGATCCTCAACCCAGTCCCTGGCAGGTCCGCTGAGCAGGGGACCGATCTGACCCATCTGTTGAACCAGCTCAAAGCGGTTCAGGAGATCGCCAAGCAGGGCTTCTGGCTATCTGAAGCAGAACTGATCGACCTGCTGGAATTGGACCCTGTTGATCTGCAACCCCAGGCAGAACCAGCACCGATTCCTCAGTTTGAATGGCGTAACTTCATCTGTCAGCGGATCGGGAATCGAGGCGGTGTGGAATACTGGCAGATCAGGGAGAGGCACCCAATCTCCCATAGAAAACTCCAGATTGCCGCTCAACCCCAATCCTCCCTGACTCAGGAGCCAGTTCAACCCGCTCTGTTTGTGCAATTGGATTCGTTTTGGAACTCAGAGGAGGTGGAGTCGCTCTTGGAATTTGTCTTCAACTCTCAGTCCCAGTTCTATGCCACCCATGTCACCACCGGAGAGGATGACTATCGACGTTCCGCTATGATCCCCAGAGCTCTGTTTGCGGACTTCGCTGACTTGATGGAGGAGCGGATTCAGGAGCGGCTGCCGGAGATCTTTTCCCGATTGGGTTTTTCTCCTTTCTCCATTGCCGAGATCGAGGCCCAGCTTACCAGTCATAATGACGGCCACTTCTACAAGATCCACAACGACAACGGCAGCGCGGAGACCGCGACCCGAGAGCTGACCTATGTTTACTACTTTCATGGCCAGCCCCAAGGTTTCTCAGGGGGGCAACTGAAGATCTATGACACCGTGATCCGCCAGGGGCAATATCAGGCTGCTGAGACCAATCATCTGGTGGAGCCCCGTTACAACAGTATCGTCTTTTTTCCCAGCTATCACCTCCATGAGGTCTTGCCCGTTCACTGTCCCTCCCAACGCTTTGAGGATGGGCGATTTACCATCAATGGTTGGATCCGCCGCCATTCCGTTCAAACCCCCACTCCCACTCAATTTCGTCCCCCATCCCCTAGCTCCGCCTGGATCACGTCTCTGCTGGGAGATTTCTGAGGGAGAGTCCGGATCAATGCGCTTACCGGTAGCCGGGATGTCTCTTTCACCTCCCCCAGACCCACGGTAAGCCCAGGACACAGGGCGAGGAGGAGTTTGTCAGACTGATCGGAGCAGGTCATCATTGTGATATCCGGATCGCGATCGTCTACCTAAAGTATTGCCCCATGAAGACTGTCATACCCGTGCTATCTGGGATCCTCTGTCTGGGATTAATGGGGGGGTATCCTCCGGCACTCAGCCAGCAGATCCCCTCCTTTGCCCCAGAAGAGCAGGCGAATATCTCGGTCTATCAACAGGCCAGCCCAGCGGTGGTGACGATCCAATCCGGTCGCGGGGGCGCAGGCTCTGGCACCCTGATCTCAGGCCAAGGGCTGGTGTTAACCAACGATCATGTGGTGCGGGGCTCTCAGGGGCAGGTGCGGGTGATCACTGCCTCAGGGGAACAGTTTACGGGCCAGGTGATCGCCACGGATCGAGCTAACGATCTGGCCCTGGTGCGGTTGAACAGCTCTGGTCCCTTTCCCTTTGTGCCTCTGGCCAGCCCCGATGGGATCCAGGTGGGTCAGCGGGTGTTCGCCATTGGGAGTCCTTTCGGGCTGAGTGGCACCTTCACCACCGGGATCCTCAGTCGAATTGCTGAGAACGGGGATCTACAGACGGATGCGGCCATCAATCCGGGCAACTCTGGGGGACCTTTGCTGAACTCACGGGGAGAGCTGATCGGGGTGAATAAGGCGATCCTGAGCCCCAGTCGGGGTAATGTGGGCATTGGCTTCGCCACCAGTGCCCTGATCGCTCAGCAGTTCATCGCTCAAAACCAGAACAACTCCGGGGCTGTGGCCGCTCAGCCGCAGGGACCGCGCCTAGGTGTCACCGTTGATACCCAGACTCTGGTGATCCAACAGGTCCAACCCGGATCCATCGCCAGTGATCTGGGCCTAAGACCAGGGGATCAGTTGGTGGGCCTCAACGGTCGCCGTCTGGTCAGCCTAGATCAGCTATTGGGCTATCTGGATAGCCGCCCCCCTGCTGCTTTACTGACCGTGGCTCGGGGCCGATCCCTGGCCAACCTGCGGGTTACTTTCTAAAGAAGGGGTCGCTGACTGCTCCTTCCGGAGGTTCACCCGATCAGATGATGGCACAGTCCTGTTACAATAAGAGACTATATCTAATGCGGTCTCCTCCCTTGGCAAAGGCAGGGTTCAGATCGCGAGGCACAAAGGTATTACACAGGACACCGTCAGTAGCATGCAGCCAACCTATCGTGGGCTGGAGAGCTCCTCCCATCAGGCAGAGACAGAGGCCTCCGTTAAGTTCCCTATGTTGTATCGGGGGCAGCGACCTGAGGTGAGGGAAGCTCAGGAGGAAGGCTCTGATCTTGATCCGGATGCGTCCCGTGAGGTGCCGGAACCAAACACCCATGATCAGAACAGGTCCTCTCCCATGAGTCAGCTCGTTCACGCTTTTTGCCAGGGTAACTGGGGCTTTCTCGATCGATGGTTAGCCCGACAGTTCTATCGGTTAAGTCGCTGGTTTCGTCAACAGCGGTTTTAGGATCTCCACCACAGTAGCTGGAGATATCCTAGGGTAAGTAGATCGGCAAAATTGCTTTGACATGCACTATATGGCCTGTATAAACGTTTTTGTTGATCTACTTACTAAGGTGATGCCATCCTTGGGAAGCTCCCACCTATGCCTGAGATCAATCTCTGCGAGCGTCCGTCCCTGCCTTGGCTAGAGGTAAAGGGATCGGCTTCTCAAGTTCTGATGAGTCCGGGGTGGGTGATCCCGATCCTGGCTGTCCTCGCCCTGTTGCCTCTGTGGATACTGCGACGACGATGGCGCTGGATCGGCACAGGGAGCGCTCTGGTGCCACTGGTGATCTATCTGGTATTGCCGCTCCCATGGGTGGCTGTAGGTTTGGAGGCCGGGTTGATCCACTGGGTCCCACAGGATAACGGGCAGAGGGCAGAGGCGATCGTGATCCTGGGGCGAGGGTCCTGGATCGGGTACTGGCAGGTGGAGACAGCTCTGGATCTGTGGCGGCAACAGCGGGCGCCCCTGATCTGGGCCAGTGGTACGGTGGATGGGCCTCGGATCGAGCGGCAGTTGGAGGCCAGAGGTCTACCAGAAGCGGCGGTGCTGAGTGAGGGTTGTTCCCAGACCACCTATGAGAACGCTAGGTGTACAGCCATGGGTCTGCAGTCTCAGGGTATTGATCAGATCATTCTGGTGACGGATGGTTCCCATATGTTGCGATCCTGGCTCACCTTTCGAGCCTTCGGGTTTACCGTGATCCCCCATTTCGCCTCGGTGCCTCAACAGCCTCGGGGCTATGAGTTCCCGTTAGATGAGCTGCGGGAGTATTTGGGATTGGCCAGCTATTGGGCTTTAGGACGCTTTCAAGATCAGGTGGAGACGGATCCGTCCTTATGTCAAGGGTCCGCTGAGCGGGAGAAGTCCACTTAACCCGGAACGTTCAGGATCAACGGTCCCTCACCTCGCTGCCTAGCTCACGGATTCTTCAGGGGGTTATCAGGATCTGCTCCTAGAATGGGGCTAAGTTATAGAATGCGACAGCTACATCCCTGAGTTGATCTTGTCAAACCCAACTGTGAGCGCACCCCCTATCCGTAAAGCGGTGATCCCTGCGGCAGGCCGAGGCACTCGTCTCCGACCCGCCACCCGGCTCCTCCCCAAAGAGCTGCTCCCCATCGGCAACACCCCCATGATCCATCGGGCTGTGTCGGAGTTGGTGCGAGGGGGCATCGATCAGATCGCGTTGATCATCAGCCCCGCCAAGGCCTCCGTCTGGGATTACTTTGCTGAGCTCACCGAGGGTCTGGACTGTCATCTGGAGCTGTTGATCCAGCCGGAGCCCACGGGGACGGCCCATGCCATCGCCCTGGCCGAGCCCTTTCTAGAGGGGGATCCGTTTGTCCTGTTCATGCCCGATGAGGTCTGTTTCTGTCCCACCTCCCCCATCGCTCAGCTCTGTCAAACCTATCAACGCCACCAACAAGCTGTACTGGCCCTCACCTGGCTGACACCCCAATGGGCTCCCTACTTCAAAGGCACCGGCAGACTGAATCTGGAGCCTCTAGAGGGCAAGACCTACCGGATCACGCAACTGCTGGATAAGCGCCCAGATCCCTTCCCGGTCACCCAGCAGGGCAGCCACAAGGGAGTGGGGATTGGGGTGGTGGGGCCTGAGTTCCTGCAGATCCTGCATCAGCTGTGTCCCCAGAGCTCAGAGCCAGCCCCAAGGGAGTTTGACGATATCCTGATCTGGCAACAACTGACCTGCGCCAGACGACTGCTGGGCAGCTTGACCGATGGGATCATCTTCGACGCCGGTCAGCCCCAGGGGTTTGCTGCCGCCAATCGCTGGTGGTTAGAGTTCTGTCAGGAGGAACAAAGCCTGGGTTCCTTCTCCAATCTGCCGGAGAGCTCCCACCCGATCGGCAGCTGAGCTAGGAGTGGATCTGCACCTCCGATCTTGACCCCGCAGCTGTCAGACTAAGACATAAGATGATCGGCAAAATTGCTTTGACATGCACATAGCCTGTATAAACGTGTTTGCTGATCGACTAACCCCTTGCCGAGTTGGCCCACACCTATGCAACGGATCCGGTTCGCCAACGATTACACCCAAAAGCTCTCCCGACTGCTACAGCTGCTGGGGGAGGAGACCCGGCTCCAGATCACCCTCTGTCTGGCCCAAGGGGAGGCCAACGTCACGGAACTGTGTGAATTACTCGATCTGCCCCAAAGCACCGTCAGCCATCACCTGGGCCTGTTGCGATTGGCGGAATTGGTCAACGCTCGGCGAGAGGGGCGACAGGTCTACTACAGCATCCATCAGCCCACCTGGCGTCGCTTAGCCTCTGGCTTCTTCGATCAACTCCCGCCTGAGGCAGGCCGTTCCCTCACCTTGGACCATTACGTGATCACGGAGATCCAGCGTCCAGAGGTAACCTCAAGCTAGGATGACAGTTACCGTCTCCCACAGATCTGTATTGAGTGACACAACAGTCCCTACAGATCTAGAGGATGGTGGTCACCCAGATTCCTGGGATGGGGCAGTCCAACGAGAAGGCAATGATTGAGTTCCTGGATGAGTTGTTGTGGGGCAAGATCCTGATCACGGTGCTGATGGGGGTGGGCCTCCTGTTTACAGTGGAGTCGGGCTTCATCCAGTTTCGGTATTTCGGACAGATGTTCGCCATTCTGAAACAGGCTACCCATCATGAGGTGGGTCATCTCAGTTCCTTTCAGGCTTTGGTGCTGAGTGTGGCGGGTCGTGTGGGAGCAGGCAATATTGCCGGTGTAGCGGCAGCCATCACCCTAGGCGGACCCGGATCGATCTTTTGGGTGTGGGTGGTGGGTTTGCTGGGGATGGCCACTAGCTTTCTGGAATGCACACTGGCTCAGATCTTCAAGAGTGCGGAGGCGGATGGCACCTATCGGGGTGGGCCCGCTTATTATATCGATCGAGGTCTGGGCAAACGCTGGCTCTCCTCCCTCTTCTCTTTTTTATTACTGATCACCTTCGGTTTTGGCTTTAACGCCCTGCAATCCTACACGGTTGTCACTTCCCTTAAGGACACCTTTGGCATCTCCACCTCCCTTGCCGGGATCCTCTTGGTGGTGCTGTTGGGACTGGTGATCTTTGGCGGCGTTCAACGGATCGCGGAGGTGGCGGAGTATGTGGTGCCGATCATGGCGGTGGGCTATTTCAGTATGTCTCTGTGGGTGATCCTGACCCATTTAGGTGAGCTACCCGAGGTGATGCTCTTGGTTTTTAAGAGTGCCTTTGGCCTGGAGCCCATGTTTGGAGGCGGGATCGGGGCGGCGATCTTGATGGGGGTGAAACGAGGCCTATTCTCCAATGAGGCGGGCTTGGGGAGTGCTCCTAATGTGGCAGCGGTGGCTTATGTAAAACATCCTGTTAATCAAGGCATTGTGCAGGCACTCAGTGTCTTTGTGGATACTCTGGTGCTTTGTACCTGTACGGCGGCGATCATCTTACTCTCCACGGTTTATCATCCCGGTAATCCGGTGGATGGGATCATTATGACCCAATCGGCGATGGCGGAACATGTGGGGGAATGGGGTCGAGCCTTTGTGTCGATCTCCCTGGTTTTATTTGCGTTTACGTCGATGATCTACAACTATTATCTAGGGGAGAACAGTCTCAATTACTTTAGTGAGCATAATCAGGGATTATTCGTTGGCTTCCGGATCTTGACTCTGGGATTGATCTACTGGGGATCCTCACAGGATCTGAGCACAGTATTTGGGTTTGCGGATCTGACCATGGGGATCTTGGCGTTGGTGAACCTATTGGCTCTGGTGTTGTTGTTCGATGTAGGTCTCAAGATCCTACGAGATTTCGATCGTCAGATCCGCTTAGGTCAGAGTCAGCCTGTGTTTGATCCAGATCAGTTCATGGAGTTGAATATCGATCGACAGGCCTGGATCTTTGATGAACAGAAGTCCGAACTGATGGTGATCTCCTGGGAGTCGGGGGGATCTCCGCCCTCGATACCGAACCGTATTCACCCGTCCATAGATCATGAGACCGATCCCAGCCGCCAAACCTAGAATTGCTGAGGTCCTCGCCTCAGATTACCCGAAGTTTAACCCATGGGATCATCCTTTCACCTGACTGATCCCTCAGATCGGGTTAGCACCTTGCCTGAATCCTGAATTACTAGGACAATATTTACAATATTTACAATATTTACAATTTGTCGATCGCCAACCATCCACCTTCTGTGAACTGAGTTTCTAGGTCCACCCCATGACTGCCGAACGCCTCACCCTCTCCCCCTGCTCCGGGATGACCGGATCCCTAGCCGTGCCTGGAGACAAATCCATCTCCCATCGAGCCCTGATGTTGGGTGCTCTGGCCCAAGGGGAGACCACCATCCGAGGTCTGCTGATCGGTGAGGATCCCCAAAGCACAGCCGCCTGCTTCCGAGCCATGGGAGCCGAGATCTCCGATCTGAATCCGTCCCTGGTAACGGTGCGAGGCATTGGCCTGGATCAGCTGCAGGAACCGATGGATGTGCTGAACGCAGGTAACTCGGGCACCACTTTACGGTTGATCTTAGGGATCCTCTCGGGACAAGCGGGGCGATTCTTCAGTATCACCGGTGATAGCTCCCTCCGATCTCGACCCATGCAGCGGGTGGTGAAGCCCTTGGGATCCATGGGGGCTCAGATCTGGGGCCGGGGTGGGGGCAATCAGGCACCGTTGGCGATCCAGGGGCAGCAGCTACAGGGGATCCATTACCACTCCCCCATCGCCTCCGCTCAGGTGAAATCCTGTGTGATGTTGGCGGGATTATTGGCTACGGATCAGACCACAGTGACGGAGCCCGCTCAGTCAAGAGATCATTCCGAGCGCATGATGCGGGCCTTTGGGGCGGATGTCCAGGTGGATCTAGAGGCTAGGTCAGTAACGGTCAAGGGGGGTGCGACGCTGCAAGGTCAGCCGGTGACGGTGCCTGGGGATATTAGTTCGGCGGCCTTTTGGTTGGTGGCGGGATCGATCCTGCCGGGGGAGTTGGTGATCACGGAGGTGGGGATCAATCCCACTCGTACCGGGATCCTGGATGTATTGCTGGAGATGGGGGCAGATATCACGATCGAGAACCCTAAGAAGGTAGCTGGGGAGCCGATCGCGGATCTGCGGGTACGGACGGCGGCATTACGGGGCTGTACCATCGGGGGCGATCTGATCCCACGTCTGATCGATGAGATTCCGGTATTGGCAGTGGCGGCGGCTTGCGCGACGGGGACGACAGTGATCCGGGATGCGGCGGAGTTACGGGTGAAGGAGAGTGATCGGTTGGCCGCGATCGCCAAGGAGTTAGGCAAGATGGGAGTGGCCGTGACAGAGCATCCGGATGGCTTGGAGATCCAGGGGGGTAAACCTCTACAAGGGGCAGAGGTGGAGAGCTACCAGGATCATCGCATTGCCATGAGTTTGGCCATCGCAGCCCTGCGAGCTGAGGGTAAGACGGTGATCGAGGGGGCAGAGTCAGCCCGGATCTCCTACCCCGAATTTGTCCCGACCTTACAACGGTTGATCCACTAGATCCGCAAGGGTGACGACGGGATCAGGGTCGCTGGTTATGCTGGAGCGAAGATCCTTGAGATCGACCCCAACGATCTCGGATCTAGAACGGAATGGAGGCATTTTATATGGTCATGAGAACGGCAAATCCTGCTTTGGGAGAGAACGTCTTCTCACAGGGTATGGAGGCAGCTTCTGGATCGGAGCGCATGTCGGTGCAAGGGGCCACCTATAAGACCCTGATCCTATTGGGATGCGTACTGGTCACGGCTGGCTGGACCTGGACCCAATTCTTTCAAGATCCAACCTCGATCATGCCCTATGTCTGGGGTGGGTCGATCGGGGGATTGATCGCGGCCATCGTCACGATCTTTAAGAAAACCTGGGCACCCGTGACCGCCCCCATCTATGCTCTCTTGGAAGGATTGGCTCTGGGCGGGATCTCAGCCTTATTTGAGAGTCGCTATCCAGGACTACCCATCCAGGCGGTGGGTTTAACCTTCGGTACTCTATTCGCCCTACTGATGGCCTATACCTCAGGGGTGATCAAGGCAACGGATCGGTTTCGGCGTGGGGTGGTAGCAGCCACAGGCGGGATCGCGGTGGTCTACCTGATTAGCTTCGTCCTGGGATTTTTTGGGGTCAATATCCCCTTCATCCACGGATCGGGATGGGTTGGGATCGGGTTTAGCCTCTTTGTGGTGGTGGTGGCGGCCCTGAATCTGGTATTGGATTTCGATTTCATTGAGCAGGGAGCCGATCAGGGGGCGCCCAAGTACATGGAGTGGTACGGAGCCTTTGGGTTGATGGTGACCTTGATCTGGCTCTATATCGAGATCTTGCGGTTGCTGAGTAAATTGCGGTCCCGAGAGTATCCTGCTGAGGATTAGG
>CAYSEO010000107.1:0-12981 GCA_964429885.1 uncultured bacterium
TCACAGCAGCCAAGATACCGCCTTTGAGCAGTGACTTCATTCGACTCGTCTCCTTGAGATATCAGTTGCGTTGGATCTTAGGCGTTGATCCAGCTAAGGCCCTGAGGCACGCAGACAACGCCATTAAGATTACAACACCTCTATTCATTCATCAAGCCTACCGGATCCCGGCTCAGAAAGCCCGAGATAATTCCCCTCAGATCCTGAGAATTTACCGAAGGGGATAGATCAAATCTCTCAGCTATGTGGAGGAACCTGATCCCAGATTTCTCGTCGCCCGTTCTCCTACATCGAGGTAAAGCCGATGGGATTTCTGCAGGGGAAGATGCGGTCGCGGGATTTAACCTGACACTAAGGTAAACTGAACAGCTAGACTCTCTGTTCCTGGTGCCCATGACTGCGACTCTCCTCCCCTCCTCTCCCCCCCAAAGCCTCTCTCCCAATCAATCCCTCACCCCGATCAGTGCTCAGGTCAACACAGTTGGACACCTACAGATCGGGGGCTGTGATGTGGTGGAGCTGGCGGAGCAATTTGGCACTCCCCTATACATCGTGGACGAGCCCACCCTACGTCAGGGGTGTCGAGCCTATCGGCAGGCCTTTCAGCGATCCTATGACGGTGAGGTGAAGATCCTTTACGCCACTAAGGCTTGGAACTGTCTGGCCCTGTGTGCCCTGATGATCCAGGAAGGGCTGGGTCTGGATGTGGCTTCGGGGGGGGAACTCTACACGGCCCTGCAGGCAGGGGCAGCCGCCTCCGAGATCTATCTGCATGGCAATGCCAAGTCGCTGGCGGAGCTGGACATGGCTCTAGAGGCGGGCTGTACCATTGTGGTGGATAATCCTCATGAGCTGACCCTGTTGGCTCAACGGGCGGCGGAGCGGCAGCAGGGGGCTCGGATCCTGGTGCGGGTGAACCCTGGCATTGATGTTCATACCCATGAGTACATTCGCACAGGTCAGATCGACAGTAAGTTTGGCATCGGTTTGGGGGAGATGAGCTCGATCCTGCAGCTGATCAGCAGCCTCCCTCAGATCCAGCTGGCGGGCTTACATGCTCACATTGGCTCTCAGATCTTTGACTTGCAGGGACATCGGGATCTGGGGGGAGTGCTGGCTCAGCTCTGGACCCAGGCTCAACAGCTGGGCTTGACCTTGACGGAGCTGAATGTGGGGGGAGGTCTGGGCATTCGCTATGTGGAGTCGGACGATCCGCCCTCCATTGCGGCCTGGGTTGAGGCGGTCTGTCAGGGGGTCAAACAGGGATTCGAGGCAGCGGGTCTAGCCTTACCTCGTCTGTTGTGTGAGCCAGGGCGATCCCTATTGGGCCCAGCGGCGGTGACGGCCTATCGAGTCGGGTCGGCCAAACAGATCCCCCCCAGCCCCGATCTGCCCCAAGGACGTACCTATCTCAGCGTGGATGGCGGCATGTCCGATAATCCCCGTCCCATCACTTATCAGGCGATCTATACTCCTCTGAGCGCCCAGTGCCCTCAGGCGGAGCCGATCCAGACGGTGACCCTGGCGGGTAAACACTGTGAATCGGGGGATCTGTTGATCCGAGAGGCTCGCCTCCCGGAGGTGGCCCTAGGGGATATCCTGGTGGTGTTGGCGACGGGAGCTTACACCTACAGCATGGCGTCCAACTACAATCGGTACCCAAGGGCAGCAGCGGTGCTGGTCAACGAAGGACAGGCTGAGGTGATCCTCCGTCGTGAGACCTACACCGATCTGATTCGTCAGGATGTTGTGCCCTCCCACCTCAAGAGTGGCATGCTAGAGTCCTGAGGTTTTCAGGGTGCCGCTTCCATCCTGAGGGTTGCTTCTCTCTCGCTCCTCACCCCATCCAGAGACCGCACACTGTAGAGGGACAGTTCGCCCATGCTGGCGATGATCAAGGCATGGCTAGAAGACCTGACCCTGGTTCGGGTGCTGGACTGGGGTCTTGTGATCATTGTGCTGGCTGTGTTGCTGTACCTGACTCGCCGTAGCCGGGTGGCGGTGTTGATGCGGGGGTTTGTGCTGTTGCTGGCCCTGTATCTGCTCAGTGCTCCTTTACCCTTGCTACATCTGTTGTTGGACAAGCTGTTGATCGGGGCTGCTGTGGCCCTGGGGCTGTTGTTTCAGCCGGAATTTCGGGCCTTGTTGGAGCAATTGGGGCGAGGTGGGGGCTGGTTGCGATCTGACTCTTATCGTCGCATTCCCTCAGCTCTAGTGGAGGCAGGTAAGTCCATTGGCCTAGAGGATCAAGAGGAGGACTATTTAGAGGAGCTGATCCAGGCGGTGCGGGAGTTATCTCAGAATCGCACGGGAGCCCTGATCGTGATCGAGCCTCAGGAGCCCATCGATCCGCGCATCTTTACCGATCAGGGGGTCAACCTCAACGCCCGGCTCACCCGCGAGCTCTTACAGACCATCTTTCAAACCTCCACATTGCTTCATGATGGGGCCGTGGTGACCCGTGGGGATCGGATCAAGGCAGCGGGGGTGATCTTACCCATGTCGGAACGGGTGGCCTCCCGGCAGCTAGGCACCCGCCATCGAGCAGCCATGGGCATCAGTGAACAAACCGATTGTCTCTGCGTCGTGGTCTCGGAGGAAACCGGATCCATCTCTCTAGCTCAGGATGGTCTGTTGGAGCGACCCTTGACCAGTAGTAAATTAAGAGAGTTATTGGTTGAACGGTTACGGCCTCCCCGGTTGCCCCGCACAGACGCAGCCTTGAAACGTTTAGGATCTAATGCCCTGCCTGGGTTGGCTCGTCGCCTCTCCCAAGCCTTATCCACCTCACGCCAGAAGACACTACCCGAGGAATGACTACTGCCCCTGCTCATCTGATCCCTCTGCCTGCCGATCTGGATCCTCAGTTTCTGCCCCATCATGTGGCGGTGATCATGGATGGCAATGGTCGCTGGGCAAAACAACGGGGTTGGCCCCGGATCTTGGGGCATCGGCGGGGAGTGGATACCCTGAAGCGATTGCTGCGCTGCTGCAAGGACTGGGGCATCGGCCATCTCACCGCCTATGCCTTCTCCACTGAGAATTGGGGTCGTCCGGAGGAGGAGGTGGAGTTTCTGCTATCTCTGTTTGAGCGGGTGCTGCGGGCCGAGTTAAAGGAAATGATCCAGGAGGGGGGGCGGATCCGGTTTGTGGGGGATCTGCTCTGTCTGCCCCAGTCTCTCCAGGATGAGATCAGTTTGGCGATGCAGGAGACTCAACAGAACACCGCCATTCAGTTCACCGTGGCCACCAACTACGGTGGGCGTCAGGAGATCGTGCAAGCCTGTCAGCAGTTGGCCCGTCAGGTACAGGCAGGTCAGATCCAACCGGAGGAGATCACCGAGGCTCTCTTCGCTCAGCATCTCTACACTCACGATCTCTGTGATCCGGATCTGTTGATCCGAACTAGCGGCGAACAGCGGCTGAGTAACTATCTGCTGTGGCAGACCGCTTATACGGAGCAATACTTTACCCCGATCCTGTGGCCCGATTTTAATCGAGAGGCCTTTCATCAGGCGTTGATCGATTTTCAATCCCGCCATCGTCGTTTTGGCAAGCTGTAGGAAAATGGGAGCTCAAGCCTGGTTAGCTCGATCGAGACCAAACATTCTCACCCAGAGTCGATCCGCCAGGGAGGTGGGCATGACCCGCAACAGTCCCAGACCCACCTTGCCCCCTCGGAAGGCGGTGTAGCGGGGGGAGGGCTTCGGATCCGTCATGGCCTTGAGGATCTGAGTGGCGACCTGTTCCGGGGTCCAGGCGGTGTTGGTGATGGAGCTGGCCATATCCTCCATGGCGTCGAGGGTGTTGTGGTAAGGTCCGGTGGGGTTGACGACGGCAGAGGCAGTCTCACGAGCTACCCGGAAGAAGTCAGTGGAGACCGGTCCCGGCTCGATCACGATCACTTTGATACCGAAGGGAGCCACTTCCACGCGGAGGGAATCGCTGATCGCCTCTAGAGCATGTTTGCTGGCGTTGTAGATGCCGCTGAAGGGCATGGACACCTGACCAGCGACGGAGCTGATATTGATGATCCGGCCCTGCTGACGTTCTCGCATCTGAGGGATCAGGGCGCGGGTGAGGGTGAGCAACCCAAAAACGTTCACCTCAAACTGATGACGGACGCTGGCCTCGTCCACCTCCTCGACCGGTCCCATCTGACCGTAACCGGCGTTGTTGACCAGAATATCCACCTGACCAAAGTGATCCAGAGCCTTTTGAGCTAAGGCGTTCACCTCCTCGGTCTTGGCCATGTCGGCGGGAATGATCACGGCGTCGGTGCCCTTTTTCAGGATCAGATCCTTAACATTCTGCAATACTCCCTCGCGTCGGGAGGAGAGCACTAGCTTGGCCCCCTGTTCCGCCGCTTGGATCGCCACCTCCTCACCGATCCCGGCAGAGGCTCCGGTGATCAACACAACTTTGTCCGCCAACGAGTTCGCCATCGCTTCGCCTTGGTAGATGCAGATCTGGTTTTGGTTTGTCACCTATGGTAACCCTTTGGGTCTGCCTCTACTGTGAGGACCTGTTCCCAGGGAGGATCGGGAGCCAGCGGTGACGGTTACCTTGACAACTCATCGTTTGTTCAATCAGGGGGAATCAAGTAGCACCTGAATCTCAGATTGGAAGACCCCGGCATACAACTGTGTAGATCCTCAGTATTTGCTCAATACCCGGTCAGGGGACTGACTTACGGTCAGATCTCAAGTTCAGAAACAACGTGAGGATCCCATGTTTAACAATCGCTCGCTGATCTTGATCCTAAGTGTCCTCGGATTGCCCCTGGTGGCCTGTGGGGACGATGACTCCAGCGTGATCTCTGCCCCCCCACCGCCTGTTTCCATGCCTGCCCCTGAGACGATCACCGTGACGGTCACCAGTCTGCAACCTGCGGATGGGGCGGTGCTGACACCCGTATTTCTGGCGGTTCAGGATGGGATCTATGACATGTTCAACACCGGATCCCTGGCTTCTCCCAGTGTGGAGGAAGTAGCGGAGGATGGATCGACCGGCAATCGGATCACGGCAGCCCTCAACTCGGGTGGGGTCTCGGAGGCGGTGGCTACTGATGGCCCCCTGATGCCGGGTCAGTCCCTCTCGGTAACGTTCACCGTCGATCCTGAGGATCCGCTCACCCAGTACCTCAGCTTTATGAGTATGGTGATCCCGAGCAATGATGCCTTCATCGGCAATGACGATCCACAAGCGATCGATCTGTTTGATGCCAGCGGCGAGTTGATCGTTTACCAGGGCAGCTCTGCAGTGATCATCTCTGGGGATCAGGTTTGGGATGCGGGCACGGAGGT
This sequence comes from uncultured bacterium, assembly GCA_964429885.1. Taxonomy (GTDB): domain Bacteria; phylum Cyanobacteriota; class Cyanobacteriia; order Thermostichales; family Thermostichaceae; genus CAYSEO01. Next base: position 5,307 of record CAYSEO010000107.1, read on the forward strand.
GAATGACGAGGTCTTTGAGAACACGGCCTTCCTGCCCAATATGCCGATCTTTCCCGGTCAGACGGTTCCCGATACGGGCGTGCCAGAGGGATCGGTGATCTCGTTGCACGAGGGTCTGCAGGGATCTTTAGCTCTGGGAGGAGAACCGGGGAATGTGCTGACGGCGTTTCCGGGGGCTGACTTTACGGAGCCAGGGGCCTTGCTGATGCAGATCGAGATCATCCCTGGGGGCTAAAGGCTCAAGATCTGGGGCGGAGATTGATCCTGACCACGGTGGGACGTTGATGAGTCTGCCGGGGCAGACCGCTGGGGTGAGCGTCTTCACGGATCCACTGATCGAGGCGACGGGATGATCTCGGCTAGGTTTACCTGAGCTTGAGTGATCGGTTGGCCCTATCGATCACGGACATCACTTTCATATCATGGATAAGTAGATCGGCAAAATTGCTTTGACATGCACTCTATAGCCTGTATAAATGGTTTTGCTGATCTGCTAAGATATTAGACATATTTAACGTAGGAAAAACATGAACCCATCACCCTTGTTCATTAAGGCTGCCGAGGAGCACTGGGAATCGTGGTCCCCCGACCAGGTACCACAGCGGGGTTTGGTCCATTGGAAAACCCTGATCAGTGGAGACAAAACCCCGAGCAACGAGCTAACCCTGGGTTGTTGTGAGATCGCTCCGGATCAAGCTCTCCATCGCCACCGTCATGCTCCTGCTGAGATCTACTACATCCTGGAGGGCACAGGCAACATGGAGATCAACGGATCCATTCAGGGGGTGGAGGCGGGTTCTGCTATCTTTATTCCGGGCCATGCCATCCATGGGATCACCAATATCGGAACGACTCCCCTCAGGTTCATCTACACGTTTGCCACAGATTCCTTTCAGGACGTTGAGTACATCTTTGGAGAGTCAGGATCCTGACTGTTCCCATAGTGCCCATGACTTTGACATTATTCCTACACCCCCAGGCTCTAAGTATCGCACGCCTGTCACCCTCTGCTCCGATCCCCGCCGCCGTTTGGCAACAGCCCTTTCTCTCAATCACCCGTACCCCAGCGGAGCTATCGATCGTCTCAGGATCTGAGGCTTTGGAGGGCTGTGAGACCGTTGAGCCAGGGTGGCAAGCTCTACAGGTGGAGGGTCCGCTGGATTTTGCTCTAACCGGGATCCTAGCCTCCTTAACGACACCCCTAGCTGCAGCCCAGATCACCCTTTTTGCGCTCTCCACCTACGACACGGACTATATCCTGATCCGGCAAACCAGTGTGGAGACTGCCATCCGAGTGTTGAACGAAGCGGGGCACATTCTGATCGTTGAGAATACTTGAGCTAAGCTTGACTCTCTCTGGGACAAGATCTAATCTAAAGAGACTCTGTATTAAGACACTCTCATAGACCGGACTAAATCGTTCCTATTCTAAGATAAGAATACCTCTGTAGATAAGATCTGGGTCCGCTCGGGACCTGGTGAAAGTATCTGTACTCGTGTAGAAACCTTCTAACATTGTGGCCAGCCCCTTGATCTCCTCTCTCAGAGCAACCCTTATCAGCTTGGGCAGTGTGAGCATCGTTTTCCTGCCTCTACTGCCCAGGGCATCGGTCGCCTCAGCGGAGTCTATACAAGTTGGCCTGCACGAGAACCCGCCTAAGATCTTCGTCAATCCACAGGGGGAGCCGGATGGCTTCTTCATCGATCTTTTGGAGCACATGGCTGAGGTCGAGGGCTGGAGGCTGGATTACGTTCTCTGTCAGTGGGATGAGTGTCTGACTCAAGTGGAGAATGGGGACCTGGATCTAATGCCAGACGTGGCCTACTCCGCTGAGCGGGCAGAGCGGTTTGACTTTAATCAGGAGACGGTGATCAATAGTTGGTCCACGATCTACACTCGGCCAGATCTGACCATCAATTCCTTACTCCAACTTGAGGATAAAAAGGTTGCAGTGGTTGAGGGGAGTATCCAGGCTGAGGATCTAGCTGATCTGGTAGAGGATTTTGGGATCGGGGTGCAGTTGGTAAGGGTAGAGGACTTCGAGGCGGTCTTTCAGGTGCTGCAGTCTCAGTCAGCTGATGCAGGGCTAGTTAATCGCTTTTTCGGTGTCCGATCGGCTCAACACTATGATCTAGTCTCTACGGATATCTTACTCATGCCCACCAGCCTACGGTTTATGGCCCCAGCTGGAGGGAATTCGGATCTCTTAAACCGAATTGATATCAATCTGATAGATCTCAAACAGGATCCAGGCTCCATTTACTATCAAGCCAAGCAGCAGTGGTTAGACCTGGATCTAGGCTCCTCTATCGATCGCAAGAGTGTACGGCGGCTGATGATCGGGATCGTTAGCATTGCCATGATGGTGATCCTGGGTTTAATCATCGCCTGGAATCGGAGTCTGGCCCGATTGATCCGTCAACTACGCAGCAGCATTTCTGAACAAACCACCCTCAATAAGAAGCTACAGACAGCGCGCCGGGATCTAGAGACACAGGTTGCCTTACGCACTCGTGAGCTCAGAACCTATCTGAACACCCTCCCAGACTATGTTCATGTTGTAGATCCTATGGAGATGAAACTGATCTGGTGCAATGATCGATGGGCCCAGCTCATGGGCTTTCGAGATCAAACTCAGATCCTGGGCAGGACCTTATATGAGATCTTTCCCAAACAGGATATCGAGGAGATCATCCGCCAAAATCAACGTATTTGCGAGAAGGGTAGAACCCTCCATTATTCTGATACCTTGACCTGGTCCGATACCCTACTCTACCTGGATACCTACAAGATCCCACTCCCAGGTCCGGAGGGTCAGATCTATGCCCTCCTAACCAATTCTCGTGATATTAGTGAGCTGACTCGAACCAAGCAGGCTCTGATGGAGCGTAATCAGGAACTACAACGCATCATTGAATACGAACAGCTTCTCCGACTGATCACCGATCACGTTCGTTCCAGCTTAGATGAGGATCAGATCTTACAAATCGCAATTCAAGAGCTCACCCGCCAGCTGGATCTGGGGTTCTGTCATGTCTCTCTCTTTGATCCGGAGCAGGATCAGTTTGTGATTCGCTATAGCTGCCTGGGATCGATCTCCTATTTCCCGGCACAGTCAGCAGAGGTTCTCGACCCAGGCCTACTGGAACAACTTAAGCAGGGGGAGACGATCTATTTCAGCTGCATCGATAATCCGCAACAACAACATACGGCCATCATCAATCCTATCCAAGATCAAGACTTCATCCTCGGCTTTCTACAACTGTCGAGACCCCCAGATCAAGAGTTTGGGCTTAATCAGATCCGACTTAGCGAGCAGATCGCGAATCAATGTGCCATCGCCATTCGTCAGGCTCGACTCTATCAAACCACCCAACGTCAGGTAAAAGATCTGGAGGCTCTGAACACGCTCAAGGATGAGTTCGTCCACATGGTCTCTCATGAACTTCGCACCCCCCTCACCAATATGAAGATGGCGATCCGCATGGTGGAGACAGGAGAGATCACCGAGCGTCAGACCCGCTATCTCAAGATCCTGGAGGCGGAGTGGCAACGGGAGCTGAAGCTGGTCAATAATCTGCTCGACCTGGTCGCCCTGGAATCGGGTACCAAGGCCATTCAGATCAAAACTCACTCTATCCAGGAGTGGAGCCACGAGTTTCTAGAGCCATTTCGACTGCGGTGTCAGGAGCAGGAACAACAGTTCGAGATCGATCAGATCCCCAACGCCTACACTTTTGCCACGGATTATGAACTGACTAGCCGGATCCTCTCGGAACTGCTCAACAACGCCTGTAAATATACCCCAGCTCACGAGCGGATCGAGTTTAGTGTCTATCCTCAAGACCAAGGACTCAGGTTTCAAGTGATCAATACCGGAGTGGAGATCCCTGCCGAGCAGCTGACTCGGATCTTTGAGAAATTCTATAGAAGCCCACCCTCAGGACAACAGCAGAGTGGCACCGGGCTAGGATTGGCATTGGTCCAGAAGTCTGTAGAGCTGCTGGGGGGTCAGATCCAGGTGGAGAGCGATCATCACTCCACTCGGTTCACTGTTGATCTGCCCAACCTGATGGAGCGGTAGTCTGGAGGGGACAAAATATAACCAGCTGAGGATCGATGACTGGCTCAAGAACTAGAACTCAGGATAAAACCTGGCACCGACATCATGTCTTGGGACTAGCAGATTTCACCCCCGCTGAGTACGCCATTGTGCTGCAGACTACAGCGAGCTTCTGTGAGGTGATCGCTCGTCCTCTACCCAAAGTGCCTACCCTACAGGGCAAGGTTGTAGCTCATCTATTCTTTGAACCCTCTACTCGCACCCGCAATAGTTTTGAGTTGGCCGCCAAACGGCTCTCCGCTGATGTACTCAATTTCTCCCCTAGCACTTCCTCCCTCAGCAAAGGGGAAAGTATCCTTGATACCACCCGCACCTTTCTGGCCATGGGGGCCGATCTGATCATTGTCCGTCACAGTCAAGCCGGTGTGCCTCAGCTGATCGTCAAGGAGATCCAGCGTTACGGATCCCATGCAGCAGTTTTGAATGCCGGAGACGGCCAACATGAACATCCCACTCAGGCCCTGTTAGATCTCTACACCCTTTGTCATGAATTAGATCCGCAATCTGCCGATCCCGAGGTCTTAAAAGGGATCAAGATCGTGATCGTTGGAGATGTGTTGCACTCCCGAGTGGCTCGATCTAATATCTGGTGTTTGACCACCTTAGGTGCAGATGTGCATCTGGTGGGTCCTCCAGCTTTGGTCCCTAAGACCTTTACTCAATTTGGCATCACCGTGCATTGGGATCTGGAACCGGCTTTGGCGGGGGCTCGGTTTGTGATGGCTTTGCGGCTGCAGCGGGAGCGCATGGAGGATCAGATCCTACCTAGCCTGCGGGATTATCACCACCGTTATGGTCTCGATCGGCAGCGATTAAAGTGTTGTGATCCTCAGGTGAAACTGCTCCATCCTGGCCCTGTGAATCGTGGGGTGGAATTAGCCTCTGAATTGATGGAAGATCCGGATCTGAGCTTGATCGAGCAACAGATTACCCATGGGGTAGCCTCTCGCATGGCCTTGTTATATCTGATGGGAGGGGGCAAGATCTCGGATTAAGCGTGGAGTTGAGATCCCTCTCCTCAGCATTGGACATCTGTGGGAAATTCCACTACCCTTAAGAAGATCAATCCAATCCTCGGGAGCGGCTTCAGGACATGACCTTTGTGAATCTCCCCCCGACTCAAATGGAACTGCCCAGTGATGATGGTGTTCCCATGGAGACTCAACGCCATAAAGTCCAGATGGATCTGCTGATCGATGCCCTACTCCTGTGGCTGGATGGACGGCAAGATGGCTATGTGGGCGGCAACATGTTTGTCTACTACAGTCTGGCTCAGGTGAGAAACCAGGATTTCAAAGGGCCTGATGTATTTGTAGCCCTGGGAGTACCTAAGGGAGAACGGCGTAGTTGGGTCTGTTGGGAGGAAGGCAAGGGTCCCGATGTGGTGATCGAGCTGATCTCAGAGAGCACGGCTGCGGCAGATAAGGGCAACAAGATGCAGATCTACCAAAATCAGCTCCATCTACCGGAATATTTCTGGTTTGATCCGTTCGATCCTGAGGACTGGGCTGGATTCCAGCTGCAGGGAGGACAATATCAGCCGATCTTACCCAATGCTCAAGATCAGTTGGTGAGTCGGACCCTCTCTCTGGCGTTGGTGCGCTGGTATGGGACCTATAAGGGGATCGAGACCACTTGGCTACGCTGGGCTAATCTCAACAACACCCTCCTGCCTACTGCTGAGGAATACGAACGGATCCGCACCGCTGAGGCCCAACAACAAGCCGCTGCAGCCCAACAACGAGCCGATCGCTTGGCCGAACACCTGCGGCAGATGGGCATCGATCCAGATCAGATCTAAGATCAAGGCCGTCTCCCATACGCCTATGCCCTCTTCTCTGATCCAGTGGTATCCCGGCCATATCGCTAAGGCCCAACAGCAGCTCAAGGAACAATTGAAGCTGGTGGATGTGGTGTTGGAGGTATTGGATGCCCGGATCCCTCGCTCCAGTTGTCATCCTGATCTGGAGGGTTGGGTCCAGAATAAGCCACGCCTGCGGGTGCTGAATAAGGTGGATCAGATCCCAGTTGATCTGAAGCGTTCCTGGTTGGACTGGTGGGGTGAGGATCCGATCTCCATCTATCCCACCAATGGCCGCTCTGGGGAGGGTATCAAGGCTCTACGTCACGGGATCTTGCGGTTGGGATCTGCGGTGAATCAACGGCGACAGGAACGGGGGATGAAGCCGCGACCGATCCGGGCTGTGGTGGTGGGGTTTCCCAATGTGGGTAAGTCGGCATTGCTGAATCGGCTCTTGGGCAAACGGGTGGTGGAGAGTGCAGCTCGCCCTGGGGTGACTCGTCAGCTACGCTGGGTGCGGATCGGGGCGGATCTAGAACTATTGGATGCCCCTGGGATCATTCCGCCTCTGCTGGAGGATCAAGAGGTGGCCTTGAAGTTGGCGATCTGTGACGATATTGGTCAGGCGGCTTATACCTCTGAATTGGTGGCGGCTCTGTTTCTGGATCTGGTATTGGACTTACACCATCAGGTCTCAGCGATCCTGCAACAACGCTATGGTCTCACCGATTGGGAGCAGCCTGGGAGTGTTCTATTGGATCAGATCGCAACACACCGATTTCAAGGAGATCTACAACGCACCTCTCAACGGATCCTGACTGATTATCGAAAAGGGTTGTTAGGTCCACTGGGTTTGGAGTTACCGCCGGTTGCAGATCAAGAAGGGTGACGTTGTTATTGATCTTTTCGATGATCTGATAGAAAGGAGAGAGGATAGCTCTGATTTTCCGCGAATCCTAAGATGCCTCGATCGCGGTACTCATACAACAGTTTGCCTTGAGAATTGAATAGAAAGGTGCCGCCCCGTTGGGTCAAATAGGCCGGATCGGGCACATAGGTCCGCCAGTGACTCAGCACCTCCACCATATTTCGTAAGCGCAATGTCGCCAGCTCAAAGGGACGTTGAAACCCACAACCCACCCGATCAAACGAGGATCCTTGCAACGGCGGCAACGGTTTAGCTCGCACCACCTCATCGGGCTCGATCAACTGAGGCGCCTGCCGATCGCCGGTATAGCCCCGCAGCACCTCCCGCAGTGTCCCAGGACTGCCGATCCCAGCACACATCAGCAACAAATTCAACCACGCCTTCTGACCCACAGCTAACCCTGGGATCTGCACTGACAACCCCTGATAGAGATCCAACTGCCGATGCAACTCAGCGGTGGGATCGATGAACAACCATTCAGACGGAAAGCCCGTGTACTCACAAAACTGTTGACCCGAGTCTCGATCCCCAATGCCCACAGCCCGGATCCCGATGGATTGCTCCTGGAGATCCTGCAGCTCCCGCTGGATCCACCAAGCATATTCAAGACTGTCAAAATCCCCTAGCTGAGGCCAGATCAGGATCAGCTGCAGCTCTGTCTGGAGATCACTCAGGATCGGGATCAAAACCCCATCACTGACTCGATGGCGTTGGGTCTGTTGCAGGGTGAGATAAGGATCCATAGTCCAGAGGTAAGTAGATCGGCAAAATTGCTTTGACACAGTATATGTCGTCTGTATAAACGTTTTTGCGGATCTACTT
>CAYSEO010000108.1:0-12722 GCA_964429885.1 uncultured bacterium
CTTCCATTGCAGGTTGGCTTCCTGGATGCGCTTGGTGCGTCGATGGGAGTGAGAGATGGAGAAGGCATTGTTAGCCTTCTTCTGGGTGAGTTGACAGTGCCGCCCCATGATATGGATCCTTTCCTTATCGAGTCGTGATCTAGTGACAAATAGGTTCTCTATTCTAGAGACCCATTGCGGGTCACGGCAAGTTGCATCTGATTCTGCAGCTGGGTCAGCTCCGACTTGAGTTGGTGGAAGGTCTGCTGACAGTGATTAATGCTCTTGAGGGGCAGCTCCTCGTTTTTGGCAATGCAGGTAACCTGGACCCAATCCTCCTCCTGTCGATCCCGGTCCATCAACACCTCCACCGTTACCAGCTGAGTAAAGGGCTTCTGGCCGGGAGGCTCCCCTGCGACCCAATAATCCTGGCTGTTGTGGAGGATGTTTAGACGGCACCGCTCCAGCACTGTGCGGATGGCCTCATTCAGCTGCTCTGTTGAGCCAGGTAGCCTAGTGACACAGGAGTATCGAGCCATGGGATCTTGAGGTCAACAGCAAATTCTACCTACAACTCCGGCTAACTTACCGCACTCATACGGAATGCTGCAACAGTTCCCTGCCGCCGAATTGTGCCCTTATCCTAACACCTAGCCTCCCAGACCTGACCTGGAATGGGTTTGGGGCTTGATCTCCAGGGTTGCCTGCCATCGTTGCCAGAGGCCGCAGTTCCAGGGAGGGCAGATGACCTCGCACTCGCCGCTGCCCTTGAGCTAGAACAGTGGAGCCTCGCGTCTGGTCCCTTACCGATCACCGCCAAGTACCATGTCTGTTTCCGATCGTTCTCTTTCCCCCACTCTCATCGGTTGGCTTGCAGCTGTGGGAGTTGCCGGATCCATCAGCCTCACCCCGCTCCCCCTAAGTGCTCAAGGATACCTACAGGGGGATCTGGATGGGGATGCCCAGGTCACCTTCGCTGATGTGGGGATCCTGGAGAGCTACCTGCAAGGCCGACAAAGCCTGACGGATCAACAGATCTCTGCCGCCGACGTCAATGGCGATGGTCAGATCACAGATCAAGATCTAACGGCTCTGCGACAGACTCAGCAGGCAGCGGCCCAGGCCCCCAACTCCCAAGTCACCCTAGACTCGGCTTACTCCGGTCGGGTGGTGGATAGCCAGACGGGTCAGCCCCTCAGCAATGTGGAGGTGGCGATCCCAGGGGCTGGGGTCTCCGTGCGGACAGATGCTCAGGGCCGGTTCCAGTTGCCCGACAGCGTGCCCAGTGATCAGATCCTGGTGGCCAAGCTGGAGAACTACCTGCCTCACTCCCAAGCCACCCAATCCGGATCCGACAGTCTAGAGCTGGAGCTAGATCGTTGGGATCGATCCACCACCCTGGTGTTGGAGACCGATGTGGTGCGACTCGGGGATAACCAGTATTCCGATCAATCCGCCGCTGCGGGGCAGTTCCAGTTACCGCCTCAGGGCTATCAGTTAGTCCGGACCTTTGAGTTAGATCGGCTGCCCAGTACCTCCCCCACCCTGCAGATCGGTACCTTGATCGGGTTGGATACGCCCCAGGCGGTGCGGGCAGGACAGTCCCGAGTGCCCTATGCGGATATGTCCCCCTTCTCCATCTCCTTAAATGGTCAGCCGGTGACCACCATCGCCTTAGGGGGCAATGATATCTCTGTGCCCCTGCCCCTAGCCATGCTGCGTCCAGGGGTCAATACCCTCACCCTACAGACCGGCAGGACCGTTCACTCAGGTCGTGATCGCTCCTCCGTCAGCATCCCGATCCTGGGAGGGATCATTGGGGTGAGGGTGCCGTCCTCCCAGGGGAGTGGTCGCCTCGACTATGACGATATCCAGCTCACTAACATCGTGGTGGATCTGCCGGAGCGATAGATCCCGTTGCATCCTGCAATCTTGTCGTTACAATCTCGTAGCACAAACTCAGGCCAGCCACAGGGATCTGGTATGGTGACCGGTAAGTTCAAACTCAGGGAGACACCTCGGATGACAGCAGCGTATCTTCAGCCTTACATGGTTCTGTTGACTGGTTGGGTCCTGCCCATGGTCGCCATCACCGTCCTGTTCCTGTGGATCGAGAAGGGCGAGCCGGGCTCCAATCTACCGGAGTAACCCCTGAGTTGGGTTCCCAAGCGATCAGATCTCACGAGATCTCACTGAAAAGCACCCCGGATCCACTCGAACGTGGCTGGGGTGCTTATTCATGGCGTCGAGATCCATTCAATCGTGATCCATCCGGGATCACTCTCTACATGCTGGAGCCTACGCCCACATAGGAGCCGTAGAAGAAGAGGCCCAGAATGGTCACCACACCGAGGCCCGCAACGGTGGCCACGATCCAGAGGGGAATGCGTGCTTGTCCTGTCATGAGTTGAGTCTCCTAACGGGTGGATTAGTTGAGGAAATAGCTAGAGAACAGCAGACCGGTCACGAAGATCAGCAACAGACCCAGGTAGAGGGAGGTGCGATTCAGTTCGACTGGCTGCGTGTTGGGGTTCTTTTCCGGTTGATCTGGCATGGGTCACCGTTGAATAAACTGCATGGCTGCGATCGCTCCCAGGAAGAAGATGGTAGGGATGCCCAGGGTGTGAACAGCCAACCAACGGACGGTAAAGACGGGATAAAAAACGGGTTCGTCTGAGTTAGAGCGGCTTTGCATATCGGTGTTTCAAATCAGGATGACGACAAGGATGACAACTCAAGTAGAGGGAGAGGACTAGGTATTGAAACCTATTTCTCCAGGGTCTCCAACTGATCGGCAACGTTGTTCTCGAAGCGATCCAGTAGGATGGGCAGCTCTTGGCGATCTGCCGTGAAGTACTCATTGGGGCGCGGGGTCCCAAACACATCGTAGGCCAAGCCGGTGCTGACGAACAGCCAGCCCGCAATGAACAGAGCGGGGATGGTGAGGGAGTGGATCACCCAATAGCGAACGCTGGTGATGATATCGCCGAAGGGGCGTTCCCCTGTATTACCGGACATCGATCTTCCTCCAAATAGATTGGATAATGGCAACTTTCCTACACATTATGATAGATAGCGCGATGATTCACCACAAGCTCTCAGAATCCAGATCCGGATCAAGCTGCGGGGTCGCCGGAGCCAGGCTGCCCCTTAACGCCTTGAAGCGAATGGACCGGATGGTTAAGCTAGCGGCAAGCTTTATGAGATCTTCCAGTTGCGGCTCCAGTCTGCCTCCCCGGCTCTGTGCTGGATCTCGATGAGTAACCCCGATTGACGTTGTGCTGTGATGACGACCCGACGCCCCTTCTCCACACTGACGGCACTGACTCTGGCTCTGGCTCTGGGGTTGGAGTGGCAACCGTCCATCGATCCGGTGCTGGCCGCCCCCCGCTCCCCTCAACTCCTGGCTCAGGCGGGAACTGGCGACGCTTCTCTGGCCTGGACCGAGCGCTATGCCAATGCCTTAGAAGCTCAGACCGATCTGGTGGTGACGGCTCAACCCTTGACAGCCACCCTAACCCGCATCGAGTTGGCCCAGTGGATGGCAGAGTTTCTCGGCTACATCCCCGATCGAGCCCAGGCCCAGATCATTGCGGATATGACGGTGGATACCCCTGATTATTGGACAGCTCAGGCGGTGGTCCAAACCGGAGCCATGCGTCTGTTCGACGGCAACGAGTTCCGGCCTCAGGGAGATATGACCAAGCTAGAGGCCTTGGCGATCCTGGTGCGGGCTCTACAGATCGCGCCCCCAACGGAGGCTGAGGTGGAGGCCTGGTTGTCCCAATACACCGATGGGGCGGATGTGCCTGAGGTGGGACGGCCCCTGGTGGCGATGGCCGGGCGGGCGGGCTTGATCCTCAATGTCCCGGATCCGGACCAGCTGACCCCCAATCTGATCCTGAGGCGAGGGGAGGGGATCGCCCTGCTACATCAGGTATTGGTCTATCGGCAACAGTTGCCCCCGATCGATCCCCCTGTGCCCCAGCTGACTCCGGCAGGGGCTGCGGTGGCCACGGCTGCAACGCCCCCTCCCGTGGCCCCCACAACGGGAGCCTCAGATCTGGAGATCTTTGCAGTGCAAGTGAATCCGGATGCGGGCACGGTGCCAGCAGGGATGTCGGTGACGGTGACGGCCCAAGGAACACCGGGAGGACAGGCAACAGTAGATCTGGGTCCTGTGCAAGGGATCCCCATGCAGGAGATCCAACCAGGGCTTTATCAGGGCAGCTATACCGTTCGAGCCGGAGATGGGATCCAGAGCCCCGATGTAGGTGTCCAGTTGACTCAATCGGGCCGCAGCACGCGTCTGCAGAAACGCCAGCCCCAGTTAGCTCTTGGGGACACAGCTCCTCCCCCCATCGACACCCCCGTATTCAACGATCCTGGCACTGCCACCCCATTTCCCGCCCCCCAACCCACCCCTCTGGTGGCCCGACCGCCCAGTCCGACTGTCCCCGCAGGTGTGGCCGTACCTTCTGGGGACTATCCTGAGTTCAGTTTTGTCCGCATCGAGCCGGAGCGCGATCTGCAGCAGGGGGATATCGTTACCCTCAATCTCTGGGGAGACAGTGGGGCCACCGCTCGTTTTGATTTCGGATCTCTGGCCACGGGTCAGCCCATGCGCGAGATCAAGACCAACCTGTATGAGGGCACCTATGTGGTCCAAGCTGGAGATCAGGCCTCGAATCCGGTGGTCAAGATCCTCCTGAGTCAGAATGGTCTCACCACTCAACATGCTGAGATCTTCCCCTTCCGCATCGATGGCACCCAAGGAGATCCCCTCTCCAGCCAAACCCCGTCTACCCCAGCGGCAGCCACAGGGCAACCTCAGATCACCTCCGTCAGCGCCAACACGGTCGGACGTCGCCTACAGGTGGGCGAGATCTTAAGCGTGACCATGCGGGGGGACCAGGGAGGCACCGCCACCTTTGAGATTGTCAACGTCACCCCGCCGATCCCAATGCGACAGGTCTCCCCCGGCCTCTACGAAGGACAGGTGCAGATCGGGGAGAACACCCCTGCAATCGACAACGGCATCCTACAGGTGACTCTGGAGCGCAATGGCAGACAGACCACCCAGTCCCTCAATAGTTTGGTGATGATCGGTCCCTAGTATCCTATTCCTCAGGATGCGGCGCAGTCTCAGCCCCGAAGAAATCGATATCAATGGCAGCGGATCCGCCCGCCACCAGAGTCCGGAGCAGAGAGCCCAGTTGCCACCAGATCAAAGCAGCCGTCGATCCCACCAACCCCACAGCGATGATGGCAGACAAGGTGAGGTCCAAACCGATCACCATCAGACAGGCGGTGGAGAAAGCCGTGGTCAACAGACAGGTGATCAGATAGGTGATCACGACGCTGGGATGATCGTAATGGATCCGTGCCTGGGTATCTCGATTGAGCTGCCATTGGGCCACCCGATATTCCAACATGTCCTTGAAGATGATCCCGAAGATCACGGCGAAGGGGGTGATCAGGGCAATGGCGGAGTAGAGCGGGGGGTTGATGAACGGTTCTGAGGGCATAACTAGGATGAGAATTCTGATCCACAGCTTAGCAGTTCTTCATATCGCTTTACCTAGGCCCATCGCCAGGATCAGAGGCAAGATCTCGATAACCCTTCGGCTCGCACTTCCTTAGGTCAGCGTTGGCGTAGCTCAGTGGGCAGGAGCTGGGAGATATGACAGTCGTCGCCACATTCCTTAGGACATGACGATCGTTGAGAGCGATGCTTAGGGAGGCAGGGGCACAGCTCCCAAGCTCGCTCAGGATCCGCCCCCGTTGTCGATCACTTGTAAGCTTTCAGGCTCTGCTCAATGATCTTGTTCGTCTCCTCCATACCTTTCCAACCTTGAATGATCGTCTCCTTCTTCTCCAGACGCTTGTAGGTAGCGAAGAACTCCGCGATCTCATCTAGACGATGTCGCGCCACATCCTCCAGGCTGTTGACATTGGCATAGCGCGGATCCTTGACCGGCACACACAACAGTTTCTCGTCCGGGTCACCACTATCGATCATCTCCAACATGCCCAGAGGCCGCACTGTGATCACACAGCCGGGAAAGGTGGGTTGATCCATGATCACCATGCCATCCAACGGATCGCCATCCCCTGCCAGGGTATTGGGGATGAAGCCGTAATCGTAGGGATACTGGACCGAGGCATACAACACCCGATCCAGGGCCATCGCCCCCATATCTTTGTCAAACTCATACTTGTTCTTGCTGCCTCCAGGGATCTCGATCAGGACATTGAGCTGACCGGGTTTGGGTTGGGCAGGGATCCGAGCTAGATCGATCACTGGTGTTACCTCTGCTGACGACAGGTGTGACTACGGGCAAAGGATATCATGAGCTCTGATCCGGAATGCCTCCCGTTCTCGCCAGGCTACCCTGGATCCCTCGGGAAATGCGCACAGGAGCGATCTCGGCTGTAAGTAGATCAGCAAAAACGTTTATACAGGCTATATAGTGTATGTCAAAGCAATTTTGCCGATCTACTTATTGCAGTCGCCACATTCTTTAGGACATGACGATCGTTTGGCCTGAGGCTACGCTTGATCCGGGCGTCTCAATCGGAGTGGCGACTGCAATAGTGAGATTCTGCTGCAGGAGATCCGTTACCTGATTCAGCAACAGCGACCAGATCCAGAGCAAGAGGGCTAACCCACCCCAAGCAACGACCAGGAGAGCACCCACTAGATCCCCTGATCTTGAGCACTGCCTGGAGTGGCTGCCGGTTGTGCGGCCTGCTCTGGCTGCGTGGGGATCGCTTCAGGGGTTGGTGTGGGACTGGGTGCATCGGGCGGCAAGACCTCGATATCCAGACGACCCAACTCGATCGCTGTGCCATCTCCCTTGATCCCTGTGAGGATCACCCCAGTACGACCGGACGTTGAGAAGGGTCCTAAACTCACTTGACCCTCCGGTGGCAGATCCTGACCCACCCCAGTGAGCCGGACCCGTTGCACATCCCCTGCTACATTCCAGCGCACCGCCGCCGTCTCCCCCTGCTGAATCGCTACCGGCGAAACCACTGAACCATTGATGGCGAAATAGTTGACCACCGGGATCCCTCGGGAAATGCGCACGGGACCGATGGAGGCCGTCGCCCCCTCCACCTTGGCATTGTCCGGCACCACCAGATCCAGCTGGAGTACGTACTCCCCCACCTCCAGATCGGGCACCAATCCCTTACACCGATACAACTGGGGTCGGCCCACATCCTGACGACAACGAAACTGCCTCAGCTGCTCCCGACTGTACTCCCGTACCACTGTCCCCGTGGCCTCGTCTCTGATCTGCAGAGCCGCCACCTGATCGAGATTGACGATCTGCCACTCTAGCTGGATGGGCTCCCCCACCCCCAGTTGCAGCTCGGGGATCATAATGTTCTGGAGCTCCGGTGCCGGAGGTGGCTCGATCGTCGCCTGCAAGGTTTGGGGCTCAGGAGTGGAGTTGCCCACCGGACTGGTGATGCTGATCTCAAACTGATAGTCCCCTGTCTCACGGGCCTCCGTCGGCACATTGCGACACTCCAGCAGATTGGCCCGGATCCCACAGCGGTTCTCCAGCTGCACTGGGATCCCCTCCTCGGTGAACTCGTCATAACGGATCGTGATCGGAGGCAACCCTTCCGAGACACCCCGGATCTGGATGCCGCTCAGCTGCTTCGGATTCTTGATGGCCCACTCCACCCCGATGGCTTCCGGAAAGACATAGCGTTGATCGGTGGCTCGAAACCCCTCGATCTGAGCCGGGGTCGGTCGCAGCCGGAAGAAGATCAGCCAGATCAGTAGAGCCACCAGCACCACTCCCCCTAGCACCATGAGAATGATCCGCAGCAAGCGCCGCCAAATGGGACGAGCCTCCCAGAACAGACTGCCCTTGATCGGCACGTTCTTGGGTAACTCATAGCCGTCCACATCCTCCACCTTGACCCAGAAGGTGAGCTGTCGCCCCAAGCCCACTGGCTGTTTCTCCGGATCCAGAGGCTGGACCTCTAAACCCACCTGCTTCGCTCGACCAGGGGGCAGTAGCAATTGGTTGGCCTGCAAGCGATACTCACACAGTTCATCCTCATCCGCTGTCTCCGCGAAGAGCTTCAAGCGGCGCGTGGTATTGCCCTGATTGGAGAAGAAGAGCTCGTACTGACCGGCCTTCTGTTTGACCCGATCTAAGATCACCGTTAGCTCCGCCTTCAGATCGTAATGGGGCGGGATGGCCAGATAGACGATATCCTGCAGCAACAGATCGGGATCCACCGCTGAATGAACCCGGATCGTTGGGGAGTAGTTGCCCGCAAAGGCCTCCGCTGGGGGCCGGATCTCCACATTGATGAGACCTGTGGTGTTGGGGTTGAGCCGGAGGCCGGTGCCGCCGGTGATGGTACCCAGGGTTTCAAAGGCTTCCGGATAACGGATCACATACCAGTCATCATCGAGATCGGGACAGGTGACCCGATAGTCATCCACTCGACGGGAACGATTGTGGACCTCGATCTGGAGTAATTTAGATACCCCCGGCTGGATCTCGGCGGGCTTGGTGGAGCGGGTGGCGGGAGTGATGGTGAAGGTGGGATCTCGGCTGCGATCGCCCTTGCGCTGGGGCATGAGGATCTGCAGCCGTTGGGTGAAGAGCAAAGGGGCGGTGAGAAAGTTATTGGTGGGGGCATCCACCATCAACACGTATTCGTAATAGGGGTTCTCGGGGGGATTAGGGGGCGCCTGATCCGGGATCTGCCACTCAAACAGGATCTCCTGACTGTTACCTGGACCCAGGTTAAAGCTCTCCCGCGCCACCTTACACCAGGGACGTAGCACCGGCGGTAGCTCCAGGGAGGTCTCTACGATCGCCCCGGTGCGGGATCGGTTGGTGACCACCACACTCAAGGTCTGAGCAGATCCAGGGGTGAGCTGCATCATCTCAGGGGGATTGATGATCACTTCTAAGGGGCTGCTGGCGTAGGTCATAGGCTGGAGTCCTCCCGACTAGCAGTGTTTTGATTCACCTCAGCTACAGATTGACTGCTGACAGGCCGAGAGGCGATCCGTACATGGGTATCATCCGCCCCGGTCACCGCCAAGAGCCGTTGCCGCCGCAGGATCAGATCCAGGTTTTTGAGGGGGCTAAGGTAGCGAGCCATCACCAGCCCCCGTTCCCGATCCCGAGTGAAGTCCTGATCGCGGGTGCCACTGGGCAACAATCGCCAGAGCCGGATCGTGCCGTCATCACTGGCCGCCCCCAGGTAATAATAGCCGTCATCCGTCTGTACCAGATCGATGGCCCGCAACGGGATGGGCGCATCATTGCCACTGGTCAACCGCCACTGATCCAGTTGAAAACAGGTGTAGGCATCCCCTGCCGGGGTGATGGAGCACCGATCCAGATCCCACAGGGTGATGAAGCCCTTGGTATCCGCCGCGATCAGCAGATTGGGGGCCGCCGTCACGATGCTGTAGATGTAGTCATTGCGAGATCCCACCGGATAGACCAGAGGTAAAGGTTCTGGCTCATCCTGCCACTCCCAGAGCATGATGCTGTTCTCCCGGCCCGCCGCCACCAGGATCCGTTCCCGTTCATCCTGACTGAGGGCCAGGGTATAGGTGGCGAATCCGAGGCGAGTCTCCGACAGCAGCCGATCCAGATCCGAGTCCGCATTCAGATCCCAACGGCGCAGGATCCCGGAGCCATGGGCGCTGAACAGAAACCGAGAGTCCTGGGTAAATAACAGATCCAACACCCGATCGTTACGGGCCTCCCGAGCCTCGATAAAGTCGGAGCCGATCTGGATAGCCTGTCGCACATCCCACAGCTGGATCAGACCGTTTTCAAGACCGATGGCGATCAGCTCATTGTTCTCCGGCTGGTAGCGCAGGGCCGTCACCCCTTTGTTATCGGTCTGCGCCTCCGTCACCAACACCCCATTGGCCTCCAGACAGAACCGCCGCCACCCCAAGATCCGACAGGGCCAGCTCTCGCTCGTATCCCGCCACGCCCGCACCGTCTGATCCTCAGATCCGCTCAAGATCGGCTCCACCACCCCACTGAATCGCACCGCGTTCACCGGGCCGGTATGGTGTTCGCTGGGTAAGAGAGCCAGGATCAACAGAGCCAATAGCAAAAGCAATAACAGCTGTAACCAAGCGGGCAGGATCGGCTTCAAGATCAACTTCAAGATCTGCGAGGCCGGATCCGTCTCCCCCAGTCGCTGATCGGAGAGATCGGGCACTGCCTCCAACTGTAGGGTGCGGGTGAAGCCAAACAGGGGCCGCCGCTTCTGTACCTCCAGGGCGAAAGCCTGTCCCTCCCCCGTGCGCAGCTGTTGCTGATCCACATTCAAATGGTGGGTACAATGCTCCACATCCCGGCCCTGCATCAGGATCGAGACGGTCTGGGGGACATTACTGGCATTCTTCAAGTTCAGATCGTAGACCACCGGATCGGAGCGCCAGGTGGGCCAGAATTTACCTTGGGGGGGGATGGAATGTTCCTCCGGCTCACAGTTGAACATGACCATACCCACGGGGAGGACTTTCAACACCCCACTGGCTCGGGTCATCTCCGATCCCATCACATAGGCCACCACGGAGAAGGGATAGGTTTGGCTGGGGGCACGGGCTGCCACTGGGGGCTGACAGTGAAACGTCACCTCCTTCTGTTGACCGGGATGCAGCATCACCCGTAACTGATCCCCATCCTTTAGCCAACTGGCATCCAAACCCACAAACCGTAATACCAGATCCGCTGGCTGTTGGCTGAGGTTGAACAGGCGCACCGGCACCGGCACGATCTCGCGAGGCTTGGCAGTAAACTCCTCCTTGGGCAGCTCCATCTTCAACCGGATCCCCGGCTTGGGCCGGATCAGCAGCCGCAACCCATGGCGCAATACATCCGGGAACTCCATGGAGCGCACCAGCACGGTGATATTGATCATCCGTACCCCAGGGATGGGGGCCTCAAAGATCTGGATCCGGAAGACCGAGGTATCCCCTGGGGGCTTCTTGACCGTATCCAGCTGCAGGAACTTATACCAGCTATGGCCGATCTCCGGATCCGCCCCCGATGCCAACAACTCCACCTGAAAGGAGGCGAACTGATCGCTGCGGTTGAGCACCGTCACCTCGAACACAGCCGGGTGCTTCTGGGGATCTAGCTCCGGATCGAACTCCAAAACCTCAGTGGAGATAGTGCCCCCGATACGCTGCTGTGCCATGATCCCCACCGCTAAAGATCTGCTCAGACGCTAGCACTTCTTAGTCCTGCAGACCAGTCATCAGCCGCCGTTGCCAAGCGTAGTGCAAGATATTGATACCCAATTCCTGTGCCGCCCGGATCGTGTTGCGAGGTAGGCTAAGCTCGTCATCCAGACCCCAAACCGATCCGATATTACCCACCACCATGACGATACCGCCATTGACGAAGACCTGCACGGGTTGTCGTTGCGCCCCAATGGGCAGAGCCGCAAACAAAAAGGGCTGCCGTCGCAGGGGATGACGTCGGGATAGAGGTTCCAGAGGCGTCTGCAGCTGCTGCTGAGCGATCCCGGCAATATACTGACCCAGCTCCGATCCCTCTGCGGGCACATCCACCAACAACACCCCACCCCCCTTGAGAAAGCGCTGTAGGGCCATCCCCTCCGGTTGGCTCATGGACAGCCGTTGTCCGGTCAGGTAGAGCAGATCGTAGTTATCCAGATCGGGGCTCTCCCAGGTCAGCATGTCCACCCGATCGCTCCCCTCCAGACAGGGATAGAGCACAGAGGTACTCTTGAGCAGGGAATCCAGGTTGGCGAAGTTACGGTTGTACTCCGGGTTGTCGTGACGGATCTGGGCCAGCTTCACCAGGGCGTAGGAACGGAGGGTGGCCGGTTGCCGATAGCGAAAGTCCACATTGTTATAGCCCGGAAAGAAGACATCCTGAGCTTTACTCAGCTGCACCGGCTGGGCGGGAGGCAACAGGATCCGACACACCTCCACCTCCAGATCGTCGGGGGGACGGGTCTTGACATCGATCCGGAACTGCTCTCGCATCATCTCCTGATCCGGTGACACCGTCAGCTCCTCCGGATCCCGATAGCTGACCGTCACGTACACCGTCAGGGGATCCTCCGGCAGGGGCTCTAGGCCCACCTGCACATTCTCCGCCTGGGGCACGATGATCGGGTTGCCCATTAGGTCAATGGCGATGCCTGGCTGCAACTGGAAGCTGCGACCATCTCGGTATTGAGCGGGCTCCGATCCATCTCGGGCGATGGGCCGGACTCCCAGACCGCAGACGATCCCCGGTTGATGAACGGATTGATAGTGAAAATTCTGGCGCTGGCGATGGTAGTTTTGTGTCTTGTTCCACCGATCGGCAGTGATCAATAACCCATCCCGAGCTTGGAGGCGCTCGAAGGGCTTGATCGGGGGCGGGGGAAAGGCATGATTCATATCCAGCACATTGAGCAGAGGGGCAAATCGCAACGGATCAAGACTGGGAGGCGGCAAGGGATGGACACAGAGCCAGTGTAAGAGATCGTCGGATCCTCGGTCCCATCCTCACCCCCTAGCCACTGAGCTGCGGCTCGTCGATGTAGAGATCGTAGGTGCAGAAGGCGGGCTTCTCCTGATCAATGATCTGTCGCACCAGCTGACCATCGATCTCGTGATAGAAATCGGGCCGCAGCCGCACCACGAAATGAAACGCCTGCCCCCCGCCCAATACGGTCTCCCGACCCAGATGGGCCTCCCCCAGAAT
>CAYSEO010000109.1:0-12672 GCA_964429885.1 uncultured bacterium
AGAAGGTGTATTCAAGCACTGCATAGCCAACCACCACTTCGTCAATGAGAGCAACAATGGCTCTCCCTGTGTTGACCCACTCACGAATGTGTTGTCTGCGGCTGCCCTCCTCGGTGGCCATAGGATCTACCGCATACATGGCCGCCAAGTCAGATTCTGTTGCGTCTCGTATCCTCATATCGTAGATCTCAGCGGCATGCCGAAATTTCTATTGCGGTCGCTACACTGATTGAGACACCTGGATCAGGCGTTGCCTCCGGACAAACGATCGTGATGTTCAAAGAAATGTAGCAACTGCAATGTATCCTCGTTCGTTACCTATATCGCGGGCTTTGTCTGCCGATCTACTTAACTGTAGGTCAATGGCTTGAGGATTCTGCCTCTGGTAGGAGGATCACCCGATCAAACGCTTGCATCAAGATCTGCATCTGCTGTCTCTCACGGATGGAAAGCCTTCCCTGACCTAACTGCTCCCCCAGATACCCATTGGCGATCACGGTTTGGGCTTGATTCATCCAGATGATCAGATCTGTGGCCTGGCCCGCTTGCAGATAGATCGAGATATCATTGATGAATAGTAGGGTTCGACGCAGAGGAGTGTATTGAGCCAATAGAATCTGAATCTGATCCAGGTTCGATCTAGCCGCAGCTTCCGCTTCAGTCTCGCTGCTGGAGATCAACCTGGGAGGCAATAGTTTTGGGCAGAGATGGATGATGCCAGGACATGCAGTCGAGCTCTGGATCACCCGGCCCCCAACCCCCCGTTTGGAGTCTGGCAAAGCTAAGGTTTCCGGCAGAGTTGGTGACAGATCCAGCAAGACTATTTCAGCTCCCAGGTTAAGGGAATGATAGAACTGCTGTAGAATCTGACGAGTCAAGGTGGTCTTGCCTGTATTGATATCCCCTACGATCATTGTCTTGCGATCGATCAAAGTTGAGATCTGAAGTACCAAAGCGCTTATCCTCCTAACCGAGTGGCGACAAACTGTAGCGCGATCACGGTGGTGACCCCCAATGTTACCCCCCCGGCCAGATTGAGCCAGGCCGGACATTTGTACGTTCCCACGACATCGCTCCGATTCAGTAGAGCCAGCAGAATGATCAGGGCCAAAGGAGTACCACAGAGGCCAAGCGCCAGCATGATCACCAGTAGCGTCACAAAGTTTCCGCCTAAAAAGGGGCCGATACAACTGATCAGACACCCCAAGGCCACCACGGTTTGAAAGCGACGATCCTTCACCTCCAAAGGCCAACCCAACTTATCCGCCACAAAATATCCAGCCGCCAGAAAGGTAGGAGTCAGGGTCGAGATTGCGGCTCCCCATAATCCCAAGATCATCACTCCATGGGCATACCTCCCGAGAAAAGGCTCCAACGTCTGGGCCAGATCCAGAGCATTCTTAATCTCGATCCCCCGAGGGTGCAAGACTGTGGCCGCCACCAAATAAACGAGGGTGCTGTACAATCCAAACCCGATCACCACCGAGGTGAGAATATCCTGCATGGCGAGCGGCAGATCTTCCCGATCCCATCGTTTGGCATGAACAGTGTACGTGTGCATAGCAATGATCGTGATGTGGACCGCGCCCCCCAAAACCCCAGCTACAACCGCAACATCCTGTAGATCCCCCGGTAGACTGGGAACGATGCCCCGGATCACTCCCATCCAATCCGGTTCTACCCTCAAAAACGTAATGCCAAAACACAGCAGGATCGTCACGATCAAGATCTGACAGAACCGTTCCACACCGGGATAGCCACCCCCTGCCACCAATAACAAGCTAAACAGCAAATAGACGATCACCCAAGCTGGTGTTGACCATCCCGTGGCCAATCCCGTGACATCCACCACGGCCTTCATCAATACTGAAGAGGCTAACCAAGTTGCCAAGACCGCATCCCCCATCACGATCCAACCCCACACCGGGCCAAAGGTTTGATCCACCAACGAGATCAAGCCCCGACCACTGAGCAAGGCCAATCGAGCCGCCAGCGCCTGAGCCACCCCTGCGAAGATGGCACTCAAGATCACCCCCCAAAGCATCGGATAGCCAAACACCGATCCGGCGATCGCCACACTGGCCAAAGTGCCAGGACCACAAGCCACAGAGCTAACGATCCAGGCTGGACCGGTCCGATCCAGCATCTGTTTGATTGAGTTGAAGATCATGCTTTTCCTGAAAATCAATAACCGCCATCTCTATCCCGCTTAGACGGGATCCATTCGCTCTTCATGGGACCCACTGTCGAGATCCTTCCAGAGGTCTGCAGCCCACAGACAACTCAGTCCTGCCATCGATCAGGAGAGATCAATCTGAGGCTATCCTGTAGATCTACATGGAGGGGGAACCACCCTCGACAAGCCAATCCAACCCAGTTTGAGTTGATCCCAAAAACAAAGCATATCGGCGCTTCTCCCTACGCTGGTACAGTCCAGTTCAGGTTCGAAGGGTATGTTCTCAGGCCCAATTGGCCACCCCTGAGCGAACTGTGATCGAGTAGACCATGGTTTGGCCTCGCTGTCAATTAGGGTTGAGTCGATCGGCAAAATGATCTGGGATGCGAGAATCGCATAGCTTTAGATAAGTAATCGGCAAAATTGCTTTGACATGCACTCTATAGCCTGTATAGACGTTTTTGCTGATCTACTTATATTTGACATTGACAACTCAAGTCAAATCCGTTACTTGAACTTAAACAAGCGTTCACCCCAGGTAAACCCCCAGGGTGATCGAATGTGATGAACGTGAGCGGTGCGTTTGATCAAACCTCAACTGCCAGCAGGATATCCTCATCCTCCAGCCTGACCTGATAGACCCCCAGATCCTCACGGGCCGGACCCTGGGTCACCTTGCCGTCTAGATCGTAGGTGGCTCCATGGCAGGGACAGACCAGCTCGCCGTCTTTGAGATCCACCGTACAGCCCCGGTGGGAACAGGTGGGATTGAGAGCCACCAGAGTCATGGTGGGCTCCTCCTCAGATTCTTCCTCCTCCGATTCCATTTGGATCACCAACACGGGACCACCCGAGAACCCTTCCTCCAGCAGCAGCTGGTTCTCCTCCAGATCTGCGAGTGTGCCCACCTTCTCAAACTCGGGCTCCGCCTCCTGAGCCACAACCTGCCGCCGTAACTTGGGCAATAACCCCACCACGGTCCCGGCCACAGCCGCGATCCAACGAATGACCTGACGACGCGTATTCACAGCTTGCTCTCCCTCAACGAATGGACATGATCGGTATTCCACTGGCTACTAGGCTCCAGAGCCAGCCTTCTCCCACACTCTCTCCCCATAACCGCAGGATCCTTGTGGATCACGCACCAGGCTTTCACCTGATCTTCTCCAAATACTAAAGAAATTATTAAGAGCTGTAAAGTGCTCTCGATCAGTTCTTCGGCAATATAAAGGATCCCACAGAGGAAAGGACGCGATCGAACGCGCCCCAAGTTCCCGATCAGCGGGATTCAGCAGGTCTGTAGATGGGATTAGCGAACCGTGGCTGGCTCCTCGATCAGCTTCTGGAGCGTGGCCCGATACTCACTCTTGGGCTTCACCCCCATCA
The DNA here is from genome assembly GCA_964429885.1 of uncultured bacterium. Classification (GTDB taxonomy): domain Bacteria; phylum Cyanobacteriota; class Cyanobacteriia; order Thermostichales; family Thermostichaceae; genus CAYSEO01. The sequence goes on from CAYSEO010000109.1 coordinate 3,563, forward strand.
TCTGACCCACCTTGTCCTTGTTCTTGAAGAACTGCACCGTGGGCGTGCCGGTCACTCCAGCGGCCTCAGCAATGTCCGGATCCTCGACGATATCGATATCAACAGCGTGGATGCGTCCCTCGAACTCGTTCACCAACTTGTTGAGGATCGGCTTCAGAGTGTGACAGGGGCCACAGGTGGGGGAGGTGTACTTGACCATGATCACCCGATCGCTTTCGTGGTAGAGCTTGCGCAGGGCATAGCCGCCACTGTGACGGGTCTCATTGATGTCGAACTCGCTGAACTCCGCCTCGGGCACACTGGACTGCTCCGTGGCCTCAGCAGCCTCCGGTTGCACAGCAGCCTCCGGCTGGGGGGATGCCCCATGAAACTCTTGGGCCAAGTCCTGTTCGGACAACCACCGCTCCCCCAACATGGCCGCCATACAGCCCGTACCTGCTGCCGTGATCGCCTGCCGGAATTCATGATCCTGCACATCCCCTGCGGCGTAGACCCCTTCCACACTGGTGAGCACCGAGTCGGGCTTCGTGATCACATAACCTGTCTCATCCAACTCCAGCTGGCCCTGGAAGAGAGAGGTATTGGGGGTATGACCGATGGCATAGAACAAGCCCCCAGCCTCCAGGTTCTGTTCCTCAGCCGTGATGTTGTTCTTGATCCGCACCCCACGCAGTCGCTGATCGTCGCCATAGACATCCAGGGCCTCCGTGTTCCAGTGGACCGTGATCTGGGGATGAGACAGCACCCGATCCTGCATGGCCTTACTGGCCCGCATCTGATCACGACGCACCAACATGTGGACATGGGAGGCGTACTTGGTCAGAAACAGCCCTTCCTCGCAGGCGGTATCTCCACCACCGATCACCACCAGCTCAACGCCCTTAAACATGGGCATCGCTCCATCACAGATGGCGCAGGCGGACATGCCTCGGTTCCAATAGATGGGCTCATTGGGCAGAGAGAGGCGCTTGGCCGTGGCCCCAGTGGCGATCACCAGACTGTGGGTTTTGACCACCCGATCCTCGGACTTGACCGTAAAGGGCCGTTGGCTCAGATCGACGCTGATCACATCCTCGGTGTACATCTCAGCGCCCCAACGCTCCGCCTGGGCTCGCATATCCTGCATCAGATGGGGTCCTGTGATCCCTTGGGGGAAACCCGGAAAGTTCTCCACCTCCGTCGTGGTCATCAGCTGTCCACCTGGGATCCCGGCGGCCTGGAATCCCTCGAACATCAGCGGCTTGAGATTGGCCCGTCCCGCATAGATGGCAGCGGTGTAGCCCGCCGGTCCAGACCCAATGATCACCATGTTCTCAACGCGTTCTGTGGTCATGTAGCACCTCTCCTGTACTCAAATCAAACTCATACCGACTACGTGTTAGTATAGCATCCCCTTGTCCAGATCTGGCAGCACTCCCGTTGGAAGCCCCCCAGAGTCCCTGCTCCGCTCTCCTGTAGGGATCCGTAGATCCTGGGAAAGCTTAAGAGTTCCTGATCCAGGTCTTGCTTATCCCTTTTCTAACATCCACTCAGTTTTCTCTCAGAATCGCGCCGAGCGCAGCTGGTGGAGATCTTTCTCAACTTCCGCTCAGTCTTTGTCCGTCACCTATCCGGATCTGGAGCTCTCTCTGCTCCTCTTAGAATCCACACCAGGGGCTCACCCTTACTTAACAGGAGAACACGATGCCGCTGAGTCTGACCTCAATCGAGTTGCCGTTCTGGATCTACTGGATCTGTTGTGGATTGATCACTGGGATCTTGGTCTTCAACCGTCAGTTCTGGCTAGGTCTTTTGGAGCCTCACTCTAGGGAATCCGCTGGACAAGGCTATGGTTGGGCGCTGTTCCTCGGCTGGATAACAACCTTCGCCACTGGGATCGCCTATGTACTGCTGACCCAGAAACGGGTGAATGGTCCCTATCAACTCCCTGATCTGATCTTGTTCTCAGTCCTGAACGGTGTGCTAGAGCAGGGCATGTTTATCTTCTGGTTTCTCCTCGGGGTTCTGATGGCAGATCGTCTGCGGATCCGAGGATCTAGCCTCAGGTTCTCCTTCGGTTTCGTGAGTTATTCCCTCTATTCTGGTGCGATCCATGCTTTATTCTGGTATCGCTTCTTACCCGATCATATTCCGGCTGGCCCGATCATGATCATTCTTCTGCTAGGGATGTCCTGGGCTTGGATGGGGTTGTTGTGGCGCTATCGGGCCATCCTGTCCATGGTCTTGATGCATATCGTCGTTGATCTCATCACCGTCGGGTATCTGCACTCTCCGTTGTGAGCGTGATCTCGGTTACATTCCATGGGCTGGATCCAGCAAAGACGTTAAGGTGGAGGGACGGGTTTGTGAGGATGTCAGGATCTATGCCCAATCGTCTAGCGGCCAGCCAAAGCCTGTACCTGCGTAAGCATGCGGAGAACCCCATCGATTGGTGGCCCTGGTGCCCGGAGGCTCTCGCCAAGGCACGACAGGAGGATCGGCCTATCTTTCTGTCCATCGGCTACTCCAGCTGCCATTGGTGCACGGTTATGGAGGGGGAGGCCTTCTCCAACGGACCCATCTCCGATTATATGAACCAGTACTTCCTGCCCATTAAGGTGGATCGGGAGGAACGCCCGGATATCGATAGCATCTACATGCAGTCCCTGCAGCTGATGACTGGACAGGGGGGGTGGCCCCTCAATGTTTTCCTCACCCCTGACGATCTGGTGCCCTTCTATGCGGGGACCTATTTTCCCGTGGAACCTCGTTATGGTCGGCCTGGTTTTCTTGAGATCCTGAAACGGATTCGGCAATTTTATAACCAGGAGAAGGAGAAGATCGGCAAGCTCAAGATCCAGCTGCTGGACGCCCTCAACACCATTAGCCAGCTCACCCCTGAGACGGATATCGCCGACACCTTGCTGGCGGATGGCATTACCCAGATTATGATGATCGTCTCCAGCTTAGGGGCCAGACAGCAGTTCCCCATGATGCCCTATTCCCAGCTCACCCTGAGGGCGTCCCGATTCCAGACGGAGGCGGGGGAACCTTTGGACGGGATCAATGGTGCGGATGCCCTTTCCCGAGCCAAACAACGGGGCCTAGATCTGGTACTGGGGGGGATCTTCGATCATGTGGCGGGGGGCTTCCATCGCTATACCGTCGATCCCACCTGGACGGTGCCCCACTTCGAAAAGATGCTCTACGACAATGGCCAGATCCTGGAGTTTCTCTCGGATCTCTGGGCAGCCGGTATGACGGATCCGGCCATTCAGCGGGCGGTCAACCTCACAGTAGCCTGGTTGCAACGGGAGATGACCGATGAGCAGGGCTATTTCTATGCCGCTCAGGATGCGGATAGCTTTGCCAAGCCCACAGATCTGGAACCCGAGGAGGGAGACTTTTACGTTTGGCGCCAAGAGGAGTTACAGGAGATCCTCAGTGGCGAGGAGTTCGACCAGTTAGAGAGAGCCTTCGATATCTCCGCCCAGGGGAATTTTGGTGATCGGCCCGGTTATCTGGTTCTGCAACGATTGGCGGGGGGAGATCTCCATCCGGCGGTGGAAACAGCCCTACGGGAGAAATTGTTCACCGTGCGCTATGGCCAGAAACCGGGAGATCTGGATCGTTTTCCCCCAGCTCGCACCGCCCAGGAGGCCAAGGAGACCAAGTGGCCCGGACGGATCCCACCGGTGACCGATACCAAAATGATCGTGGCCTGGAACAGTTTGATGATCTCGGGTTTGGCGCGGGCCTATCAGGTGTTTGGGGTGGATAGCTATCTGAAGCTGGCTCTACGGGCAGCCCAATTCATTCTCAAGGCCCAACGCCCGGAGGGATCCTTGCTGCGGTTGAACTACGATGGCGTGGCAGCGGTTGCGGCTAAGTCGGAGGACTATGCGCTGCTGATCAAGGCGTTTCTGGATCTACATCAGGCCAGTTTACCCCTGGTGGGTGCTCCCTCTGCGCAGTTCTGGCTGGATCAGGCCTTAGCCCTACAGGACCAGATGGATGAGTTGCTTTGGGATCCACAATCGGGGGGATATTTCGTTACGGATGTGGCCCACAGTACCGATCTACTGGTGCGGGAGAAGGAGTTTCAAGATCATGCCACCCCGGCAGCCAATGGGATCGCCACTGCGAATCTGGTGCGACTGGCAGCGGTGACCGGACGTTTACCTTTCCTGGATAAGGCAGAGGAGGGTTTGAAAGCCTTTGGGGAGATGATGGCGACCCAACCCCGATCCTGTCCTAGCCTATTCACGGCTCTGGATTGGCATCATAACTTCCTCAAGGTGGCCGTCACCCCCAATCATCTCGCAGAAACTCAGGCACAATTCTGGCCAACGACGGTGTTTACCGCTCCCCAAGATCCCCAGATGCCCTTACCCCAGGAGTCGATCGGGTTAGTCTGTGTGGGCTTGAAGTGTTTAGATCCTTCCTCGACTCTCAACCAAATGCGATCTCAGATGCAGAAGGGTCAGCTTCGCAACCAACGCTCATGAGTTCTAGACCCCATCGAGCTCCCCTCACCCAGATGAGCCGTAATCCCCTGGATCCTCGGATCGAGTTCAAATGGGGTTCGGGGAAATATGCCACCCGTAAACATGCCCACCGTGAGTTCTCCGTCGGGCTCGTGATCCGAGGCAGCACCCAGGTCTGGATCGCTGACCATGAGTTCCACATCTCACCGGGAGCCGCGATCGCCATTCCCCCTGGTGTTCCCCATCTATGCCGACCCGATCAGCAGGAACCGTTTCAGTTCTGTATGCTTTATCTTGAGCAAAGTCTGCTCCTTGAAATGGAAGTGAGGGAGCGGATCCTCCAGACTGTCCAGGTAGGCCCTCTTGATGTCAGCCGGTTTATCGATCTAGGACGTCGACTGATATCAAACCTCTCACCATCGGCTCAGGGTGATCGACTGAGAGAACTGCGGGAATTGCTAACCTTGCCAAAGATCCAGGCTGTTGCCTGTGATGCCCGCATCCCACTCTCCGCTGAGGCTCTGGCTGGATCCACAGCAGATCTGGGTCGGGATTCAGGTCAAAGCCGATATCAGCGATTTCGATCCCACAAACAAAAATATGGGTTAGGTCAGCAGGGAGTAAGGCAGATCCAACGCATCGAGTTCTCCAAACAAATGTTACGTCAGGGGGCCTCGGTGGCAACAGCCGCGACAGAGTGTGGGTTCTTTGATCAGAGCCACTATGTCAAAACGTTTCGGATGTACACGGGCCTAAGGCCCTCCCAATACAGAGCAGGCTCCCACGATCACAGGTTTGGATCTGGAAGTGAAGCAGCCTTGGAGCTGTAGATCCATACCCTTAAAACACCTCCATCTCAGCCCACTGTGGATCCGACACCTGACCGCCATGGGCATGGGCCGCCTCCCCACAGGTGCGGGGGGTGGGAAAGATCTTGGTGGGATTGGCGATCCCTTTGGGATCAAAGACCTGTCGGATCCATAACATCGTCTCCAGATCGGCCTCTGAGAACATCTCTGGCATGTAACACCGTTTATCGGCCCCAATGCCATGTTCCCCCGAGATACTGCCCCCCAACTGCACACACAGCTTGAGGATCTCCCCTCCTAACTGTTCCACCTGTTCTAACTCCCCAGGGTTGGACTCGTTGTAGAGGATCAGGGGGTGCAGATTGCCATCCCCGGCATGGAAAACATTGGCGACTGGAAACCCATATTGCTGACTCAAGGCCTCGATCTGGGTCAACACCGTGGTGAGCTGGCTACGAGGGATCACCCCATCCTGAACATAATAGTTGGGGCTGAGCTTGCCCATGGCCGCAAACGCTGCCTTACGTCCCTTCCAGAGCCGCAGCCGTTCCATCGCCTCCGTCGCAGTCTGCACCTGTCTGGCCCCATGGCTCTCACAGATCGCCGTGATCTGTTGGGCCGACACCGCTACATCTGCCGCTAAGCCATCGATCTCGATCAGCAGGATCGCCCCCGCATCGCGGGGATAGGCCTGGGTGGCCACCACATCCTCCACCGCGTTGATACTAAAGTTATCCATGATCTCCATACCTGCCGGAATGATCCCCGCCGCGATCACCGCCGACACTGTGGCTCCAGCCTGCTCCATTCGGGGGAAATCCGCCAGCAATACCTGCACCCGCTCCGGCGCCTTCAAGATCCGTAATGTAATCTCTGTGGCGATCCCCAATGTGCCCTCCGAGCCCACAAACAGCCCCACCAGGTCGTAACCCGGCATCTCCGGCACCTTGCCCCCCAGGGTGAGGATCTGGCCATCCGGCAACACCACCTTGAGGCCCAACACATGGTTGGAGGTCACCCCATATTTCAAACAGTGCACCCCACCGGAGTTCTCCGCCACATTACCGCCAATGGAGCAGACGCTTTGACTGGAGGGATCAGGGGCATAGAAGTAGCCCTCGCCTTTGATCGCCTCAGTCACCCAGGTATTGATCACCCCCGGTTGCACGACCATGCGCTGGTTCTCCAGGTCGATCTCCAGGATCTGCTTCATCAGAGTCGTGGCGATCACCACACAGTTCTCCACCGGCAACGCTCCCCCCGAGAGCCCTGTGCCCGAACCCCGCGCCACAAACGCCACCCGATGCCGATCACAAATCTGGACCACCCCCGCCACCTCCTCCGTAGTGCGAGGTAACACCACCACCCTGGGGCTCTGGCGATAGCTGGCCAACCCATCACACTCATAGACCAGGAGCTCCTCCGGGGTCCCGATCACCCGCCTGGAGCCCAACAGCCCCTCAAGTTCCCGTAGCACTGCCTGCCAATCCATTTCTGTGGAGAGGATCGTCATCTTGTCCATCTCGTAATCGTTCTTCACCTACTATAAAGGTAGGGATCTGCAGAATCACAACAGGGTTACAAACCCCCTTACTCCATCACGTTCTGGAGATTCGGTGAATAGCCGGATGTGACACGTCGATCCCGGTGACTAGGATAAGTAGACCAGCAAAAACGTTTATACAGACCCTATAGTCCATATCACAGCAATTTTGCCGATCTACTTAGTAGGCCATGTTGGGTTGCTTACACCATGCCAGTGGATGTCGCCAATCGCCCCTTAATCCAGACGGATCTGCCCTCAGAGCGGCAGGAGTCCCTCGGTCACCTCTTGGTGGTTGATGATCAGCCCTATGGCAGACGTCTGCTGGCGGAGGCCTTACGTCTCCAGGGCTACCGGGTCACGGAGTTGGAGAATGGCCAACAAACCCTGCTACAGGTGGAACATCTACAGCCGGATCTGATCTTGTTGGATGTAATGATGCCTGGGCCGAACGGGTTCGAGGTCTGTCGTGCCCTCAAGGGAGATGAGCTCACCCGACTGATCCCAGTGGTGTTGTTGACCGCCGCCAGTGATCACGCCAACCGGGTGCGGGGCATCGAGGCCGGGGCCGATGATTTTCTCTCCAAACCCTTCGACGAGACGGAGTTGATCGCTCGGGTGCGTTCCCTGGTGCATCAAAAACGGCTCAATGAAGATCTAGATCATGCCGCCCAGGTGCTCTTCGCCATCGCCCGTAGCGTCGAGAAACGCGATCCCACCACCGGCGATCATTGCGAACGACTGGTGGCCCTGGGCCAGGACTTTGGTCAATACCTGGGGCTCTCCCGTCAAGCCCTCAAAGCCCTGCACTGGGGCAGCTATCTCCATGACATCGGCAAGATCGGGGTCCCGGACGAGATCCTCAGTAAACCCGGCAAACACACCTCCGAGGAATGGGAGATCATGAAATCCCATGTCCTGATCGGTGAGGAGATCTGTAAGCCCCTGCGCACCATGAAGGATGTCCTGCCCTTGATCCGCCATCACCATGAACGGTGGGACGGCACAGGTTACCCCGATGGCTTGCAGGGGGAGGCGATCCCGTGTATTGCCCGAGTCTTCCAGATCATCGACATCTACGACGCCCTCACCTCGGAGCGTCCCTACAAGCGAGCTTTCACCCCCCAGGAGGCCATCGACATCTTTAAACAGGAGACCGAACGGGGCTGGCGAGATCCCGACCTGGTGGCCCGCTTCGCCGACTATCTCCGCGATCGACATCAACTGCTTCCCTCCTCCTAAGGGACAGACCGGGGGAGTCCCCTCAACTGCTCACTTGCATCTGGGGGGTGAGATGTTAGCCTAGCAAGGAAGTTTTTAGGAGTTTGAATCCCCCCGGAGGCCATGACTCGACTCAAGGTTCCAGTCCGATCCAGATGAATAGGTTAAACTGGTCGGACATGGGTCGCATCGACGAGTTCTGATCGGCCCTGTACCCTAGAGACAGCAAAACTGAAAAGACTGCCGTTACAGGCCTCCATGCAGCAAGACCCTTTGCCTCCTGACCCCGCCCTCCGCCGCTGTGTTAGTTGTCGGACCCTGGCTCCCAAGTCTCAGTTCTGGCGTATCGTGCGCTTGGCAGGAACCCATGAGATCAAGCTTGATGAGGGGATGGGACGCTCGGCATACATCTGTCGTCACCCCCGTTGTCTGCAGGAGGCTCAAAAGAAAAATCGGTTGAGCCGTTCCCTACGGTCACCGGTCTCCCCCCAAACCTACGAGATCCTGTTGCAACGATTAGAACAAGAGAGGTCCTCCGTTCCCTAAAGAAATATGACACCTTGGGCACTCAGGATGATCGAGCCCTCGAACCCCATCCTTAAGGAAATCACTCACGATCTTCCCCCACCCGTCCTTGCGACAGACCTGTAAACCGTTTCAGCTCCGACTCTCACCCGCCTATGTCCCAAACCGATCTCCATCCCGCGCCCCAATCCCCAGCCACGCCTCCCCAGCCAGCCTCCCCGGAGATGGCCTCATCGAAACCCGCCTCTACGGGTGGGGAAGCACAGGATGCAACCAAAGGAGAGGGCCAGCGGCGAGGACCGGATAAGATCCGCATCTATGATTTAGCCCGTGAGATGGGCCGAGATAATAAAGAGATCCTGGATGCCTGTGATCGAATGGGTATCCCCTACAAGAGCCACAGCAGCACCATCAGCGCGGAGCAGGCCGGACAGGTCCGTTCCACCTTGGGCAGCTCACCCTCCCCCAGCGTGGCACCCCGTCCCGCCCGGATCTCCCAGCCGCCGCCCCAGCCCCAGTCCCCCAAATCCTCCAGTAAAGCCGGAC
>CAYSEO010000110.1:0-12609 GCA_964429885.1 uncultured bacterium
AAGACGATATCCAAGAACCCGTCCTGGTTTGCATCCAGAACCACTACCCCTCGACCGTTCTCTAGAGGATCATCTAGACCTAACTCCTGGGCGATCTCTTCAAACTGCCCCTCGCCTAGATTACGAAATAGAAAGTTGGCACCCCGCTCATTAGCCATAAAAATATCCATGCGATTAGAGATCAACGGCAACGAGATCACCCCTCGTCCTCCTGTCGTCAGATTTAAGCCAACCTTGGGAGCGACATCCTCGATCATGCCATCTGCATTGAGCTCATAGAGCCGTATCGGTCCACCGTAATTGGCCACCAATACACCATAATGTCCATCCCCATCCCGATCCACACAGGCGACAGATCGACCCGCTGTTAGATTAAGGGAGTCCTGATTCTGGGGTAATGAGAATAGGTCTTGCCAGTCCTGGCTTTGCCGTTGAAATAATCGATCTCCAAATCGCTTCCGTCCTCCGAATGTATCAGTATTCAAGACATAGATCTCCTCTTGGCCATCCCCATCCACATCACAGGCCGCCACGCCAATCGCCCGTCGCTCCGCGTCAGCTAGAACCGGATCGGCAATATTCACAAACTGAGATCCATTCCATTTCAAGACCAGATTACCGGCTCCAAAGCCAGCAACAATCAATTCAAATTCTCCATCTCTATCCACATCCGAGACTGCAACGCCATAATTAAGCTGACTGGGATTATCTTGGAGCAGTTGGGACTGATCAATGAACATGGGGGAGTCAGGATAGCCACTTCCCAGGCTTAGCATGAGCAGGATCCCGAGGGCAACAGCCCATAGAGTCTTCATCAGCTACTCTCCCCACACCTTCCATGACTCCTCTATTCTGCCTTCCGAGAGCCAAACTTTTTGTGGTTAGGGATCTAAGCATCACCCCATCCAAGCCTCAGGATCCAACCCAGATCACTAGGGGTCATGACTTGGATCCGATCTCTTCCCTAACCATAAACCTCTCAGTCAGCCGCTTCAGGGTTGAGATCTACCCCTAACCCCTCCGCAAAGCCCAACATCAGATTTAGGTTCTGTACAGCCGCTCCAGAGGCTCCTTTGCCGAGGTTATCCAGTTTGGCCGCCAGCACCGCCCGCTCTCCCCCTGCCGCTGCAAAGACATAGAGATGGATCTGGTTAGTCCCCTCCAAACCATGGGGGGTTAGAAAAGGGGCTGTGTCGGGATCGATCTCCCCCAGATCATGGACCGTGACGAATTTCTCCCCCTGATAAGCCTGGGCTAAAGCCGCCTGGAGTTGGGGACCAGCGGCTGAGGAGTGAGGGAGCGGAATGAACACCAGCATGCCCTGGCTATAGTTCCCCACACTGGGTACAAAGATCGGGGTCTGGGACAGGGTACTCCAGGTCTGGATCTCCGGCAGATGCTTATGGGCCAACTCCAATCCATAGGCGGCGAAGATGGGATTGGCAGCCGGATCCTGCTCGTAGCGTTCGATCAGTTTCTTGCCTCCGCCGCTGTAGCCCGAGACCGCATTGATTGTGTAGACCTGATCCTCAGGTAACAGGCCCGCCTCCACCAGAGGACGCAGCAGCATGATCGCCCCCGTGGCATAACAGCCTGGATTGGCCACCCGTTGAGCCGCCCTGATCTGGGAGCGTTGTGCCGCAGTCAGCTCAGGCAAACCAAAGGTCCATCCCGGAGCTGTCCGATGCGCCGAGCTGGCATCCAACAGACGAGCCTTGATCTCCCCAGCCAGAGCTGCTGTTTCCTTTGCGGCCTCATCCGGTAAACACAGGATCGTCAGATCTACCTCCGCCATCAACCGTTGTTTGGCTTCCGGATCCCGTCGTTTCTCCGGATCGATGCTGATGATCTGGACTTCGGGATGACGGGTGAGGCGCTGACGCACCTGCAAGCCGGTGGTCCCGGATTCACCATCAATAAAGACTTTCTGCATCGCTATTCATTTCCGTAAAGACCAACGAGACCCACAGACCGAGATCTGCAGGTCTCACGCCCCATATCCAACTGATCCAACTGATCCAGGGGTAGCAGAGGAGCGGCGACAAGAGGGCAGCCCCAACCTGTTGGCCTGAGTCTGTTCCTCACCTCTGCTCGCTCCAGAGCCTGCCCAGGGGCAACTCCAGAGCGTCATGACTCCCGTTTAGGAAACCGTCTCCACCTCAAACCGAAAGCTGATCTGACGCTTACGACCGAAGGTGATCGTGTCTCCAGAGGTGATCTTCTTGCGGAACCGGGTGCCAGGGCGCAGAGCCTCCTCGTTGAGGGAGGTGCCATTCATGCTGCCCGCATCCTCCAGGAAATACTCATCCCCCTCATGGTGCAACACTGCATGGACCCGAGAGATGATGTCAGACTCCGGCAGCTGGGACAGATCGATCTGGATCGGGATCTCCTCATTGGGCTTGCCGATGTAGATCGTGTTCTCCAAGGGCACCTCGAACCGTTGGCCCGTCTCGGTATGGACCAGGGCGGCCTCGGAGGCCTCGGGCTCCGGCTCGGGCTCAGGAACGATCTCCTCGGGCTCATCGTCCGGCAGGTCCAGGATTGTGGCCGCACTGGCGGGCTGCGGATCGTTGAGGGCTGCCAGCACCGGGGACAGGGGGGGCTCCTGAGGTGGGGCGCTGGGCCCCGGAGGAATATCGGCTACGGGCTGAGGAGCCGGAGCTGGGGGAGGGGCCGGAGCTGGGGGAGGGGCCGGAGCTGGGGGAGGAGCTGCCGCAACGGCAACCGGAGCTGGGGTCGGTTGTGGGGGAGCTGGGGCTGGAGGGGGGGCGGGCTCAGGCGCTGCGGCAACCAGCTCGACCCCACATTCTTCGCAATAGATCGCGTCATTGGGGTTCTCGTGGCCACAGTTGTCGCAGACGATCAAAGACGATGTCATAGTTTGACTCCTTCAAACATCTCTCGATCAGGTGGGGCTCGGGACAAATCTTAGCGCAAGGCCTACTCTGGAGAAAGCTATTCTTCAGAGTTAGCAAGAGTAAGGTCACGGGAAGCCGCAGCCGATCTCACCACCCTTGGCATCTGATCCTACCGTCTCCACTGCCGTTCATCCCCTGACTCTGGGCTTTGATGGAGATCGGAAAGCAGATGCGGATACACTGGAACTGCCGATGGTGGGTGGGATCATGAATCAAGTACTGACTAAGACCACAGGATTAACCCTACGATGGATCGGGGTCACCCGGCTAGTGTCTGGGATAGCCTTGCTCCCGATCCTCTGGATCAACTCCGGTATAGCCCTGGCACAGTCCACCTTACCGCAGCCCCCTGAGGGGGAGGGGTGGCGATCCGTCAATCCTCAGCCACTGCCCCCGACCCAGACTCAACCCCTGGAGCCGCTGTTTAACTCCACACCGAACCCATTTCCCCCTTCTCAGGTTCAGCCCCTCAACCCTGGGACTCAGTTCGATCTGCAGTCTTCCTTGGTGAGAGCCGGTGAGGTGATCACGGCTACGGCTCAGACCCCTCAGGCGATCTATGTCGATCCGGGTCAGACGGTGCCCTTCGACATGGTGCTCAATTCTCCCCTTCAGGATCCTCAGGGCAATGTGGTGGTGCCCGCCGGATCGATCCTGCAAGGCCAGTTCCAACCCGCTCAAGGGGGCACTCAGTTCGTGACCCAGTCATTACAACTCAACGGCCAATCCTATCCCCTGTTCGCCCAAAGCAATGTGATCCCCCTGGGTAAGGATCCTCGCCAAACCTCTGGAGGGGCTATCGTACAGGATGCTGTTGTGGGGGCAGCAGCGGGAGCGATCCTGGGTGGACTGTTGGGTAACCGAGTGATCTCCACCGAGAAGGTCCTGGGCGGGGCAGCAGCAGGCGCAGTGATCGGTAATGTGACGGCTCCGGAGACGGCGGTGATCCAGCCCAACTCCTCTCTAGCTCTGACCCTGATCAGCGACTTCCAGCTGCAGTAGGGTTGCCAATATCCAGAACCATCAGATCCCAGTTGTGATCTAGGAGCAACTGGGCTTGATCACTTTGTAAACTGAGGCCCTGTGAATCCTTGCTCGTCTGTGAGATTGGTGGAACTCTCAACAGCAACCCATCGATTCACAAGTGATAATGTATATGGCTACAGTCGTATCACTTGATCAGCTCCTTAGATCTCTCAGGACCCATTTTCGGCATGGATACAGATCAGAGTCAGCGTCATCAGCAGAAGATGCAGCGTCGCAAACAGGTGCAGGATCAGCGGCTGGCGACCATGCAGGATCGGAAGGGGCTGATCATCGTCCATACGGGCAAGGGCAAGGGCAAGAGCTCGGCGGCCTTTGGCATGGTGTTTCGGGCCTTGGGTCATGGCTTACCGGTGGGGGTGGTGCAGTTCATCAAGGGAGCTTGGGAGCCGGGGGAGGCGAAGCTACTGCGGGCCATGCCCAGCCATCAAGTGCAATTCTTCGCCATGGGGGAGGGGTTCACCTGGGAGACTCAGGATCGAGATCGAGACATCGCCCATGCGGAGGCGGCTTGGCAACAGGGACTGGAGCTGATCACAAACTCCCATACCCACCTGATCCTGTTGGATGAGATCAATGTTGCCTTGAAGTTAGGCTATCTCTCCGTAGAGACGATCCTGGCCGGTTTACAACAGAAGCCGGAGGACCGCCATGTGATCTTGACGGGGCGAGGGGCTCCGGCGGAGTTGATCGAGGCGGCTGATCTGGTGACGGAGATGACCTTGGTAAAACATCCATTTCGAGAACAGGGCATTAAAGCTCAGATCGGGATCGAGTATTGAAGGATCGGTGGATTTGGCATGAGAGGTGAACCATGGCGATCGTGATCGGGGCACCGGCGAGTAACTCAGGCAAGACGACCGTGACCCTAGCGATCTTAGCGGCCCTCATGAGACGAGGATTGCAACCCCAGTCCTTCAAAGTGGGTCCGGATTATATCGATCCCCTGTTTCATCAGGCCATCACCCATCTACCCTGTCGAAATCTAGATCCGTTTCTCACCTCTGAGACTTATGTTGAACGGTGCTTTGCTCAGCATAGTCAAGGTCGATCGGGAGCCGTGATCGAAGGGGTGATGGGCCTATTTGATGGCAAGGTTAGCTTTGGATCGGATCAGCCCGATTGGGCGAGCACTGCCCATGTAGCCAGGATCTTAGACCTGCCGATCGTTTTGGTGATCGATGCTGCAAAAGTGGGCCGATCGATCGCCGCCCTCGTCTATGGATTAACCCACTATGATCCCCGTTTATGGATCCCAGGGGTGATCTTAAATCAAGTCGGATCCGCACGCCATGGCCAGATCTTAAAAGAGGCTCTACAATCGCTATCCATGCCCGTTTTAGGCATGATCCCTAGGAACGACACCATTAGCCTCCCCAGTCGTCATCTGGGCCTGATCCCGGTGGGAGAACTGAGCACTTTTCAATCCATACAAACTCAATTGGCAGATCTCGCAGAGCATTGTCTCGATTGGGATCAACTCCTGCCTTTAATCCAGAATGATTGTGATCGAACAGTCTCCCACAACATTTCAGATCAGCTCATCCAAACACAACCCAGATCGCCTCTTCAGATAGGGATCGCCTGGGATCAAGCCTTCAGTTTCTATTATGCGGATAATCTGGATCTATTACGGAGACAGGGAGCAGAGCTGATCTTTTTCTCCCCACTTAAGGATGGATTTGAGCCCGCCCGATCCTGTCATGGACTCTACTTAGGAGGTGGATTTCCTGAGATCTTTGCTGCTGAACTGTCTGAGCGAATCCATAGATCTCCAAATCCCTTATCCTTACCTCCGCTCTATGCTGAATGTGGTGGATTGATGGTCCTAGGACGATCCCTCACGGATCTGAACGGGATCACCTATCCCATGCTGGATCAATTGCCCATGCAAGTTCGGATCAGTGCCAAACTTACCTTAGGCTATCGATGGGCCACAGCTTTACGATCCACACCTGCTCTAAGCGCCGGACAACAGATCCGAGGCCATGAGTTTCATAGATCCTGTGTTGATCCTCAATCCCCCCAACCGATTTATCAATGGGAGCAGAGTACAGAAGGATGGGCCAGCGATCGGATCCACGCCTCCTATCTCCACCTGCATTGGGGAGATCATCCTCAGATCATCGCCCGCTTCCTGCAAACGATCCAGGATCGATCCGGAGTCCAGGTTTAGATTCGCTCGATCCCGCCCCGCGCTAGTTCCTTACCGATCCGCTCCCCAAAGACAACAGGGCGGCAGACATCGCCGAGGTGCGTTCCTCATCCATGCCCATCGGCAGACTGGAGGCCAAAGGCAAACCGTCCGGAGTCACCACGGCAGCCCCCTGGACATCGGGAGTGCTTGAGACGAAGGCGTCTAGAATGGATTGTAAAGAAGCCAGATCAGCCAGGGAAGATCCCACCTCTGCAGCGCCCCTGTCACCGTGATCCTGCTGAAGCGGTTTGTTACAGTATTGCGATCGAGGCAACAGCGGCAGGCTTAGGGTTCGGTTGGGATCTGAACCGGATATCCAAGGGATCCTTAAGAATCCGGATGCTCATCATCGTAGGGACTGGGTCCTGAGGAAAACAACCCCAACAGAGGTCCCAGGGCCGCCCCAAACACAAAGCCTCCGGCATGGGCCCAATAGGCCACACCTCCCCCCTCCATCCCGATCATGGTGCGGGTATTGAGGCTGGCGAACCCGTAGAAAGCCTGTTGGAGAAACCAGATCCCCAAAAAGATCCAAGCGGGCAACCGCACGGGCAACAGGATCACTAAGGGCACCAGGGTCAACACCTCCGCCTGAGGAAAGCGCAGGATATAGGCGCCCAGCACCCCTGCAATAGCCCCACTGGCCCCCAAGGATGGGATCTCAGAAGCGGGGGCAAAGAACCATTGAGCCAGAGAAGCCAGCACCCCACAGGCCAGATAAAAGATCAGAAACCGCCCATGACCCAACCGATCCTCGACGTTATTGCCGAACACCCCCAGAAACAACATATTGCCCCCCAGGTGCAGAAAGCCCCCATGCAGGAACTGAGCCGTGATCAGGGTGATCCATTCCGGACGGGGTTGCGGAGGCAGTTGATCCGTAAAGCTCGCGGTCAGATCCCGGGGGACCACGGCCCAGGTGTCAAAGAATCGTCCTAATGACGCCGGATCGAGGCTGAGCTCATAGAGAAATACTAGGATATTGAGGATCACCAGAATATAGGTGACATAGGGAGTCAGGAGGGTCGGGTTTCTGTCTCTTAGGGGGACCACGGAGCTTAACCTGAATTGTTTATAATCTCTAAGCTAACGGGTCAGGGGTGAAATGTCGTGGGCTGAGGCATGACACAGGGCAAATGGATACTGCCGATCGTGATCCTGAGCGTGGCTGCTGCCGGAGCGTTTGGGACCCAGATCTGGCGAGAACACACCCGCACTCACCGCCTCACCTTGGCCACTGCCAGCGCCAACGGGGAGTACTATGCCTTTGGCCAAGCCTTCGCCCAAGTGATCGCCCATCACCACTCCGATATCCAGATCACCGTTCGGGAAACCCAGGGATCCTTACAGAATCTAGATCTGATCGAGTCAGAGACCGCCCAGCTGGCTCTGGTACAGAGCGATTCTCCTGTGACCCCTTCCACACGGGCCGTGTCCTACCTGTTTCCCGAGATGGCTCATCTAGTGATCTCTCCTGAGGCCAACATCGCTCAGGTCTCGGATCTCCGAGGTCAACGATTGGCACTGATGCCAGAGGGCAGTGGATCCTACAAACTGTTCTGGCCGATCGCCACTCACTATGGACTGAGCCGAGAAGATCTGGAGCTGATCACGGTGCCCTCTGCCCAAGCCTATGAAGCCTTCGCCGCTGGAGAGGTGGCCGCCCTCTTTCAGGTAATGGCCCCTGGCAATGTGGGATTAAGAGATCTGTTGCAACAGCGTCAGGCCCGACTGCTGCCGATCGATCAAGTCGCCGCCCTCCGACTCACCCTGCCCTATCTGGAGGCCACCCAAATCCCGAAGGGAACCTATGATGGGGCTCTGCCCATTCCCGCTGAGGATCTGGCCACCGTGGGGGTAAGGGCCGTACTGGTCAGCCATGAGCACGTGGATCCAACGGTGATCTATCGCTTGACGGAGAGCCTGTATCAATTCCGGACTGAACTGGTCACCCTCTATCCCCGCGCTGCCACGATCCTGCTACCCGAGTCTGGTCAGAATCTGGGCCTGCCACTGCATCCCGGAGCCCAGAGCTTTTACGACCAAGATCAACCCCATTTTCTGGTGCAATACGCCGAGCCCATGGGGCTGTTGCTCTCCATCACCGTGCTGGGGATCTCGGGTCTCTGGCAATTTCGTCTCTGGCTGATCGGGCGTCAGAAGAATCGGGCTGATCTGTACAACCTACGACTTTTGGATCTAATCGATCGAATCCAACAGAGCCGGGACCTGAGAGAGCTCATGGATCTGCGTCAGGAGTTGTTTGAGATCCTGCGTCAGGTGGTGGTGGATCTCGATGAGGATCGGATCTCAGCCTCATCCTTTCAATCCTTTACCCTGCCCTGGGAAGTGGCGATCAGCAGCCTGCGACATCAGGAGTCCGTTCTGCTGGGACTGAGACGATAGATGGATCTGGAGCTAAGCTCACAGGGCACGATAGATCACAAATTGGCGATAGGCATTGAGGAGATAGATCGCAGGAGGGGATGGCGGCAGGGCTCGGGATCCACCCTGGGGATCCACTTCCCAAAAGATCACCCGATCCTCGATCCGAGTCCCATCGGTGTAGAAGCGGCCCAAGTCGGGGACAGGATCCGGCTGCCGTTGATAGGTTTGTCCTTGCCACCGGATCTGGGTCGGTAACCCGATCCCCCGTAACAGCTGCTGCTGAGCTGAGGGTTGATTCAACACAGCCCGTAATCGATCTGCCCACAGAGCCGCCAGGGCATCCACCTGAGTTGTGGCATTGGCAGCAGCATCCGCACCCGTAACCTCCAACAGCAACCGCTCATTCAACCAGATCTGAGCCTCCGTAGCATCCCCGCGCACCGCTACCGTCAAAGGAGGACTGGCCTCCCCCAGGATCTGCTCAAACCGTTGTTCTAAGCTCTGCAATCGCGGTTGGGTGGCCCCCACAGGGGTCCTCAGGGTCAAGATCGGCTGATCAAGCACCTTGAACTGGCTGTTGGCCCACCCAGGAGCCGCACCCGGCCAGCCCCAAATCAGGAAACACCCGCACATCAGCAATAATCTGAAGCTCATCAATAACAAGATCTTTTAACGATCCCGAAACCCCAGATCAACTATATCAACCCCCTCTGAGGGGGCCACTGTATTGCAACCCCGTTACAAACCACGGCGACCCCTCAGCCCACACCACCTGTAGACAAGATCTAGAGCTTCAGACACTAAGTAGATCGGCAAAAATGCTTTGATATGCACTCCATAGTCTGTATAAACGTTTTTGCTGATCTACTTACTTCTGGTGTAGTGACTCCACTCAGAGGTTCTGTTATTTTGTCACTAGATCCCCTTGACAATAATTCAATGACTCATCCCTTAGCGGCTTTGTCTACTCCAGTTCCCTCCCCCCCAGATCGACCCCTCTCCCCCATCCAGTCCTCTATGGATCTACTACAACGCTATGCAGCCGGAGAGCGAGATTTCAGAGGGATCACGCTCAAGTATGCAGATCTGATCCAGGCGGAGTTGAGCGGTGCGGATCTAAGCGAGGCGGATCTGAGCTACGCGGATCTGGTGGGAGCCCGTCTAACTGGAGCATGTCTGCGGGGAGCGACCCTGGCAGGAGCGGATCTGAATGGAGCAGATCTGCGGGGAGCGGATCTGAGTCAAGCGGATCTGAGTGGGGTGTATCTGAATGGCTCGGATCTGTGTGATGCAAATCTACGGGGCACCTGTTTGGAGACAGCGGATCTGCAGGGGGCCTTCTTGAACCGACGGACACAGCTGGATCCGGGCATCACCTGCCGCAAGCTGAGAGCCCGTCTGATCTAGAGGTCAGTCGATCGGCAAAATTGCTTTGACACACCCCCTATAGTCTGTATCAAGGTTTTTGCTGATCGACTGAGCCGAGATGCTACCGTGATGAGAGCACTTGCGGCTTTCGTTAAATATGGCGGCTGTATGGACGGCAGTAGTGGATCCCTCGGCTGTAGAGGTGATCTTGAGTTAGGCCGCAAGTGCCCTGAGATCCCTATCCCTGGAGACAAGGTTTTAGCCCATGACTGTGGTGGATAACGCTGTTCTGTGGCCCCAACTGTTACAGCAGTTGTTAGATCGGGAGTCTCTGTCGGAGGCTCAGGCAGAGCTGCTGATGAATGGTTGGCTGGACTCAGAGGTGCCAGATGTCGTGAGCGGAGCCTTGTTGGCAGCGATCCAGGCCAAGGGGGTGACGGCGACAGAGCTGGCGGGCATGGCTCGGGTCTTGCAACGGGCCTCCGTGGGGGAGACGCTGAAGTTGCCTGTTCTGGTGGATACCTGTGGCACGGGGGGGGATGGAGCAGGCACCTTTAATATCTCCACAGCGGTGGCCTTTGTGGTGAGTGCAGCAGAGATCCCAGTGGCCAAACATGGCAATCGTTCCGCCTCCAGCAAGGTGGGATCGGCGGATGTTTTAGAGGCCCTCCAGGTGAACTTGGCCGCGCCGACGGATCAGATCCGGGCCGCTGTCCGGGAAGTGGGGATCACGTTTCTCTTCGCCCCCAATTGGCACCCGGCCATGCGAGCGGTGGTCTCGTTACGGCGCACCCTGAAGGTGAGAACGATCTTTAATTTGCTGGGTCCCCTGGTGAATCCGTTGGGGCCGAATCGACAGATCTTGGGGGTGTACGACTCTAATCTAGTGACGACGGTGGCGGAGGCTTTGGGTCTGCTGGGCTGTGAACGGGCTGTGGTGTTACACAGTCGGGAGCGGTTGGACGAGATCGGGTTGACCCTGCCAACGGATCTGGCCCTTCTGGAGCGGGGACAGGTGACTCCAGGGGTTCTGGATCCACAAGCTCTGGATATCCCAGCTGCGCCCCTCTCAGATCTTAAAGGAGGCGAACTCCAGGATAATGTCACGATCCTCACCCAGGTGTTGCAGGGGAAAGCCACCGCAGCCCAGATGGATGCCGTCAGCTTAAATAGCGCCGTCGCCCTCCAGATCGCGGGTCGGGTAGACACCTGGTCAGAGGGAGTGGCCCTGGCTCGACAGATCCTCAACAGCGGAGCAGCCTGGGAGCGATTGACGCAACTGGTTAAGTTTCTGAAGCGTTAGCGGCTTGGGCCTGCAGCTGGCGGCGAGCCTGTTTGACCATCTCGATCAGAGTCTGGTGGGCATCCTCAGAATCCTGCAGGGGGCGCTCGAATGGGATCCGCAGGGGCAGGGTCTCACCATTCTGTTGGGTGATCAGATCCATGCCTTCTGGATCGATGGACTGCATCTGGGCGGTGACTCCAGTGGGGGCCTGACCAAAGACCTGGGCGTAGAGGGCCACGGCATCCGCATGATCCTCGTTCATATGCTGGCAGATGCGATCGCTGACGGCGGGAGTTATCGGGTCTGACATGGGATGAGCTCAAATCAAGGATAGAAGGGAGATCAATGACTGATCCTTTGGGGATGGATCAGCAACGATATCTCAGGATCTACTCTAGCTCTCCTCTGTCGGAGACTCACTCATCCAATCGATCTTCGCTGTTGTCAACCCTGATAAGTTGAGAGCAACAGCCTCCTTCGTGTTAGATCCCCAACAAAAGCAACAGCACGATCTGTCGATACCTTGTCTCATCCAAAGAGCACTCCCGAAACTTTCAGGCCTGGGCCATGACCACTAGATTGCTGGTGAGGGAGGGTAAGATCACCACCGGAATACTGAGGGAGGCTTCCATAAATAAGGTTAGGATCGGTAAACAAAGAGCAGAGAATCCCAAACCGGTGATCCCCTTGAGCAGAGCCGGGATCAGAAATGATAGCAACATCGCCAGACTTGTTGGGATCTCCATCAGACCTTGCCCTCAGCTACGGTTTTGCAAATTAAATGACAGATCAATAGGAGACGATCGGATGCCCTATGACAAGTTGGCTGTGTCTCTGATGTCCATGTCCGATGAGGTATGGATGCGCCATGCCAATCCCTGGAGTGGCTGGACTCGCATCGCCCTGTTCCCCTTCTGGTTCATCACCCTATGGAGCTGGACCTGGATCGGCTGGTGGGCTTTGGGGCCAGCTCTCGTCCTCTCTCTCTGGACCTGGCTCAATCCTCGGGTTTTCCCACGATACCAGGATGATCGCTCTTGGATCACCCGTGGGGTGTTAGGAGAACGCATGTTCGTCAATCGTCAGACGGTGCCGGTTCCTCAAGAGCATGTCCAGATAGCCCATATCCTCACGGGGTTTGCCCTGTTCTTCCTGATCGCTGCGATCGTGGGCTTTGTGACTCAAACCTTCTGGTTGGCCTTGGGGGGCTGGTTGCTATCGATCACTTGCAAGCTGTGGTTCGTGGATCGCATGGTCTGGATCTACGAGAACATGAAGGACGCCACCCCGGAGTATCGATCCTGGCGGACGGGGCAGCCTGAGGATCCGGCCCTACCGGCTGCAGAAAACGGTCTTGAGGGAGGAGTGTCATCGTGACCGGCTTCTGAGCTATGATCAGAGTCTTG
>CAYSEO010000111.1:0-12605 GCA_964429885.1 uncultured bacterium
TCTCAGCACAATGATTTTGAGCATAAGGATTCTGTGCAGCCGCGGGTTTAGCCGCACAAGTGTTCTTCGCTGCACAGGGGTTAGCGGCACAGGGGTTCTTGGCTGCACAGGGATCAGCCGCGCAGGGATTCTTAGCCGCGCAGGGATCAGCCGCGCAAGGGTTAGCGGCACAGGGATTCTGAGCCATGACGGGGGAACTGGAGCGCAGGTTAAATCCCATCGGTGTTACGGAGGTCGCCGCGAATCCCAGGGCAGAGGCGATCGCAACTAGGGCCAGGTGTTGAATTTTCATCGTCAGTTCTCTCGAATGGTGTCCTGATCAAGCAGTTGGCAAAGTGGACTTGCCACCCGATGCCGACAATGACGGTCCAAGCCAAATCTCATCTGAACTAAAGATAAAGATCTATATACCAGTTTTCTTACCAAGGAATCAGAAGATCTTAATGATTTACTCAGATTTCCCTCGTCTTAGTCTGAATGAGGCGATCACTGAGCTCAGGCCGGAAGCCCTGATCCCCTCCACATCTAGATCAGGGGGCTCCAGAGGGTTCGGGGACTTTTGCCCCCTACAGGTTCCCGACGATCTGCTTGAGCACTGATCATCCGAAGAAATTCTCTCAAAGATCCGTCTTGGGTCAGAGATCCTGGGATAAACCTGATCAAGAGTTCTGACGGAGGTAAGAGACCAGGGCTCTCAGCCCCAGCAGATAGCTATCGACTCCGAAACCGCTGATCTGGCCGATCACGATGGGAGCGAGAGTGGAGTGGTGACGGAAGGGCTCCCGACTGTAAATGTTACTGAGGTGGACCTCAACAGTGGGTAACGCCACCCCGGCGATCGCATCCCGGATCGCGATACTGGTATGGGTGTAGGCCCCAGCGTTGATGAGGATGCCCTGCTGATGGCCGGAAGCCCCGTGGATCTGATCGATTAGGGATCCCTCATGGTTAGACTGAAAAGTCACCACCTCTGCCCCAAGTTCTGAGGCAAGGTGGTGTAGAGCCTGATCGATATCCGACAGAGTTAGCTTGCCGTAGATCCCGACCTCTCGGGATCCCAGCAGATTGAGGTTAGGACCGTGTAATACCAGGATCTGCACAGCCCTCAGTTCCTCATCTCAATCCAATCTCTTCCAGGATCAACGACGGCGGCGGGGGGTGTCTTCGACGGGGATCGGGATCGGTTGGGGCTGCTTCTGAGGTTCCAGCAGCGTATCGATCACGCGCTCGACCCATTCCCGAATCTTCTCGATCACCTTGTCTAGCCAATCCATGCGTTCCTGCCTCGTACTAGGGTCCCAAAGCAAGCTCAGAAAGATGCAACTCTGGAGCTAGGACATTATCTTAACCTTACGGGGCAAGAGGTGTCAGGGGTGGCCGACCCTGCGGCGGGACGAGATCCCCCTGAGATGCCCGAGGTAAAGAAGCTTTAGAGTCTCTTTATCTTTGCTGAGGTCGCTCCGCTGATTACTTAACGAAACTATAAACAGCTTAACGATTTTTGGTCCTCTGTCCAACCCCCAGTTGAGGATCTCAGCAGGACTCAGATCCGTCTCCCCTACAGTGGGACCTACCAGGAACTCAGCCAGGGAAGCATGAGACTGGCCAGGGTGACCCGATCTTGATAGATCAGCACCGCTTGAGTGAACTCAGATCCCTTCTGTTGCTGGGTCTGACCCGCCTCCTCCAGGATCTGGGAGGGAAACAATCGGGTCCGTTGGAGTTGATCCAGGGTGGCTACGGTGAGGAACAGGGTGATCTCGGGGGGATGCTCTGCGGGTAGAACTAGGAGGAAGCGATCTGAGTTAAGCAGTAGTTGTCCATTGGTCACCAATGTCTGGAGTCGTCTACATACCTCGGTGTGCACTCGCTCATAGGCTGCGGTCTCTCCGGTATCTAGTAGATCTGCGAAGCCATCCAGATCCTCGATCAGTTTCCAGCGATATTGCACAATAGATACACTCGAACAGTAGGATCATGATACGGGTTGCCAAGACCCTGAGGCTATTAAAATCTTGGACTGTTCAATTCGTTCCTGAATTAGGCGGGATCTCTAATACAAGCTCGGCTCAGAACGGTTTGTGAACCTAGTTCAACCCGATCAATTAGGCAGAGGCTGTGATCCCAACGTCTTGATCAGGCCTGAAGAGGGTGGCTTGATCGGGTGTGAAGATCTTAGCCTGTCTAGGAGAAGTAGGTTGATCTCCCCCCGGCAGATCCCATGGGCAGAGGACAGTCTTGCAGTAAGGAGCATCAGTCGTGGATTCAGATCTACCCGTATTAAAGGAAGACTGATCTTGGTTGAGGGGGGACAGCATTGAGAAACTCCTGATCGATCTGAGTGTTTGAGTTGGGATCTGGCGAAATTCTCTATCCAACCATCCAGATCCCTCGTTATCAAGGCAGGCTCAACAGGCTTGGAGTTGGCTAAATCCCTGTGAAACCCAGTTCCCGCTGCTCAAACGCTCGACCTGCCCACATGGCTTCAGAGGCGTTCTCTGAGAGAGCTAGGCCGTACTTTTGAGCGATCGGTAAAAACTGTTCTGGATCGGCAAACACGAAGCAAGCACATTGATCGCCGGTGTAGAGACCCATGAAGCGCTCGGGCTGATCGTTATCCTCCAGGGCTTCGTTTAAGGCTCCCACCACGGACTCCACATCGTAGTAGTCACCATAATTTTCCGCCTCAAACCGATAGAGCCGATCCTGATAGATGAACTGTACCGTGTAGGCGCTATCGGGTTCCCATCGATGATCGGTGGGGCAGAGTTGAATGGGACATTCCGGTATGAACTGCTCAGCGGTATATTGACCAAACCACCGGATCAGATCATCGTGTTGACAAGGGATGGCGCCAGTTTCCGTATCAAAGAACGTCAGAAGTCCAGCGTGACCGAAGGCATCGATCACCATCCTCGGATCATGAACATCCATGGAGGTCTCATCCTGATCCATCTCCGCCATCAATTCCTCTACTGTTTGGCAGATCACCCCTGTCTCATGCAGATCCGCCAACACCTCGCGCAGATCAATCCCCTGTTGTCTCCAGGTGACCCATTCTTGGGCCAGCTTGTCCAGCCGATCCAGATGATTCAACACGAGATCCTGACCTGGGTCTCCCAATCGCTCGATGAGCAACCGCACATCATCCAGGGTGAGATCTCGCCGCACCGGGTCAGGATAGACAAGGGTCCGGATCCGATCAAAATCCTCTGGAACTGCGGACTCGGCCAGTAGACGGATCCACAAACTCCAGGGATGATCCCGTTGGATCTCGCTCAGGATGCGGGTGACAGCCTGTTCGGGTTGTAAGCGCGCCAATCCCTCGACTGCGTAGGCTCGGGTGAGGGGATCCTGAGCCTCGGCGATCAGCTGTTCCAGGATCGGGATCGCGGTCTCATCCGCCACCACCGAGAATTCACTGGCCCAATGGGGATCGAGCCGTTGTTCCTGAGGATAGGTGAGCAGATGTTGCTGCAGGGCTTGGCGCAGGGATTTGCCCACAGCCGGATCCGGGTGATTGAGAGTGGGATCGAGGGAGTAGCGGATCGAGACCGGGCAGGGCTGGCGATCTGGCAAAAGATGGGGGAGGAGCACCTGGATGGACTCCGGTTGAGTGGCGATCTCCGCCAGGGCTACGGCCAGATCCTGTAACGGTGCCTGTTTCCGGAGTAGAGCCTGCCTCAAAATCTCCTCGGCCCCTGGAATATCCCGCCGAGCACAGAGGCGAGCGACGGTTTGAACCACAGTGGGATGGGGGGAGAGGAGAAGGGTTCGGATCTGAGTGGTGATCTGAGGTGTCGTCAGATCGATGCGGCATTGCCAGCTGCCCAGCACCTCCAGGGCGGCGATACAGAGCTCCACATCACTGGATCCCAAAGCAGCGATCAGAAACTGCTCCCCTTGAGCGGATCCCAACCGGGCTAGAGCTTGAGCGGCTCGCACTCGACCCCGAGCCCTGAGCTGCTCATCCTGGATCAGGTTTTGTAGCTGTCGCTTCGCGAATTTAGATCGCTGTCTGAGGGCCTCAAAGTGCTCCAGGAAGACCCAGTCCCCTCGTTGGATCTGTTGCAAAGCCATGGAGACCCGACCTTCCAAACTGGACTCAAACACCGCTCGGGTCCATGCGATCAGATCCGGATCGTCGGTGACCTCTACCGGATCGGTGGCTCGGTGCAAAAGGCTCAGATCGGCACCCAAGCAGGGCAGGACGGTGCTGGGGTGATCAGAGGGGTCTACCTCAACTCCGTTGATCACGATCCGGGAGTTGAGCAGTTCAGTGTTCATGGGGACCTCGCGGGTGAGTGGAAACGATCTGGAAACGATCTGGAAATGATCTGGATAGGATGGGAGCAACTCACTAAATTAGGCGAATGGCTCCAGACCAACAGGGATGGACTGACTCGGTCATCGCCGATGGTTATGGGGGTTATGGGATCGACTGGTTAAATCAAGTTCAGTGAATCTGGGAGGATCAGACCTGCCGATCTTCCCACCATTCATTGAGCCCAGAGCCCAAGCTATTCACCCTATTAGGTGAGTTCATGGCTTAAGCTAACGCTTTACCGTGAAGACGTCAATACCTTGTAGTGAGATGTTGATCCGGGTGAAGCTCCCCTGAGCGTAGCGGTCAATACAGCTAGCCCTCGGCAGCTCTGGGATAAGAGGGATGACTACTCAGCCCTGCAGGTGGATGATGGTGGAGTCACAACTACAGGCCCAGACCCAGATCCTGGATAGCCCCCGTGAGGCCGTGCTGGAATTCGATCACGTCTCCCTGGCCTACGAGAATGACGGTCGTTCGACTCAGATCATCGAGGACATCACCCTGTCCATCGCTCACTCCGAGTTCGTCTCCATCGTTGGACCCAGTGGCTGTGGCAAAACCTCCCTGCTGCGGATGATCTCTGGGCTCAACCCCGATCATGGCGGCACCGTCTCCTTCCGTTCCCAGCCGATCACAGGCCCCCTCAAAAACGCGGGCATGGCCTTCCAGAACCCTGTGCTGTTGCCCTGGCGCACCACCCTCAAGAATGTCCTGCTGCCTCTGGAGATCGTGCAGCCCCATAAGCGCACCTTCAAGGCCAACCTGGAGCAACACATCGCCAACGCCCGCTCTCTACTGGCCACGGTGGGGATCGAGGAGTTTCAGAACCGCTATCCCTGGCAGCTTTCCGGGGGAATGAGACAACGGGCCTCCCTCTGTCGAGCTTTGATCCATCAACCCGAGCTGTTGCTGTTGGATGAACCCTTTGCTGCCCTGGATGCCTTCACCCGCGAGGATATGTGGGAGATGCTGCAGCGTCTGTGGCAGAGGACCGAGTGCACTAGCATCCTGATCACCCATGATCTGCGGGAGGCGGTCTTTCTCTCCGACACGATCTATGTGATGAGCCCCCGACCCAGCCAGATCATCTTTAAGCTTGAGGTGGATCTGCCCCGGCCTCGCACCCTGGAGATGTGTTTGACCGATGGGTTCTACCATCAGGTGGCTGAGGTGCGTCGGCATATCAAACGGAGTTACTAAACTCAGCCACATCAGTGATCACCCCATCGAGCTGGAGCGCAAACGATCATGGCCAAGAGCCGATTTGAGAAATTCCTCGACTCCAAACAAGCCTCGATCCTCCTGCCCACTGGGCTGGGTATCCTCTCTATGTTCCTCTGGGAATTCGGGGTACGGATCTTTGAGGTGCCTGTCTTCATCCTGCCGCCCCCAACCCAGATCCTGGCAGCTCTCAATCAGTGGGGGGATGTGTTGATCAGACATTCTCTGATCACCCTGACCTCTACCCTGTCGGGCTTCATCGCTGCGGTGGTGCTGGGAGTGATCCTAGGATCAATCATTGGCAACTTTCGGATCGTCTACCTGTCTGTTTATCCTTTGCTGGTGGGATTCAACACCATTCCTAAAGTCGCTATTGTCCCCCTATTGGCGATCTGGTTTGGGGTGGGCGCGATCCCCGCGATCATCACCGCCTTTTTGCTGGCCTTCTTCCCGATCGTGGTCAACGTCGCTCTGGGGTTGGAGACTGTGGAGCCGGAGATGCGGGATGTGTTGCGATCCTTGGGGGCTAGCAAATGGGAGACCTTTCAAAAGGTGGGATTGCCCCATAGCCTGCCCTATCTGTTCGCTTCCCTGAAGATCGCCATCTCCTCAGCCTTTATCGGATCGGTGATCTCGGAGACCGTGGCCTCTAACGGTGGCTTGGGCTATCTGATTGTCTCCGCGAGTTCCTCTTTCGATGTCCCCCTGGCTTTTCTGGGTCTGCTGGCTTTGGCCGTAATGGGGATCGTGCTCTATACTTTTTCCGCCTCTCTGGAGCGATACGTCTTGGTCTGGAAGCGTTGATCGGATCTCTTAACCTGATTATCGGCCAACTCTTAACCAGAAGTTTGAGACCTCCACTGTAGGATCCCGGTAGTAACAGTTAAACGTGGGTGCTCGATATGATCCTTCCCTCAGGCTGCCGTGGTTTCTGGGTTGGGATAGGTGCGGGTTTGGCTCTTCTGACTCAGGTTACAGATCCGGCTATAGCCCAGCAGACTACGGTGAAGATCGCCTCCAGTATGCCTATGTCAGGTCAGCCTCTGGGGGAGACGCAAACCATCGTCAATGCCATTCGTCAGGCCCTTGATCAGCGGAACGGGACGGTCTGTGAGGGACAGATCGCGGTGGAGTTGGATACCTATGATGATGCTCTGCCGGGAACTGATGGGGCCTGGGATCCGGAGCAAGTCAGGCAAAATGCTGAGACCATTATCAATGATCCCCAGGTGGTGGCGATGATCGGTCACTATAACTCTGGAGCCACGGCCACCAGTCTATCGATCTTTAATCAATCCGGCTTGGTGGTGGTGAGCCCTGCCAATACCTATCCTGGGTTGACCAAGCCCGAAACTGGGGAACCTGATGAGCCAGAGAAGTTCTACCCCACAGGGGTCCGGAACTATGCTCGGGTGGTGCCTGCCGACGATCTGCAGGGGGCGGTGGCGGCTCGCTGGGCACAGTCATTGGGGACACAGCGGGTTTATCTCCTGGATGATGGGGATACCTACGGAATTGGACTGGCCAATGTGTTCGAGGGCAATGCTCGATCTCTCGGCATGGAGATCCTGGGCCGATCCAGTATTGCGAATACCGAGACACCTGTGGATAACGTGACTCTGGCTCAACAGATCCAATCCCTGGATACCGATCTGGTGTACTACGGTGGCTTGGCGGAGAATGGAGCCGGTCAGTTTCTCCGGGATCTGAGATCGGTGGGGGCGACGGATGTCATCTTCATGGGAGCGGATGGCATGAGCGTGCAGCTGTTGATCGATACGGCCCTGCGAGATGCGGAGGGGGCCTACAGCACGGTGGGGGGCCTGCCGTTTGGTCAGCTCCAGGGCGCGGGCCAAGCTTGGTACGAGGATTATCGAGAGCGCTACAGATCTGAGCCCCAGCCCTATGCCATCTATGGGTTTGAGGCCGCCAATGTGGTTTTAGATGCCATCGATACGGTGTGCAGTTCCGATCGAGAGGCGATCCGTCAAGCCGTGCTCAGCACTCGTGACTATAACGGGGTACTCGGACAGTGGAGCTTTGATGCTAACGGAGACACCACCAACACGGGCTTCAGTGGGTATCAAGTGCGCAACGGGCAGTGGGAGTTCGTGACAGGACTGGAGTAGCTCCCTAACTCAACGAGGTCCAGTTATCAGGATCACCGCTCTCCCTTATAACCATGAACTCCAGTTGATCTTGGCCTGGCTGAGGATTGGGGTGATTCTCCCGTGGCTTGAGATCAGATCCAGATCACTGGGTCCTAGATCGGTCACAATGGAGGTAGTTACATAGCTTTACACTCCTATGGCACGAGATCTACGCGGATTCCTAAACCGGCTAGAGCAGCGGGGTCAGCTAAGGCGGATCAAGACTCAGGTCGATCCCAATCTGGAGATCGCTGAGATCAGCAACCGGATGTTGGCTTCCGGAGGACCGGCCCTGTTGTTTGAGAACGTGCGCGGATCCTCGATGCCGGTGGCGATCAACACCCTGGGCACGGTGGAGCGGATCTGTTGGGCCATGGATATGGAGCAGGCGGAGGATCTGGAGGCGCTGGGCACGAAGCTAGGCAAGCTACAGAGTCCTAAGCCCCCCAAGGGTCCCAAGCAGGCGATCGAGTTCGGTCTGTTGCTGTTCGATGTGCTGAAGGCCAAACCCAATCCAGTGTTATGGGGCGCTCCCTGTCAGGAGGTGGTGATCAAGCCCCCTGATCTGGATCTGAAGCAGTTGCCGTTGATTCGTCCTTGGCCTCAGGATGCGGGTCCGGTGATCACGTTGGGCTTGGTGATCACGAAGGATGTGGAGACGGGCACACCCAATGTGGGGGTCTATCGGCTGCAGCTGCAATCTTCCACCACGATGACGGTGCATTGGCTATCGGTGCGGGGGGGAGCTCGACATCTGCGCAAGGCGGCGGAGCGCGGTCAGAAGTTAGAGGTGGCGGTGGCTTTAGGGATCGATCCCCTGCTGGTGATGGCGGCAGCTACCCCGATCCCAGTGGAGCTCTCGGAATGGCTGTTCGCTGGGTTGTATGGGGGTGAAGGAGTCGAGCTGGTCAAGTGTAAGACAGTGGATCTGGATGTACCCGCTCAGGCTGAGATCATTTTGGAGGGGACGATCACCCCAGGAGAGATGATGCCCGATGGTCCCTTTGGCGATCACATGGGCTATTACGGCGGGGTGGAGGATTCACCGCTGATCCAGTTCCAATGTATGACCCATCGCCGGGATCCGATCTATCTCACCACCTTTAGCGGTCGTCCCCCCAAAGAAGAGGCTCTGTTAGCCATCGCCCTCAACCGTATCTATACCCCGATCCTGAGAGGGCAGGTGAGCGAGATCGTAGACTTTTTCTTACCCATGGAGGCGTTGAGCTACAAGGCAGCGATCCTTTCCATCAAGAAAGCCTATCCGGGTCAAGCTCGGCGGGCGGCCCTGGCGTTTTGGAGTGCTCTGCCGCAGTTCACCTACACCAAGTTTGTGATCGTTGTGGATCAAGATATCAATGTGCGCGATCCCCGCCAAGTGATCTGGGCCATTACCTCCAAAGTAGATCCGGTGCGAGACGTATTTATTTTGCCCGAGACCCCCTTTGATAGCCTGGACTTTGCCAGCGAAAAGATCGGTTTAGGGGGACGGATGGGCATCGATGCCACCACTAAGATCCCGCCCGAGACCGATCACCCATGGGGAGATGCTTTGGAGTCCGATCCCACCATGGCAGCCCGCGTAGATCAGCGGTGGGCCGAGTATGGGCTAGGGGATCTCAATCTGACAGAGGTGGATCCAAACCTGTTTGGCTATGAGTTTTAGGGAAGCTGCGTTGCTCATCATTGGATCGAATCTAGAACCTAGGGATCTTAGGTAGGAACTTAAGCAGATATGGCTTTGGGCAGACGGGCTCAATTGTCAAGCTGGGTCTCAGTATGATATCCCTAGAAACGATTCACCAGAGGTTAGGGCTTGCAGACCAGTGGACTGAGCTGTTGACAGATATTGACACTGCCAGGGTATGGGTAAGGGAAGAGAGCAGCGGATCCATCGAAAGCGGGGCGTAGTCTTGACCGCTCAGGCCCATGCGCTCCTCAAGGCGGCGATCGATCGAGCTCAGGCTCGGGAAAATGAGGGCAGACGATTTACCTATCAGGTGATGGGGGAGCGGACCCAACTCAGCACCGATACCCTCAAGAAGATCTTTGACAACAAGATCGGCGTTGATCCCAGCTCCCTACGGCTCTGCTTTGCAGCCTTTGGGTTGGAATTGGAAGATCGCTATTATGCCCATCCGGATAGCTTTGTGCGGGAGGGATCCGCCTATGTGGAACGCTATCCAGCGGAGACTATCTGCTATGAGGAGTTGCTCAAAGAGGGTGCCCTAGTGAGGATCAAAGCTCCCAGACAGATGGGTAAGTCAGCGCTGATACATCAGGTTCTCTCCCAACTCAGAGACCGCCATGGCTATCAGACGGCGCTGCTCACCTTCCAAGAGATCGTCTCCGCAGAGGATCTGTCCAGTCTGGATCGCTTTCTGCAGTGTCTCTGCCGAGGGCTCAGTCGCAGCCTGGGGATCTCCGATCAGGTGGAGGCAGTGTGGGATGAGGCTTGTCTAGGTAGTAAGGTCAGCTGTTCCACCTACCTTGAGAACGTGATCTTGGCGGCGGTGCAGGCCCCTTTAGTGCTCTGTTTGGATGATGTGGATGTGCTCTTTGCCTATCCCGAGATCTCAGAGGATTTCTTTGGACTCCTGCGAGCCTGGTATGAGAAAACCCGCAGTCGGCCCCAGTGGCAGCAGCTACGCTTGGCCATCATTCACTCGACGGAGGTCTACATTCAGCTCAA
This sequence comes from uncultured bacterium, assembly GCA_964429885.1. Classification (GTDB taxonomy): domain Bacteria; phylum Cyanobacteriota; class Cyanobacteriia; order Thermostichales; family Thermostichaceae; genus CAYSEO01. The sequence continues at coordinate 10,391 of CAYSEO010000111.1, forward strand.
CATCCATCAGTCCCCCTTCAACGTGGGCTTACCGATCGAGTTGGGGGATCTCTCCCCGGCTCAGGTGCAACGATTGGCCTACCGGAATCAGCTGGATCTGCATAGCCCCCAATTGGGTGAGGCTGGATTAACGCCGTTATTAAACTTAGTGGGAGGGCATCCCTATCTCTTGGGTCTGGCCTTCTCCCATCTGCATTACCATCCCGAGATCACCTTAGATCAGCTCCTCTCAGAAGCCGCCACCCTGGCGGGTCTCTATAAGGATCACCTGCGGGAGCACTGGGAGGCCCTCCACCGTAAACCAGATCTGGCTCTGGAGTTTGCCCGGGTGATCCGTTCCGATCAGCCGATTCCCTTAAATCCTCGCCATACCCACCAACTTCATAGTATGGGCTTGGTTAAGCTCCAGGGCAACCGCGCTGCCGTCCGTTGTGAGCTCTACCGGCGTTATTTTATCAATCACGAGGCCCATTCGGAACGGATAGCCTGATGATCCCGAGGGCTATTCATGTTACCTTAGTCAGAAACAGATATCAATTGTCACCTCCCTCCCCCAGGCATGTTCAATTCCTACAACTTTTACCAGGTCGGAGGGAGTCTCCCTGCGGATGCCCCTACCTATGTGGTGCGTCAAGCGGATCACGATCTATACCGGGCTTTGACGGGAGGAGAGTACTGTTATGTTCTGAACGCACGTCAGATGGGCAAATCCAGTCTGCGTATCCACACCATGACACGGTTGCGATCCCAAGGGATCGCCTGTACGGAGATCGAGCTCTCGGGCATTGGCAGTCAGGAGATCACGGCCCAGCAGTGGTATGGCGGCATCATCCAGGAGCTGATCAGTGGTTTTCAGATCCATTTCGATCGACGGAGCTGGTGGCGAGAGCAGGAGGATCTCTCCCCGGTCCAACATCTATCCCGGTTTATCGAGACCATTCTGCTGACTCATATTCAACAGCAGATCGTGATCTTTATCGATGAGATCGATAGTGTGCTCAGCCTCAGCTTCGCGGTGGATGAGTTCTTCTCCCTGATTCGCCATTGCTACGATCGGCGCTCCTCAGAACCGGAGTTTCGACGACTCACCTTCTGTCTGTTGGGTGTGGCCACCCCTGCGGATCTGATCCAATCTCCCCAGGCTACGCCGTTCAATATCGGTCGATCCATCGATCTAACTGGGTTTCAGCTCCATGAGGTAGCCCCTCTGCAACAGGGTTTGACGGAGGGGGTTGCCAATAGCCAGCGGGTGATGGAGGCGGTGTTGGCCTGGACGGGCGGACAACCGTTTATGACCCAAAAGCTCTGTCGGCTGATCATAGAGGGGGAACAGTTTATCGATCAGGGGTGTGAGTTCCAACAGATCGAACAGATCGTCCATCACCAGATTCTCGACCATTGGCTGACCCAGGATGAGCCGGAGCATTTACGCACCATTCAGGATCGGATCCTGAGATTGGATCGGGGTCGCCAGCAGAGGCTGTTAAGGCTTTATCTCAAGATCCTGAACCGGGGCTCGATCCCCTCCCGCCGCACTCTGGATCACTTCTCGCTGCGTCTGACCGGACTGGTGGTTCAGAAGCAACATCGATTAGCGGTCAGCAACCGGATCTATCGGTCTGTTTTCGATGAAGCCTGGGTGCACCAGGATCTGAATGAGCAGGTGCCCTCTTGCTGGTTCTGTCCACCGATCGCTGTCGTGAGCGTAGTAGTGGTTATGGGGATCTTGGGGATCCGGTCCCTGGGTTGGCTGCAGGCCTGGGAGTTGGGCGCTTACGATCATCTATTGCGACGGATGCCCTCTGAATCTGCCGATCCGCGCCTGTTGCTCGTTGCCATCGATGAGCAGGATATTCAAACCTATGGACAGTATCCCTTGCCTGACCGTTTGTTTGCTCAGCTGTTCGATCGGTTACAGGAGTACGAGGCGAAAGTGATCGGACTGGATATCTTTCGGGATCTGCCGGTTCCGCCGGGGGGAGAGGAGCTGATGCGCCATTGGCAGGAGACGGAGACCTTGATCGCGGTCTGTTCCGTGGCCACCGATCCGCCTGTGTCGGCCCCACCCCCGCTCCGGGATCAGGAACATCGAGTCGGATTTGTCGATTTATTTCCGGATACTCCCTATTTACCGGATCCCTCCAACTCCACCAACCGTCGCTATCTGCTCTCCCATCAGCCGGATGTGGAGGGGCGTAGCGCCTCTGGGACTTCC
>CAYSEO010000112.1:0-12568 GCA_964429885.1 uncultured bacterium
GATCGCCATGAGCACCGTAGACGACTGGAAACAGTTGATCGAACAGGTCCTAGAGGTCTATCCCGAGAAGGCCAAGAAGAAGCGGGCCAAGCATTTGAATGTGTTTGAAGAGGGCAAGCCCGATTGTGGCGTCAAGTCCAACATCAAGTCCGTACCAGGATCCATGACCACCCGTGGCTGTGCCTATGCGGGATCCAAAGGGGTGGTGTGGGGACCGATCAAGGACATGATCCACATCAGCCATGGTCCGGTGGGCTGCGGTTACTACTCCTGGTCTGGTCGTCGTAACTACTACATCGGCACCACGGGTGTGGACACCTTCGGCACCATGCAGTTCACCTCCGACTTCCAAGAGCGGGACATTGTGTTCGGTGGTGACAAGAAACTAACCAAACTGATCCATGAGCTTGAGGATCTCTTCCCCCTCAACAACGGCGTCTCCATTCAGTCTGAGTGCCCCATCGGCTTGATCGGGGATGACATCGAGGCGGTAGCCCGCAAAACCAGCAAATCCATCGGCAAGACCGTTGTGCCCGTGCGCTGTGAAGGTTTCCGGGGGGTGTCTCAGTCCCTGGGTCACCACATCGCCAACGATGCCATCCGGGATTGGGTCTTCCCCAACGCCAAGGACGCAGCCGAGAAAGTCGGCTTTCAACCCACCCCCTACGATGTGGCGATCATCGGGGACTACAACATCGCCGGAGATGCCTGGTCCAGCCGCATTCTGCTAGAGGAGATCGGTCTGCGGGTGATCGCCCAGTGGTCTGGGGATGGCACCCTCAGAGAGATGGAGCTGACCCCCCATGTGAAGATGAACCTGGTGCACTGCTACCGCTCCATGAACTACATCTCCCGCCACATGGAGGAGACCTACGGCATCCCCTGGATCGAGTACAACTTCTTTGGACCCACCCAGATCGCTCAGTCCCTGCGCAACATTGCCTCCCACTTCGACAAGACGATCCAAGCCAAAGCCGAGGAAGTGATCGCCCGCTACCAACCCCAGGCGGATGCGGTGATCGAGAAGTACCTGCCCCGTCTGCAAGGCAAGAAAGTGGCCCTGATGGTGGGAGGATTGCGTCCCCGTCACGTGGTGCCTGCCTTCTACGATCTGGGCATGGAGTTGATCGGCACCGGCTATGAGTTCGGCCACAACGACGACTACAAGCGCACCACCCACTACGTGGAGAACGGCACGATCATCTATGACGATGTCTCTGGCTATGAGTTCGAGCAGATCATCAAGGAGCTGAAGCCGGATCTGGTGGCCGCTGGGATCAAGGAGAAGTATGTGTTCCAGAAGATGGCCCTGCCCTTCCGTCAGATGCACTCCTGGGATTACTCCGGTCCTTATCACGGTTACGACGGTTTCGCCATCTTTGCCCGCGACATGGATCTGGCCCTCAACAGCCCCACCTGGGATCTGATCAAGGCCCCCTGGAAGCACTAGGTCGCTCCAGATCAGCCAGTTCCCCCAACGGATCCCTGCGCGGTCCCCGATCACAGGCCCCAGGGATCCTCCCCACCGCCCCTACCCATCCCCCGTCCATCAAGGAGATTCGTCATGGCTCAGAACATCGACAACATCAAAGATCACGCCACACTCTTCCACGAGCCCGAGTATCAAACCCTATTCGCCAACAAGCGTGAGTTTGAGGGCCTGCCCGATGCCGATGAAGTCACCCGTGTGGCCGAGTGGACCAAAACCTGGGAATATCGGGAGAAGAACTTCGAGCGTCAGGCCCTCACCGTCAACCCTGCCAAAGCCTGCCAACCCCTAGGAGCGATCCTGGCCGCTGTGGGATTTGAAGGCACCCTACCGTTTGTGCATGGATCCCAGGGCTGTGTGGCCTACTTCCGCACCCACTTCACCCGTCACTTCAAAGAGCCCTTCTCGGCGGTCTCCTCCTCCATGACCGAGGACGCGGCGGTGTTCGGCGGAGTGAAGAACATGCTGGATGGCCTGGAGAACAGCTATGCCCTCTACCAACCCAAGATGATCGCCGTCTGCACCACCTGTATGGCGGAGGTGATCGGGGATGACCTGCAATCCTTCATCGGCAACGCCAAAAACGAGGGACGGATCCCGCAGGAGCTACCGGTTCCCTATGCCCACACCCCCAGCTTTGTCGGTTCCCATGTCACCGGCTATGACAACATGTTGAAGGGGATCCTCACCAACCTGACCGCGGGCCAGAAGGCCGAGACCACCAACGGCAAGATCAACGTCATCCCTGGGTTTGAAACCTACATCGGCAGCCTGCGGGAGGTGAAGCGGATCCTCAACCTGTTCGAGGCCCCATTCACCCTACTGGCGGACAACTCCGACTATCTGGATTCCCCCAACGATGGCGAGTATCGCATGTACCAGGGCGGTACCCCGCTGGAGGACGCTGCCGATGCCATCAACGCCGAGGCCACCCTCTCCCTGCAGCGCTACACCACCGTCAAGACCCGTGCCTACATCGGGGAGAAATGGGAGCAGCCCACCCCTGTACAGCGCCCGATCGGGATCCGGGGTACCGATGAGTTCCTGATGGAGGTATCCCGACTGACCGGCAAGCCGATCCCGAAACAGCTGGAGATCGAGCGGGGTCGGGCGGTGGATGCCCTGACGGACTCTCAAGCCTGGATCCATGGCAAGCGGATCGCGTTGTATGGAGATCCGGATCTGGTCATGGGCCTGTTGAGCTTCCTGCTGGAGATCGGGGCGGAGCCAGTGCATATCGTCGTCACCAACAGCAACCCTGAATTTGAGGCGGAGGCCAAGGCGCTGCTGGAGTCCAGCCCCTACGGTAAGGAGGCCACGGTTTGGGGAGGCAAGGATCTGTGGCATATGCGCTCCCTGCTATTCACGGAGCCGGTGGATCTGTTGATCGGCAACTCCTACGGCAAGTATCTGTGGCGGGACACCAAAACCCCCATGGTGCGCATTGGCTACCCGATCTTCGACCGGCACCACTTGCACCGCTACTCCACCCTGGGCTACGAGGGCACCATCAACCTGCTCAACTGGATCGTCAACACCCTGCTGGATGAGCTGGATCGCAACACCATCATCCCGTCTAAGACGGACATCTCCTACGACCTGATCCGCTGAGGATCATCCCCTGCGGGTGGGCGATTGATCTAGACTCTATGATCCACATCTGATCTGCATCCCTTGATTGATCGCCCTTTTATCTTTTTCTTAGCCAGAGGATCTTGCCATGTCCCGGATCCATATCAACGACACCACACTGCGAGATGGCGAGCAGGCCGCGGGTGTCGCTTTTCAAATTGAGGAGAAGATCTCCATCGCGGCCTTACTGGATGCCATCGGCGTACCCGAGATCGAAGTGGGCATCCCCGCCATGGGCTCCGTGGAGATCGAGGCGATCCGAGCCATCGCGAGCTTAGGTCTGAAGGCGGAGCTACTGGGGTGGAATCGAGCGGTCCGCTCCGACATTGAAGCCTCGATCCGATCGGGTTTGAAGCGGGTGCATATCTCCGTGCCCGTGTCCGAGATCCAGATCGGGGTTAAGTTTCGGGGCCAGCCCCAACGCATGATCCAGCAGCTGCAGGACAGCATTCAGTTCGCCCTCGATCGGGGCCTGTGGGTCTCGGTGGGGGCCGAGGATTCCACCCGCGCCGAGGAGGGATTTCTGATCGAGATCGGTCAGCTAGCCCAATCCTTAGGAGCCTCCCGGTTCCGCTACTGTGACACCATCGGTATCCTGGATCCGTTCACTACTTTTGAACAGGTGAGTCGTCTGGTTCAGGCTCTCCAGATCCCCGTCGAGATGCACACCCACGACGATCTGGGTATGGCGACAGCCAATGCGGTCGCAGGGATCCGCGCCGGAGCCTTTTCCGTCAACACCACTGTCAATGGTCTGGGGGAACGGGCGGGCAATGCCCCCCTAGAGGAAGTGATCATGGCCTTGAAACGGACCTACGGTCAGGATCTGGCCATCGATACCCGCCGGTTGCGAGAGCTGTCTCAGCAGGTGGCCCGCGCCTCCGGATCGACACTACCCCCCTGGAAAGCGATCGTGGGGGATAACACCTTTGCCCATGAATCTGGGATCCATGGGGCGGGTGTGTTGAAGAACCCCAGCACCTAAGAACCCTTCAGTCCGGAAGAGGTGGGGGGAGCACGGCGGCTGGTGGCAGGCAAGCATTCCGGGGGTCAGATCCTGGCCAGTCTACTGCGAGAACAGGGCATCCGTCTGGATCCCAAACAGGCCCAGGGGATCCTGCAGGCCGTACGTCAGATCTCCATGCAGGAGAAACGGGGGATCACCCCCCAGGAGTTGAGACAATTGGTTGATCGGGAGGTTGGAGTTCATGCAAGTTGAGCAAGAGTGGTATCTGTACCGCCAAACCCAGGCGATCCTGCACTCGATTCGGCAGCGATCGATCCAGAGCCAACGTGGCCTCACCACCAAGGAGATGTTGAAGTTGATCGAGATGGAGATCACCCATGGCACCCGATGAATTGGAACTGGATCTGCCCCCAGCCTTTGATATTGGCGAGAAGGTGCGGGTGCGCAAACTGATCCGTAACGATGGCACCTTTCCCGGCAAGGAGATCGGGGAGACCTTGGCCAAGAAAGGGGAGACCGGCTATGTGGTTTCCATCGGCACCTTTCTCCAGAACTCCTACATCTATGCTGTCCATTTTCTGCATTCCGGCTACGTGGTAGGCTGTCGCAGGCGGGAGTTGGAGACGGCGGAGGAAGCGGCATGAAGGTGATGTTACGGCGAGCCCCCAATGGTCATCTGTTGGTCTATGTGGCCAAGAAAGATCTGGAGGAGGAGGTGGTGTCAGAGCGCATTGATGATCAGAACACCATCCTGACTCTGGCCAATGGCTGGGAGCTCTCGGTGACCAATCTGGAACATCCCATCAAGGTGCCCCAGACTGTCGAGGCCAAACGTCTGGATAATTGAGGTGACATTGAGATCACATGAGATCAGGTGAGGACAGATCATGAACGTGGCCCATGATGTAACAGAGGTGATCGGCAATACGCCCCTGGTGCAGCTCAACCGGATCCCCCAGGCGGAGGGATGTCAGGCGCAGATCCTGATCAAGTTGGAGAGCATGAATCCAGCCTCCTCGGTCAAGGATCGGATCGGGGCTGCCATGATCCAAGCTGCTGAAGAACAGGGGTTGATCTCTCCGGGTCAAACTACTTTGGTGGAGCCCACCTCCGGCAACACCGGCATCGGACTGGCGATGGTGGCAGCGGCCAAGGGCTATCGATTGATCCTGACCATGCCTGAGACCATGAGCGTGGAGCGCCGCACGATCCTCAAGGCCTACGGGGCGGAAGTGGTGTTGACCCCCGGAGCCGAGGGAATGAACGGAGCGATCCTGAAAGCAGAGGAGATCCTGGCTACCACCCCCCATGCCTTCATGCCCCAGCAATTTCAAAACCCCGCCAATCCTGAGATCCATCGGCGCACCACTGCTGAGGAGATCTGGGCCGATACTGACGGTCAGGTGGATATGATCATCGCGGGGGTAGGCACCGGCGGCACGATCACCGGCATCGCTGAGGCCCTCAAACCTCGCAAGCCCAGTCTACAGATGATCGCGGTGGAGCCCGAGCGGAGTCCAGTGCTCTCCGGCGGCGGTGCCGGTCCCCATAAGATCCAAGGGATCGGGGCGGGATTTGTGCCTCAGGTGTTGCAGGTGGGCTTGATCGATCAAGTGCTGCAGGTGGCCGATGATCAAGCTTTCTCTTACGCCCGTCGATTGGCCAAAGAGGAGGGCTTGTTATCGGGGATCTCCACAGGGGCGATCCTGGCAGCAGCGATCCACATGGCCCAACAACCGGAACATCAAGACAAGTTGATCGTCATGATCCAGCCCAGTTTTGGTGAACGGTATCTGAGCACAGAATTATTTGCCGAGCCCGAAGAACCTGAGTTGGTATTGGCTTAAGATCATCACTCCACTCTGAGCGCCTCAGCTCCTCTCCCTTTGTGCTCACTAAACCCGAGCTCTCAATCTACAGCGATCATGACATCGGAGGATTTGATCGCAGCATAGGCCGCTTGCCCTTCCCTCAATCTGAGCCGCTCCACAGAAGATTTGGTGATCACAGAAGTCAGCTCGATGCCAGGTGCGATCTCCAGGATCACCTCAGCATTGACCGCACCCATGATGATCTGCTTGATGATTCCCTTGATCTGGTTACGGGCACTGACGTTCATGGAACTGCATCCAAAGTGATCGGAATTGATCATAGCAGGATTCAGATTGCGGAGCAGCTCACGCAGCACATCCGTCTTGGTTCGTTGGGAAACTTCACAGTACTGTTCTAGATGTTGTCGCTCCTGCTCAGAGGTCTGAAACGTGATCCATCCCTGTTTCTTTCTCGGCATGTCATCCTCACTACCAAAAATGTTGGTATCTTGATCCACAATCACAAATAGGTCTCTATCATCCTACTGCTATGCGAAGAAGACAGCTCATGATCACGGTGGGAATTCCCACAGCCCTGGCAACGATTGGAGTAGCTGTGGCCCAGATCCCTGCCGTGGGTCAATCTCCGACCCTGACGATCTCCGTAGCTGCTAGCATGCAGGATGCCATGGCAGCCATTCAGCCTCTATATGAGCGACAGGCTCCCGATGTGGATCTCACCTTCAATTTTGGTTCCTCTGGATCTTTGCAACGACAGATCGAGCAAGGTGCTCCTGTGGATGTCTATATCTCAGCCGCCCCCGGACAAATGGATGCTCTGGAGAAACAGGATCTGATCGACAGTGAGACTCGCACAGATCTGGTCGTCAATCAGCTGGTTTTGATCACCCCAAAAGCAGGACCTGAGATCGATACCCCTCAAGATCTGGGCTTACCCGATATTCAACAGATCGCATTGGGGGAACCCTCTTCGGTGCCAGCCGGAGCCTATGGAGAGCAGGCTTTGATCCGCTTAGATTTGATCGAGGATCTGACCCCCAAGTTTGTCTTCGGCAAGGATGTCCGGCAGGTGCTCAGCTATGTAGAGACGGGCAATGTGGATGCTGGGATCGTGTATCAGACCGATGCTTTACGATCCAACTCTGTCCGTGTCTCCTTTGTTTTTCCGGCTGAGGTTCACGATCCAATCGTCTATCCGATGGCAGTGATCAAGGAGAGTTCCGATCCGGCAGCAGCTCAGGATTTCGTTCAATTCTTACAAGGGGACCCAGCCCAGGAGATCTTGGTTCGATTTGGCTTTAAGGGATCTGGACAGCCTCCCCAGGATCTATGATCTGTCCTGAGGCAGATCGAGAGAGTCTTCTGCATGGAAACATTGAGTTGGTCCCCCTTATGGATCTCGTTGCAAACGGCTGCCACGGCAACTTTCTTCGTGGTTGTGGCCGGGATCCTGAGTGCCTATGGCTTATTAAATTATCGAGGTCGCTGGCGCAGTCTGATCGATGGCGTCTTACTGGCACCTCTGGTGCTTCCCCCCACTGTAGTGGGATTTCTATTGCTGATCCTATTCGGTCGTCAGGGTCCTTTAGGTCAGATCTTAGATGGGTTTGGGATCACGATCGTTTTCTCCTGGTGGGCTACGGTGATCGCGGCTACGGTGGTTGCTTTCCCATTGATGTATCGGACCACATTAGGGGCCTTTCAACAGATCGATACCAATGTCTTAAATGCTGCTCGTACCTTAGGCGCCTCTGAGTGGGAGGTATTTCTCTTTATCGTTCTGCCTCAGGCCAAACCAGGGATCTTAGCAGCCACAACCTTAAGCTTTGCCCGTGGACTAGGGGAATTTGGGGCCACTTTGATGCTGGCAGGCAACTTACCCGGACGTACCCAAACGATCCCATTAGCGATCTACTTTGCCTCGGAGGGAGGACGTTTAGGGGAGGCCTTTATCTGGGTAGCGATCATCCTATTTTTATCCCTAGGTGGCATCCTCTTACTCAACCGACGATCTCACGGTTCGCAAGCCGCTAGATTGAACATGGATCTGAAAAACTCGACACTGTCTGTCCCAGATCTCCCGATCGAACCATCTGCAGAAGGAGCTCAATCTCATCCCACCTCACTATCAGTCCAGATCAGTACCCAGCTCCCTAGTTTCGCTCTTCAGGTTGCCTTCACCACCGATCAACAGCCCCTCGGACTATTGGGGGCCTCTGGATCAGGAAAAAGTATGACCTTACGATGTATCGCAGGTTTAGAGACCCCCCAACGGGGGCGGATCCAGATCGAGGATCGAGTTTTATTTGACGATCAAGCTGGGATCAATTTGCCCAGCAGTCAGCGCCGGATTGGAGTGGTCTTCCAAAACTATGCCCTCTTTCCCCATATGACGATCTCCGATAACATTGCCTTTGGATTAAGATCTCTGGATCCTCCAGAACGAGAGCAACGGGTTCGAGAATGGTTAGATCGAATGCAACTACAAGGATTCGGGGATCGCTATCCCAGTCAACTCTCGGGAGGACAACAACAACGGGTCGCGTTAGCTCGGGCTTTGGCACCTGAGCCTGAGGTTTTACTCTTAGATGAGCCTTTCTCCGCCCTAGATACCTACCTCCGGAGCCAGATGGAGCGACAACTACGCCGCACCCTATCCACCTATTCCGGATCTGTGATCTTTGTCAGCCACAATCTTGTGGAAGCCTACCGTCTTTGTCCTACCTTACTGGTGCTTCATCATGGATCCGTTGCTGCTTTTGCATCTAAGGAAATGATCCTGTTGCGTCCGCCTACGGTAGCTGTTGCTCGATTAACAGGATGTAAGAATATCGCCCCAGCGCGTTGGATCGATCAGACCACGGTCGAGGTGCCGGATTGGGGCTGCCAGTTGCAGGGAGAGGCTGGTGATCAAGCCCCAGATCTCTATGTGGGGATCCGGGCTCACCATTTAAGATTCGTGCTCCCCACCGATCAGATCCAACCTCAGGATGCAGATCAAGATCAAACCCAGAATCTCTTCCCCTGTTGGCTCGCAGAATCCAGTGAAACCCCCTTCCGAATGACCCTCTATGTCAAACTAAATGACCCTGCTCAGGATCCCCTAGACTATCATCTACAAGCTGAGGTCACCAAAGAGCGATGGATACAGCTACAGAAACAACCGTTCCCCTGGCAGATCCATCTCGATCAGAAGCGGTTGATGGTGATCAAAGGCAATAAGTAGATCAGCAAAAACGTTCATACAGTCTATATAGTGCGTGTCAAAGCAATTTTGCCGATCTACTTACAGGCTGAACCTCATGGGGATCTGATGATTGTGCTCGGCAACTACAAAGTTTCCGCTCCAGAGGTGTGATTGGGAGATAATCCGACCCTACGTTTAGATCTGGATAATGAGTTTCAACCTGATGCCTTGCTGATGAGTGATCCAGCTTGCCAGGGTGATGCTTATTTTGATATTGAGGAGAGATATGCCACAGGTGATGTTGATCCTGCAGCAGGGTTTGAGCTCTGATGCCCATTATCAATTTGTTGCTCAGCTGGTAGCCCAAGTAGGAGAGTAGATCAAGCCTCTTCTATGATCGAGAGGGAAACAGACGGTTGGATGACTGATCTCGGAACCTCCTATGGATGTACAGCAGGCACTGCAACTGATTGACCAACAGGTGCGCGATCAACAGGGTCAACCGCTCACCGATCTACAGCGAGCCATCATCCAGGGAGTTTGGCAGGGGCAACGCTATGGTCAGATCGCTCAGGGCACCCAGTACAGTGAGGGACATATCAAGGATGTTAGTGCGGAGCTGTGGCAGATCCTCGGTCAGGCCCTAGGGGAGCGGGTCAGTAAAAATAGCCTGCGATCGGTGTTGGAGCGCTGTCAGTCGATCAACAATATCCCTCAGCTGGAGGATCCAGATCTGGGATTACTGGGTCGCTCCGAGGCGATCGCCCACCTGGATCAGCGGCGGCCCCAGGTGCCAGGGATCGTGATCTACGGAGAAGGCGGTACCGGCAAGACCCGCTTGGCTCAGGTGTATCTCCATTCCGGTCGCTTTACACGGGTGCTACAGGTGTTGATGGCCAAGGCGCCAGAGGCCGTGACTCCTGTGCAGAGTTTGGTGGCAGAGTGGCTACAACGGGATCTGGGGGAGGAGCCCACAGCGGATCTGGGTATCTGTTTGAGTCGGCTACGGCGACATCTACAACAGGAGCGGATCGGAGTCTTGATCGATAATCTGGAGCCTGCGCTCGATCGTCAGGGTCGACTGCTGTCCTCCTGTCGGGACTACCGAGAACTATTGCGGGTGCTGTGGGATCCGACCGTGCGCTCATTCACCCTGATCACCAGTCGCGATCGGTTGTGTGAGCCCGATATCACCGTGGAACACTATCGGCTGCCTGGATTAGATCCACAGGGATGGCAACAGTATTTTCAGGATCAGGAGATCCCATTTCGATCTGAGACCCTCACCCGCATCCATCAACTCCATCGGGGTAACCCCAAAGCCATGGGCATCTTGGCAGGTGCTGTGCGGGAGGATTTTGAGGGGGATCTAGAACTCTATTGGCAAACCCAAGGTGAGGATCTATTGGGGATGCCAGATCTGAAGAACCTTGTAGCGGAACAATTCAACCGACTCCAAGCTCTGGACCCGATCGCCTATCGATTGCTATGCCGTCTGGGTTGCTTTCGCTATCAACAGATCCCGACTGTGGATCTCCAGATCATCGCTCATCTGTTGTGGGATCACTCAGACACCGATGCCCGCCAGTTGATCACCTCATTAAAGCAACGATCTCTGTTAGAAGGATCCCGAGGACGATACAGTCTACATCCACTGATCCACTCTGAGGCTGCGCATCGGTTGAGACAAAGCCCAGACTGGCGCCAGAGCCATCAACAGGTGGCGATCTATTGGACCGAGCGGATCCCGTCGATCCATTCTCTCAACGATGCTTTACAAGCCTGGGAAGCCTATTATCACTATCTGACCTTGGAGGATTACGACGGGGCTGCTCGGGTGATCTTAAAGGCTCGTCATAACCAGTGGGGACAATATTTGAGCTTAGGAGGTACCCTATATCGATTGGGGTTCTCACAACAGGTGCTGGAGGCAACTCAGGTCGTGATCCATCATATGGGTTCTGGCGATCTGCTCAGCGAGCTCCATAATCTATTGGCAGATCAGCAGTGGATCTCAGGTCAACTCCAAGCCGCGATCCAGGCTCAAACCTATGCATTAGAATTATCTTTGCAACGGTTAGGGAAGTTAGATCTATCATCAGGTTCAAACCAATACTACTTCCAGATGTTGAGTTTGGATTCTCGCCTCAGCCTGGGGTTATATGCTCTCGATCTCTGGGATCTCCAGGGAGCTCGCAGGGGTTTTGAACAGGTGATCCAGACGGTGCAGCAGTTTCAAGATCCTCGCCATCAGCGTTGGTTAGATAAAGCCACCATTGGGTTGGCCTTGATTGAAAGCATTGAGGGTCAGGGTGATCAAGCCAGACAGCGACTAGAGCCCTTACTGGATCGATTGGAGACTCTTCCAGATCATCATGCTGGACATCTGGCTTATTTCCTCTATTTAATTGGACAGACGTTGACGTATCTACAGGATTGGCCCCAGGCCAAACTCATGTTTCAACAGACTTTTCAGATCGCCACCGCTGGTCACTATCTCCAGATCCAGGCCAAAGCACTGACAGGACTGGCTATGGTAGCCCGAGGACAAGGATCCTTAGATCAGGCTCTTGATCACCACCAACAAGCGATTGCTCTCTTGCAACAGATTGGTGCCTACTGTGATCTGGCGGAGGCCTATATTCAACAAGGGCTAACCCAACAGAGGTGTAATTCCCAGGTTTCAGGGGCCAGCTGGGAGCAAGCGCTACAGCTCTATGAAAAGATGAAGGCGCCTTGGCAGATCGATCGGATCCGACAGCTACAGGGACCAAGCCACCCCTGACTCAGAGCATCTTCGGTTTGTTGTTGCCTTTTCTGCTTTGCGGTACCGTTGAGGACCCTGTTCCTGTGTCGCCTGTCTACCCATGACCCCTGAGATCCTCAATTACTCTCCCGAATTCTCTACCCGCCGTGTGGTCTTAGGTCGTCGCGGCGATCTCTGTGGCAACGGTGGGGTAAGCTGCCGTTTGAACAGTTATTTGAGCCTGGGATCCGGTTAGCTGAGCAAGGATTTCCAGTCTCGCCTGTGATCGCAGCCCTCTGGCAAGCCGCGGAGGGCACCTTTCTACCCCTACAGGAAGCTCAATTCCAATTCTTCAAGTCCACTTTCTTTCCACAGAATAGAGCTCCTCGGGCAGGGGAGATCTGGGCCAGTCCTGATCATGGAAGAACCCTCAGATCCATCGCTAGAACTGGAGGTGAGAGCTTTTATTCCGGAGAGATCGCGGAGCAGATCGCGGCCTTTGCTGCAGAGACTGGGGGATTGATCACACTGGAGGATCTCAAGTCCCATCGAGCTGATTGGGTGGATCCGATCAGTACCGATTATCGAGGATACACCGTTTCTGAGATCCCACCTAATGGTCAGGGGATCGGGGCCTTGATGGCTCTGAATATCTTGGAGGGATTTGATTTTCCTGCCAGCCAATTCCATAGCGCGGAACGCTATCATCGTCAGA
>CAYSEO010000113.1:0-12434 GCA_964429885.1 uncultured bacterium
GAATGGAGTGCTCCATCTCGCAAAGCGGCTACAGACAAAGAGTCACCTACGATTACACCAAGGACTGTCATCGAGGAGAAACTAAGCCAGATCTGGGGGGAACTGTTGGGCTTAGATCCTGCAGAAATAAGTGTTGTGGACTCTTTCTTCGAGTGGGGGGGGACATCACTGCTGGTGACACAGCTATCTGAGCGGATCGAGCAACAATTCGGTGTTCAGTTATCCCTCTCTCAATTGGCATCCAATGCGTCGATCGAGGCTCAGGCCAAACTGTTGGAGAAGGATGAACTGACGGAAACTGGATTAGGGACCAGCTGGACTCCGATCGTCCCTCTCCAAACCAAAGGGAATAAATCCCCTTTCTTTGCCTTTCATCCCGCCTTTGGTGATGCTTACATCTATAGAAGACTTGCAAAACACTTAGGCTCGGATCAACCTTTCTATGCTATCCAAGGCAAGTGGCTATCTGGAGAAACACTGACAGACTTGACGATTGAAGATCTGGTAGCTGAATATGTGGAAGCAATCAAGAAAATACAACCTCGTGGGCCTTATCAGTTGGGGGGATACTCAGGAGGAGGAATTTTAGCTCTTGAGGCAGCGCAACAATTGCTGCAACAGGGAGAATCTGTGGGGAGAATTGTCCTTCTGGATTGTCCAGCGGATGGAATCAGAGTCCAGCAGAAACGAGGGAAAGGCATCAGGAAACTGTGGATGAAATTGGGGGTTATAACTGAGGTTTTCCTTGAGTTCGAACGGATGCTGAGCTCGGGACAGAATGCCATGATTCGGGTTGCCACCATCCCTTTCAAAATACAGTGGTATATCAGGAATGTTATCAGACCTACGAGGCTAGCAGGAAAGCTTTTAGATCCTGCTGTGCTTGATTATGTCTCAAGAAAATCTACATTCCCTGTCAGTATTGCCTTGATTCGAACGGAGAGAACCGATTACCGATATACGGAAAGCAACAGTCCGGATCTGGGCTGGTCTGCGTATGCTGATGGTGATGTGGAGGTCCATTTAGTGAAGGGCAAACACTTTAATTTGTTGATGGAACCCTATGTCCAAAGGGTGTCGGAGAAGTTGTCGATCATCCTCGATCAGCATCAATCCTCGATAGATCATCACAGGAATTATCTTGATCATGACCAACAGAAGTCAGCGGACCATATGAAAGACTAGGAAGAGAATGAGCATCTCACGAAAGCAACCTCTCGACAATGGAAGACACTCGGCATTGAGCCCTGTACCAAATTGCCGTGGGCAAGCCGATACTTTTCTCAAACAAGCCAGATGATTGATGATAGTTTTCCAAGAAGTATGGACCACGGCTCTGCCAGGGTGAGTCAAGACCAAGGTGAAATGTCCATGCCTTACCCTTTATCCAAGTAAAGTTTTCTGCGTTTCTCTGTATCTGAGTCTTAAGCACTTGGCCAACAGGAGGAAACCCCACGTAAACATTCCCAAGTTGAAGATGGGGTACAATTTCCCTCTTAAAGACAAAACAGTCAATGCCAGGATGGGCAATCCCTTTGCCTTCCGTCGAGAAGATCAAATCAATAGCCTTCTCGTCGAGAACAGTTCCCCTCAAGGTCTTGGGCAGATCCCTCCTGTTGATGCAAAAGGCATCAAATCCTAGGTCGATCAGTTCTTTGACTCTCAGATAGAAGGAGGGATAGAGACCAATATCAAGGTTAGTGTATATGAAATAATCTGCATCAGAAAAGCTGTAAAGACTCATAATGATATCGATCATTCGAGGAAGAGGTTTTTTGGATTCTATAGTTCTCAGACTTTCGATATACTCCCAAGCATACTTGCTGATATCTGGAGCCCAATTAAATTCCTCAGGAATATTAACCATTTCAGCTTCATGTTTGACAGCTACAAGATCAATGCTGACCATGGGTGCAGCTAGCTGTTTTGCGATGATCATGGTTTTCATCGTCAAAGGTTGAGCGATGTGAAGATAGGAGCGTTTCTTTGCCTCAGTTATCTCAGTAACATTAATAATATGGGCAAGTTTGAGCATAGCTATCTCCTACTTTTCTGATTGATCATTGACCCAAAACGAATAGTACCTAGTCTAGCACATCCATTCATTGTTGGGACAGCAGCATGATCCCATAATAGATCTTCAGAGATACAAAAACACCAAGGCACGGCAAAAGAAGAAGATTCCCAGGTAGATATCCAGCCAAAGCACTCTGGGGTTAATGCGGGAGAAGGGTAAAGAGATAATAAAGAATAGAGCTAGGCCAAATCGACCGCAAGTGATACTGAAATCAAGGACTTCCTCTCCCCCCACCACGGCCAGTAAGAGCAGCGCCGATGCTAAACCGAGAATAAATAGGGAAGGTACATAGGGGTTATGCCAGTTGATATACAAGGATCTCGTATTGAGAGGAACCTCAGGATATCTCTTGTTTATGGCCTCCATTAGTCCCTCCATAGAGTGAAATCCAACAATTAGCAGCGGTGCTCGATCAAGAGAGAAGATCTGCAGTGAATGCACTGCCCCTCTAACTGTTCTCCAGACATTGACGGACTTTAGATTTTCCCGAGGGAGGTAATAGTTGCCCTCTTTATATCCTAAGTAGATTCCCTCGATGCCGATATCAATATGGGTCATGGTTAACCAGTTCCAGATCTTTCGTCTCAGGATCCTCCATGGGACAAAAATAAAGATAATAGATGACACAATTATAGCGGGAGGATATTGGTCTAGAAGTTCGACCTCATTACTATTCTGGAAATGTATGATCAACCCTGCCCCCAGTAGCAGTAGAAGGGTAATCAGAGTTGCCAGCCTAAGCTTGTGCTGACTCCTAAGAAAAGATTCTGAGACCTGAAATGTCACTCTACTCGTTACCATGGCCATGAGATATGAGCATACAGATTATGCTGACCCAAGAAACGATATTATTACAGATCTACGGCTTTATGTCAACATGAGTACCCCTCTTCATATCGATCTAGTCTGAAGTGACAAGAGAGGGGTGCTTAGTACAGCAATTTACCTGACACTTTGACATCCATCCTGCTCAAATTCTTCCTTCGAGCAGTACCAGCTCTGAGGATAAAAGGGTCCCATCCATGCTCTGATAGCTGCGTAGTTCTGGTGGCATTCCCGATCAAGCGGATCACAGAGTTTTTTATAAAAGACGTGAGATCTCCTAAAACTAGGCAGGGTATGCCGATAGAACACTACGCTTGTGGAGGAGGGCAAAGCTAACCAATTTTGGAATGGGGAGCCTGTCTCCGGATCGATGGGGCGATCTTTCTCTCTGGAAAACACAAAGGTAGCATATCCATTCTCATCAATGGCTGTCTCATAATCACTTAAGCAGCCGGTGACGTACAAGAGAAAAGGTTGATACATACAGATAGACCAGAATCGCGTATCCTGAGTCTCAGAATCAATTTCCTCTCCCACCTGAGTGTTAGGAAATGTGGGAGCCTTGAAGCTTGTAACCAATATCTCTCCATATTCCCTATTGATGAACGTAACGAGGTAGGCATTAGCATCATTTGGGATTAACTCTGTTACGGCTTCTCTCTCGGAGAGGGTTCGCAGAGTCTCAACGATCTTTGGACGGTCTTCAAACAACGGAACTATGGATTCGAAAAAGGTTGTACCCACAAACCAGGGGGGACGATCAGAAGCTAAACCTGTCTCCAACTCAACATCCTCAAGTCGTGGGACAACTTGATTCCCTAGCTCCGTAAAGAAATCGATAGGTCTAAAGAGGTTAGGGTCATCATTTTCCTCGACAAAGCTGCAAATTTCGTTCAAACTGCTAAAGTGAGGTCGCCTTACATTGTCTGTAATATAATAGATTGTGGGCAAGAAATGTTGGCCTTGATTTCTCCACCGTTTGGAATCATATTCAAACTCAGGTGGAACCTGTATTTGACCCAATGGATCGGGAGCATAAAGTCTGTACAGTATAAAATAGAATGGGGATTGGGGTTGATCTCCTAGATAGAAAGCAGTTTCCTCTCGCCTGCTGTTAAGTTTGGGAGCGTTGCTTGGTAATGCCTTCACCACATACTCATCTTCGGATAGGGAAAAGGAGGGTCTTGATCCGTCAGTGGGTGCAAAGTCAAAATCGAAAATGGAATCGATACTCGTTCCCAAAGGGGTATAACTCTGGTAAGACGAGAACCGAACCTCTGGATACTGACCTCTAAATTCATAGTACCCTGAGCGACCTGATAAGCTAGGTAGCTTTGGGAGCCAATAGACAGCTTCCTCCTCTGGAAATACGGATCCCCTGTTCACACTTCCATCTACAGACCCTACCCAGAAAGAAGGAAGATCTGGGCACTTGGTGAGCTCGATCTCTACTTGAGAAGTCTGAGATGTATCTGCTGAGGCTAATACATTGACTCGAACATCGGAGGTCTCCTCTTCCAACAGACTGGATAAGGGAGAAAGAGTGTTAGATGGGTTGGAGGCACAGCTAAGCGAGGCAAAAAGAGTAATAAACAAACCTATTTGAATCGAAATGAACCACTGAGAGGTCATGACATTTTCTCCGATCAGGGCTTTCGGTAATTATTACTGTTCACATGCCCAAAAGCTTAGCACATTAGATTGATCTTTTGTAAACACATTTTCTTGATCTCATCATCGACCGATCCTCAGATCCCGTCGGAGTTCAAGATGAGTTGACAAGACCTGGATGTATTGGAGTCGCCCCATTGCTGAGGACATCACGATCGTCCGACCTGGGGCTACGCCTGATCCGGGTGTCTCAATCGGAGTAGCGACTGCAATACTTGAGATAGATTCTCAAATCAGCCAAGGGAGAGTAGGCTCAGCACAGATGATGACATTCACACAGGACCCCGTCTTGACAATTTGTCTACAGACTGGTAGAGTCATCTGACTGTCTGCTACGTTGGCTTGACCAGCTCAGGTATGTCTCAACCTACTCTCAGCATTGATTTCGAGGGCGCCTCGGGCAGTAACTTATTCCAATACCTAACCGCTGTCATCCTTTGCCACCGTGCCAATCGATCTCTACTGATTCCAACTACCAGTCGTCTTTACCGACTCATCACCTGTAAGGTGGGGAAGAAAGCTCAGAGAAATTCCTCCACCCGAGTTCTAGTTAACGATCCCTTTCTATGGGGGTTCGCTCGTCTGTACTCCACAAAGTTAGCAACTGCCTGGCAGATTGAGGAAGCGATTTTACAGAAACGCTTAAAGGATAATCAAAACTTTCTGGAGACCTTGGATCTGCTTGGTGCTACAAACAGTAACATGCATCTATGTGGACACTTTCATGATTTTGATATGGGCTTTTTTGTGAATGAGGCCAACCATAAGATTGTCAGAGAGGCGTTCGAGTTTAAGTCCTGTCTGAATGAGTATACTCATCGTCTGCTAAATCGGCGATCCTTTATCACTCTCCATATTCGCAGAGGCGACGTCACCTTCTATCACTTTTTCCTGAAAGGAGTCCATCACGTCATCCCAGCTCGATGCTACAGAGACTCCTTACAAAAGATCTGGGATCAGTTGGAAAGTCCGATGCTCTACATTGCAACAAATGGAGATCTAGAGGATTATCTCAGTTACTTTAAGTCATTCAACCCGATCTGTTATAGAGATCTCAAGATCACTAACTCAGATCAGAATGCGGTATGTATTGACTATGAGATCATGCGTCGCAGTAGAGTATTATTTTGTAGTCCTGGTTTCTTCTCCCTGTCCGCTGCTCTTTTCCATGAGATGAAACATCAGGATGCGTATTTCTTCGATCTGATCTCTCAGCAATTTGTTAAGCAAGATCCCTCTCAGAAGCAGATCTATAGGAGGCTATCAGGTTTCTCTCCTGTAAAGATGTTTCCCTGGGAGGAACAAGGAGTACTGCCGCAGCTCGTCAAATCAGGATCTCAGATCGTGCCCAGGATTCTCCATCACCGTAGAAGGGTGGCCCAACTCTTAGGTCAGGGAAAAGACATGGCTACTCCTACTGAGGTGATCCGTAGGCTTGGTCTAGAGGAGACACTCAATGATGTAGAGGTGTCGCTACTGCGGTTGAGTCAATCTAAGGTCGATCGAGAATTTAAGGTTGCGCTACGAGGTAAGATCGATGTGTTCCAATAGTAGGATAAGCTGTTGTTTTTCAGGAAGCCGATGATGATTGATTCATTAGATCGACAGTATCTTAAGGATCTATCTGTTTGGCAGTCAGATCCTATCTTTATCATGGGTGTACATCGATCAGGCACCACACTTTTGTACAAGCTCCTAGTTGCCACCAACTGTTTCAACTATGTTAAGGCCTACCACATTATTCGATACAATGAGATCCTTAGTAATTTCTTTAATCATAATGAAGATCAAGCTTATTCCAACCTGTCTGCTCAGTTCCGTGAACTAGGGATAGATAGTCGAGTCATTGATGAGGTCAAGGCAACCCCAGATCTTCCGGAGGAATATGGATTTATCCTCAGTAACGCAGGCTATCCATTTTATCTTCATCCACGCAGCGTGGATCTGTTTTCTGAGATATGTAAGAAGATCCAGACTGTCTCTTCCCCTGAAAAAACTCTATTACTCAAAAACCCTTGGTGCTTTCCACACTTTGTTTATATCAAGACGGTATTTCCTCGCTCTAGATTTATCTTCATTCATCGTAATCCCATCTATGTTATTAACTCTAGGCTTAAGGCATGGCGAAGCTTCTTCGATCAAGAGAATGTCTATTTGTCCCTACTTTCCCTCTACTACAGGCAGATTATGAGTAACCCGATGAAGCATACCATTGCACGCCTGATCAACTCTAACTTCTTGAATCTGGGTTTGCGGCGTGCTTTGGGGGAGATGAGTCGATCAACTCATTATTTCCTTTCTAATATTGAGTCCGTTCCTAAGCAAGATTATCTCTCGTTACGATACGAAGATCTTTGTCGAGAACCGGAGGTTAATCTTGTTCATATCCTTAATTTTCTCGGAACTGAACCTAGCATCTCACTTTCAGAGATCATTGATATCAAGCCTCGTTCGCCTCGATTACTACCTGAGGTTGAGCATCACCAGGATTTGATTAGAGATCAGCTGGAACCGTACTTCTCATATTGGCACTACTAGACGAGAGACTCAAGCATTTACGGAGCCACAGCGACCTGATTTTGTTAGCTTTGTTAGGTAAGACCGCTACTGGCCCGCAGCCCTGTGAACGAAAACAAACCTAGCCAATAGGGAATGGAGTAGAAGATCATATCGACCAAAGCCATCTCGAAAAAGGCATGAAATTGGTATGTGTTGAGCAATAAGTTGAGCAATAACTTATAGGGTCAATTAGGATCGTCCGTCACCTCATTGGCTGGTTTGGCTTGCGATACCTGCGTACTGGACATCTGCTCTTTTCCTAGTTTAGGGATGGAAACCGGCGGATCGATAAGCAAGTTTAAGCACCAACTGTAGAGCTCGAAAGGCAGGAGTTGTCTGAGTCCCCAGACTAAATTAGCATCCCAGCCTATACGGTAGCGCATTCTTGGACTCGTGGCATGGACAACTCGTTCAATCAAACGCCCAATTCTTTCTGGATCTCCCATGAGGAAGTATCTGTCCTCTTGAGATCTGAGCATTCTCTCTGCATAGGATTTATATAAACTATCTGGCTCATGATATTTTGCAGCCAACTTTCTGTTTCCTCTCCATATATCCGTCTTAAAGGAACCAGGCTCGATCAAGGAGACAAACACACCAAACTGCTTGAGCTCGTGTCGCAATGCCTCAGAAAACCCCTCTAGGGCGAACTTACTGCTACTGTAGGCTCCGAGGACTGGGATCCCAGCTAATCCTGCGACACTGGAGAGATTAATAATGCGAGCCCCCTGTCTCAGACGTAATAGAGGTAAAGCAAAACGTATCATTCTCTGGGCACCAAAAAAGTTGGTCTCCATAATCTCTCTGATCTCTGCATCGGCAAGTAGCTCAAAAGGTCCTCCAATGCCATAGCCAGCATTGTTTATCAAGACATCTAAATATCCATGGGATGACTTAATCTCCTCGGCTACGGCTTGGATCGTGTCCTCTTTTGTGACATCTAGTGAGCGAACGATCACCGAGGTCTCCTGCCGTTTGGCCTCCTCCAATAACTTATCTTGCTTTGTGACATCCCGCATCGTTGCATAGACAGTATGGCCTCTCTTGGCCAACCGACAAGCACTGATCAAGCCAATTCCGCTGGAGGTGCCGGTGATGAGGATGATTTTCTGGTTAGTTTCTTTGCTGCTCATGATAGTGATCTCCTCAGATTTGTGATCATGCTCTATATCCTAGCTTGATCATCGTTGGACCAATCGCTTCCATCAGTCGTTCCAAATCATCCTCTGAGAAAGCCTGCTTCCATCCTTGTTTGTCCTGACGGGCGCTCATCTTGTCGATGTCTCCCTGTAGACTTTCCATGACTTCAGGATCAATACGCAGCTGACAGAGCTCCAGGATCCGGTTGATAGAGTCTTGAGGAGCAGCTAGCAGATCCTCATAGCGAATCTCTAAGAGTTGTTCTGGAGGGATCACCTTGACATCTCTCTCCAAAGTCTCCATAACGGCTTTCCACAGGAGTCCTGCTCCGACAACGGGATCTTCTTGCTCCCAGATCTTCTTGATCTGAGGCCAGCCCTCTACGATGGTCCCATGTTCTGCGTGAGGATGGCCCCATCCGAAGAACTCAATTGCTCGTTGCTTGGCTCGGACCAGTGAGGCTGTAACGGCTCGACCATCTCGGATGACATGGATATACCGAGCATCAGGAAAGATCTTATGGATGTAGCGAGTGCGGACAGAGTTATCTGGATTCTTGTTGAGAAATCTAGATCTATTAAAAACCCTGAGATGTTTGCGAATCATCGTTTTGAGATAGTTCTCCATCTGAGGATTATCATAGTTCTCATCCAGACAGTGGGTTTCTTGATCTGTCGTGTAACGCTCCCACACTCGAATCCCTTCTGAGGGGCTATCATAGGTGTAACCCACTCCATCCCCGAAGAAACGCTCCAACTCCACCCCTTGTAAGCCCATCATCTTGCCGAACTGATGGGTCATGATGGAGGATCTGGGGAGTAGCGTCGAGGCGTTCGTGAAATAGGCGATGTCGGGATGCTTGGCCAGTAGATCGTACAAGGCCGTTGTCCCAGAACGGTGGCAGCCAATGATAAAGATCGGTTGCTCTATAGGGATCTGATCTAGATCTCGCTCATAAATGATCCGCTCCATTGCGATCATGGGAGCCTCTAGGATCAGGGGAAGCTCAAGGGTCACATAAGCTCGCTGGAGCTCCAACATCATTTTCTGCTTTAGTCCATACAGCATCATGCCCATATTTGTTCCACCACTTGCCTGTTGATTACTTTTCTGGTGAAGGGATCGAGTTAGCCCCTGACATTAGCCCCTGACATTAGCCCCTGACATTAGCCCCTGACATTAGCCCCTGACAGTGGGTTTCTGCAGTTTTTGGCCAAAGTCTTTCTCGATCGCCTGGCGACATCCTGACTCCAGCCATTGAGCGATATCCAGGTTATGGGCCGGATGGAGATTGTGCCACTCCTCCCCTAATACCTCATCCACATGAGTCGTATCTGCGATCGTTTTGGGCCGATCCATGTACCCGACAAAGGGATCGATCAGGTTGGAGTAATACAGCTTCTCCCACCAGCTGAGACCGGGTAGGATCTCCTGGCGAAAAGTCTCCGGTAGAACCTGTTTGACCTGGCTGACTCGCTCAGGATCGATCCGCTCACACACCTCTCGAATGAAGCTGTTACTTAAAGGACGCCAGCGATTGACGAGCTGAAAAATGGCATAGCCCTCCTCTGGTGATAGCCCTCCATCGGCATAAAGTGTGGTGATCTGCATGATCGCTTTGGTGATCCCATCCACATCGGAGATATAGCCCTGGGAGTCAGGGTTGACGGGCAGGTAGGGGATCGGGCGGTTTAATGAAGGACCATTGGGGATCTGCAAACTGACTCGTCCGAGCACGGCGGCCATCAACTGATAGGTCACCTTAAAGTCATCGGTGATCAGCCCTGGATTGCGTTGGGCAACCTCTGGCACCGGAATGTGGTGCATGATGATGTCCGGTCGGTAGATCAATAAGTTGTAAGGCAGTGACTTGGATTCCACCAAGGATTGCAGATACATCTCTGCCTTGAGTTTGGAATACCCATAGGCATTGTGATGCTCCATCTGGGCTGGATCGTGAAAGGCTTCGGGGACCTGGAATTCATCATCTGGGGTGCCTGCCTTCTCGAACACATAGAAGGTGGAGGTGTGGCAGACTGTTTGGGGCACATGGCTGGCGTTGGCTGCTGCCTCGATAAAGTTGACCGTGTAATCCAGATTGGTGACCAGGGATCCTTTATCCCCCAGCTTACGGAAGGTGACATCCCCAGCCATATGTAACCAGCTGGCAGCCTGCAGATTCTGGATAGCCTCGGGATTCCCGAAGTTGGGCTGTTTCAGATCCCCTGGTATGACGGTGACCCGCTCCCGTTCTGACACCATGCCGATGGAGCCAAGGATCTGATCGAGTCGGGCCTGGGCATCCGCTTGGGCCTTCTCCCCCTTCGCTTGGGGCCGGATCAAGACCGCCACCTGCTCTTGGGGGAGCTCCTCCAGAAACCAAAACAGCGTCCATCGACCGAGAAATCCGGTTACCCCGTCAAGGAAAACAAGATGCTGCTGATCGGCCATGGGGATCTAGGTGCTGGTGAGTGCTGTGCGGGGAACGGGATCAAGAGATGAGATCTCGCTTGAACTCAAAGGTAGTTTACCAGAGTCTCTCGCGGGGCCGGTTGGGTCAGATCCAGACGGGAGGGAAGGGGAATCCCTGCCTGGGTCAACGGCTCAGCTCGGGTCAACACCGCAGCGCCATGCAACAAGGCCAGACCCATCATCACCACATCTCGGTTCTCCAGATCCGCCAACCAGGAGTTCTGCACCCAGCTGTTGAACAGGCCCATAGCTGGACCACACCAGATCTGGAAGTCAGATTTGCGATCCTCTTGTCCCTTTTGCGCCCAACGGGAGCTTAAGCCCAGATAGGCCCGGAAGGTGAGGGCCATCTTGAACTTGGGATCCCTAAGGGCTTTCTGCAGCACTTGTGGATCCCGCTTCTGCCAGTAGTCCGCTGTAGAGGCCCACATCTCCTCTAGAGATTGTCGGAAGATATCCCGCTCCAACTTAGACCGCTCCTCGGCTGGGATCGCCTCCAGGCTGTCGTAGGTTTTGTAGACAGCATAGAGTTTGCGGGAGCGTTGTGGATAGAAGGTGCCCCGCTTCAGGATCTGCACCTGTACCCCCATCTCAAACATGTCTGCCGCCGGAGCCATCACCACATCGGTCATGGCCGCCTGGGCCAGCATTGCCTTGGCCAGCTGCGAGGTGCCCGCCTGTAAACTGGCTTGATTGATCGATCCCGTCAGGATGTAATCCGCCCCCAGGGCCAGAGCTGCCCGCACTGAGAGAGGATCCCCGATGCTGCCCCCGGCACCGACCCGCAGCTCGATTCCGTGATCGGCATAGCGATGGCGTTGCATCAGCTGATCCCGTAGCCGCAACAGTTGGGGTAGGAGACCCGTCATGGGGCGTCGATCGGTGTGGCCACCGCTATCTGCCTCTGCAGTAACATCCTGGGCCACGGGCAACAGGGCTGCCAGCTCCGCCTCCTCAGCGGTCAATCGTCCTTGGGAGACCAACTGTTTCAACATAGCCTCTGGGGGTGGGGCCATGAACTGAGCCGCGATCTCAGGGGAACTGACCTTGGCAAACACATGATGGGGAGCCTCGATCCGGCCATCGGGCAAGCGGCGCAAACCCGTGGCTCGATAGCGCACCACCGTAGGGGTCAACCGCAGATAGGCGGAGGCGGAGACCCGTCGCACCCCATAGCGCAGATACAGATCCACCGTGCGCTCCTCCAGCTCAGGCTCGACTGGATTATGGAGCAGATTGAAGCCGTAGGCCGCCTGAGGATAGTCCAGAAGCCGCTCCTGTACCTGTTGGATCGCTGCCTCCACTCGCTCCAGAGGCACTCCGCCGGATCCGAAGAAGCCCAACATGCCAGCCTTGGCCATATCCACCACCATGTCCACCGAGCCGATGCCCCCAGCCATGGCCCCAGCGATGTAATTGAACCGGACCCCATGATCCCGACGGAAGCTCGCTGCCCCCAGATCCTGAGGTCGCAGTGACGTGATCCAGGTGCTTGAGGTGGACTGAGCGGATCCCGTAGGCTGCATCACCGTAGATCCCTGCGAGCCGGTTTGGATCACCAAAGGCTGATCGACCGTCTCCAGGGTGCGCTCCAGATCAGTAATAGGTTGAAACTGGGGTTGCGGATCTTGAGGGTGTGGCTGTAGATTCGAGGTCACCGGGGGTGAGGAGCCAGAGCTCAAGGGCAGAT
>CAYSEO010000114.1:0-12417 GCA_964429885.1 uncultured bacterium
AATCCGGCGGCGGATCTGTTGGGGGCGTTAGATTACTTGGTCCGCTATCCCTATGGGTGTACTGAACAGACCTTGAGCCGTTTCCTGCCCAGTTTGGCGGTGGCGGAGGCGGCCCAGACTTTGGGGCTGCCTTTGCAATCGGAGACTCTAGAGCGGTTGCCGCAGACGATCGATCGGGGACTGAGACGGCTCTCTCAACAGCAGAACAGCGATGGGGGTTGGGGCTGGTGGCGCGCCGATGACAGTAATCCCGATCTGACCAGCTATGTGCTGATGGGCTATCACCGGGCTCAGGGGGCGGGCTACTCGGTGGATCCCGATCAGGAGGAGCGAGGCATCCAATATCTGGAGTCCTTGATCCAAGATCCAGAGCAGGTGGATCCGGATAGCCTCATGTTTACCAACTATGCCCTGGGCTTGTATGGACGGGCGGATCTGGAGCAGGTTAGAGATATCGATCCGCAACGGCTCTCCACCTTTGGTCAGGCTTATCGCACCTTGGCGTTGCTGAGGTTAGGGGATCGATCCCTGGCGCGGGACTCCCTATTGGGTCTGCTCCGACAGGTGAATCGAGAGCGCCGGTTCCTCTGGTTTCAACCCCCTGATCTCACTTCTGAGACCTATTACCCCTGGCATCGGTACAGCTATCGAGATGTGGAGATCGCGGGACCTGTCTTAGAAGCCGCCACAGCTCTGGAATCCCCCCGTGTGGATCAGATCGCTGAGTGGATCCTGGATATTCGCGGGGGAGCCAACTGGAGTACAACGAAGGCTACGGCTGACGCGATCGTGGGTTTAACTCGTTACTACGAGGCTCAGGCTACCAAGACCCCAGCCAACTATGAGGTGATCTTACGCAATCTCTCCACTGGAGCGCTGTTGGGGCGTTGGAGTCCGGATTGGGATCAGCCTCGGCAGGTGTTGGATCTCTCCCCTCGGGATCTGGGTTCGGATCGCTTACAACCGGGAACACAGACGATCGAGATCGAGAAGGTGGGCAGGGGGCCCCTCCATTACAGCCTCAGCTTTGAGAGCACCATTGCCGCTCCACCAGAACAGCCCCTAGAAGCCGAGAGTCAGGGCTTTGCGGTGCAGCGTCAGTATTTCACCCTCACCCCAGAGCCCCAAACGGACGGCACCGTGATCTATCAAGAGCAACCCCTACGGGGATCGATTCCAGCGGGGGAGATGATCTTGGGTCGGATCACGGTAGAGGCGGAGCGGGATAGTAACTATGTCATGGTGGAGGAGCCCTTGCCCAGTGGGGCTGAGATCACCTCTCAGGATCCACAGCAGCTGACGGGTCGTGGCCGAGACAGTTACTGGTGGAACTGGTTTTGGACCCATCAAACGGTTCGAGATGATCGGATCACGTTTTTCTCCACCCATTTGTCTCAAGGGGAACATGAGTTTGTTTATCTGTTTCGACCGGAGATCCCTGGCGAGTTCGCCGTTGCGCCCACCCATGTGGAGGAGATGTATAACCCTGTGGAGGTGTTTGGGCAGAGCCGTAGTAGCCGCCTGGTGGTGAAAGGGTGAGGATCTGGATCATGGTGTGCCTTCACAGGTATTGCAGTCGCCACTCCGATTGAGACGCCCGGATCAGGCGTAGCCTCAGGTCAAACGATCGTCATGTTCTAAAGAACCTGGCGACCGCAAGGTTTGCACATTGAAGTGAGCAATCCCCTCCGCCCAGATATATGGGTCTGTATAGATGTTTCTCTGGAATGGGTCAAGCGATGATCCAAACTTGAACCATCGCTAAACTGATCTTGGATTGTCTGAGACAAAACAGGCAGATGCCTGGGGAAATAGACTCTTCAGTTGTCGAAACGAGATGGAAAACCTCTCATGTACACCAGTTAGCGTTTACAGAAGTGGCCTCTAATGAGTAGCCTCTATCCGTCGATCTCCACCGCTACCTACGCACCAACTCGGCACCGTCCAGATCGCTGGCGTAGCAGGCAGAGCCCTCGACTCGATAAACATCATCCGTGATGGGCTGGAAGCCGACATGTAACAGATCCTCCTCGGCTGGGGAGAACAGACCTGCAACAGCCTTAGCCATGTCAGAGAAGAAACGAACCATATGATCATCCTCCTTGCAGTTTAAGTCATAGTAGAAGTCAGCTAAAGCTCGTTGACTCACTCCCGAATCATTTCAGGGCTGGATAGATCGCCCTAGCTGAGGCTCATGTCTCACCGATGATGGATGGACTAGAGGGATATCCAAAACACAGTCTCTGTTGGACCACTGATGTTGATGTAGATTGAAGTCTCAAGGGATCTTAAGATCCTGTCCTTCTGATCTGAGTTGAGACCAAGGCGATCTCCAGAACGCAGAATCCAGTGTCCTTGATTAACTCCCATGGATCTAGAGAATGTGGCAAACCGATGTGCGGTATGAATATCCCTGGAGTTGAACCGATCCGATGCCCTGAGATCCGAGTTGACGCTTGACACGTTGGAGATGTTGGACCAAGCAGATCAATACACGGGTAAACAGCCAAGAGTGTGGCGAGTTGATCTTCAAAGCTGGGGTCAGTTCGGATGGAACCGTTGGGATAGCAACCTCCTTGCAGAACCCTTATGTTTCTTACGATAGTGGCCGAGACTGGGGGCCGACAAGGGGCTGCAACCGTTCTTAACGGTCTGTTATCTACTGGTTAATCTAAGGATCTAAACGATGACATTCTCAGTTTCCAGGATCTGATGTGATAGGATAAGCTCACTCCACGTGCCGATTCAGGATCAAAGATTTTACAGATGAAAATACCCCTGCAGCTCAGATCAGGGGCGGTTTAGAGAGGATCAAATCAGGACTCGGATCTTAAGGTCTACAGAGCCAATTCCTGCTCGATCGCTGTGACCAGTTGAGGATCGTCGGGACGGACACCACTCTTGTAGCGAGCCACCACCTCCCCCTGTTTGTTGATCAGAAACTTCTCAAAGTTCCAGGCCACCTCCCCTTTGGGATCCACCGCCTGGGTCAGGGTGGTGTAGAGGGGGTGCTGCTCTGGACCCTTGGCATGGACCTTGTCGAACAGCTCGAACTGAACACCATAATTCGTGGTGCAGAAGTTGAGGATCTCCTCGTTGGATCCGGGCTCCTGGGCGCCAAAGTCATTGCACGGGAACCCCAAGACCTTGAGTCCCTGAGGACCATATTTCTCGTGCAGTTGCTCCAGGCCCGTATATTGGGGGGTATAGCCGCAGCGAGAGGCGACATTGACGATCAATAGGACGGCATCAGCATAGTCGGATAGGGATCGCTCCTGGCCCTGGATCGTCCTGACGGTGATATCTGCAACATTGACGTTCATGGGGATGTCCTTTCGATGGCAAGCCCGCTCCTGGGGAACGGTGGGATCTTCTACAGGATCTCACGATCTGAGCCAGGATAGAGCGGTAATCGCAGGGGTAGGTATGGATGTCTTGGAGGCGAGGCAGCTGCGCAAGGGGTTTCGGGCCGGACGACAGTGGGTGGAGGCAGTACGAGGTGTGTCCCTACAGCTCAGGGCTGGGGAGGTGTTGGCGTTTTTAGGACCGAATGGAGCCGGCAAGACCACCACCATCAAGATGATTGCGGGGTTGGTGTATCCAGATCAAGGTTGGGTGTCGATCGTGGGTCAGGATCCGTTTCGACAGCCCCAAGCTTTAGCGGAGGTGGGAGCGGTGTTGGAGGGCAACCGCAATGTCTACTGGCGACTGACTCCGGAGCAGAATCTGGAGTACTTTGGGGCGCTCAAGGGCTTATCTCGTCGGCAAGCCCAGCAACGGGGCGAGATCCTATTGGAGAAATTCGGATTGACTGCGAAGCGGCGGGTCTCGGTGCAAACCCTCTCCCGAGGCATGCAACAGAAGTTGGCCATTGCCGTAGCTCTGATCCACGATCCGAAGCTTTTGCTGCTGGATGAGCCCACCCTGGGGTTGGATGTGGAGGCGACGCTGACGGTGAAGGAGCTGATCCGAGAGATCGCCAAGGAGGGACGGGGCATCCTGTTGACCACCCATCAGTTGAACATCGCCGAGGAGCTCTCCAATCGGGTTAGCATCATCCAAAAGGGACAGATCATTGCCGAATCCTCTACCCAGGATCTGATCCGGCAGTTTTCCGGGGCTACATTTTTGATCCAAATCGAGGGGGGAATGGATCCGGTTCGGAGCAAACTACTGGAGTCCATGGGGGCTGAGATCCGCTCTCCTGATCAGATCTCCTATACTGGATCAGCCATAGGATTATATGAGGTTTTGGAGGCTCTGAAGCCGTTGCCTTTGATCTCTATTCAACGGGATCAAGCGGATCTGACCCAAGTCTTTTTGAGATTGGTGCGACAACATGGTTGAGTTATTCAGTGCGGAGCTCAAGCGAACCTGGATCCAGTTCATTCGCTATCCAGCGGAAGCGATCGGTGGGGTGGTGATCATCACGGGTCTGTTCTACGGACTTTTTGTAGGCGCCCAGTATGTGGCAGGTCCTACCTCTCAGTTGGGTGAGCGGTTGGATGCTGTGGTGATCGGCTATGTACTATGGACGCTGGTGTTGTTTGTGGTCAATGATATCGCCATTAATCTACAGTTGGAGACCCAAACGGGGACTCTGGAACAGGTTTTACTCTCCCCATTTGGGGGGCCCCGGATCTTTCTCGCCCGAGCCATCGCCAGCTTGACATTACGACTCACTCTGATGCTGAGTATCTTGTTCTTATTCATGGGTATAACTGGCAGCCAGATCCATTTTCCGCCTGCATTATTGTTGCCCTTAGCCAGCGTGATCACAGGGGCCTATGGACTTGCCTTCATCATCGGTTCTCTGGCCTTACTCTTTAAGCGGATCCAACAGGTGGTGGCGATCTTTCAGTTTGGACTGCTGTTTCTGATGGCAGCCCCGACAGAGGAATGGGACGGGATCCCCGGTTTGATCGGGCAGATATTACCTATGACAGGGGGTGTGGGGTTATTACGAGATCTCATGGTCCGAGAGATCGCCTTAGATATCGGACGCTGGCTACTGTCCCTAGGGGTGGGTTGCCTATATTTGGGGTTGGGATTAGTGATCTTTCGTTGGGCTGTGGATCAGGCGAAACGGCGTGGGATCCTGGGCAGTTACTAGAGCAAGTTCCGTTCACACTGCTGCAGAATAGATCGGAGGGCTCCTAACAGGATCGACAGCTCAGCGATACCGTACAATAGAGTCTCATGAACCTGATGAGATCGGGTCAGCTTGTAGAACTTCCACCCCTCACCATTGGTGACGATACCATAGATCTCGATCGGTTTATCGAACTGCTGATTGATCCACTGACAGGTTTGCATCTCCACCAGGCATTGAGCCGTTCCCTGTTCAAAGTCGTCTTTTTTGGCCTCGATCACACAGGCAAAGGGGGCTTCTAAATAGGCACGTCGTTCCGCGATCAGATAATCGACATTACCACAGACGGTCTCTCCCTCTAAATAGGCCCCTTTCCAGATCTTCAGCCGATCGATCCCTTCCAAACCCTCCTCACAGATAGCATCGATTAACAAGGTCTTTGACACCTCTAAGGTTTCCAAATCAAATCGTTGTAGTCGTTGTAGTCGCTGATGGAAGAAATCGCTAGGGGAAACTGGCTCAGCCACCAAGGTCCACCGGTGTAGATCTTGAATTCCTAGGTGCTTAAAGGCTGCCTTGAAAGAGAAACTAGAGAAACTCCGTTTCCGTGATTGAGTGGGTGCAGACATCGATCCAACCAGACGCTCAGGATGATCTCTATGCTAACGGTTTTTTCCAATAGATCCGGGCATCCTCCCCAGTGTCCTCGTAGTATCGCTTACGGCAACCTAAGAGCTGAAATCCGGTAGACTCATAGAGACTTTGTGCCGGTTGATTGGACTCTCGCACCTCCAGAGTGGCCCAGGCACACCCCTGAGCGCGAGCTTCCTTTAATAAAGCCTGTAAGAGTGAACGAGCGATCCCTTGACGTCGGTGATCAGGATGAACGGCCAAGGAGATAATGTGAGCTTCCTCCAGAACTCGCCAGAGGATGCCAAAACCGATCAGATCAGAGCTCTCAAATGCCCCCAGAACTAAGCTAGAGTCTCGGTCAAGTTCCGATCGATATCCCTGTTCTCCCCAGTACCCCCCATAGCAGATCTGATCCAGTTCCAGAAGCGAGGAGAGGTGATCTAAAGTGAGGGAGTGGATGGCATATCGGCCTCTGTGGTGAGGGGATCGACTTAAGTCCTGACTCATGGGAAATGGAGGCAATGAGGGTGGGATTGAGAATGATGCTGCCCCCCTTGAGGGTGTGGATGGAAAGCTGTGGGACCAAGGATCTGTAACGGGTTGCCTGCGGCCATCTCTCCCCCATAACGAAGGCATGACATCCGCAACCCTGCTGCTGGATCCCATGCCTCGTGTTGTCGATCAGCTGTAGCAGTGGATCAAGACGACCCAGGACTGTCAAGGATCAGCCTAGAGCAGGCCCACATCCATACCGGGCTTACCGGTGGCCAGTTCCACCTTCAGGATCCGTCCGCCGGACTTCTGGATCCGCTGCTGCTCCTTGAACCAGTTCTCGTAGGGAACCAGCTTGGTGTAGAAGGTATTCTGCAGCTCCCGCTGGGTGCGGATCCGCGTCTGGCTTGGCACACAGGCGGTGACACGAAACATGCGCATAGTTTTTGCCTTGAGTGGGGTGATCGGTAGACAACACAGGCGCTGACAGCGCTAGAGACACAAAACGGGCCTCCTACCCCAGAGAGCTCGCGTACCCATGCACACCAGATCCCTGTCGTAAGCTGCCCGTCTTGGCTAGTCACTCTGATCAAGATCACAGAGCACTAGGACGAAGGTAAGTGGATCGGCGAAAACGTCTATACAGACCGTCAATGCATGTCAAAGGAAGTTGGCCGATCTCCTTAAGGCTACCTTTAGCTCAAGCCAGAGCAGATGTGGTCGAAGTAGACACCCATCTCCTTGCCAGCATCCATGCCCACCAGAGCAGCGGTCACTTCCTTCATGGCCTGGATCGCTTGCACCGTGGAGCCGATGGGCACACCCAGGGAGTTGTAGGTCTCCTTGAGGCCGTTCAGCACCCGCTCATCCAGGATGGAGGTGTCACCCGCCAGCATGGCGTAGGTGGCGTAGCGCAGGTAGTAGTCCATATCCCGGATGCAGGCCGCATAGCGACGGGTGGTGTACATGTTGCCGCCAGGACGGGTCAGATCGGAGTACAGCAGTGCCTTGGCAGCTGCATCCTTGACGATGGTGGAAGCGTTAGCGGCAATGGTGCCTGCGGCCCGCACCCGCAGATCGCCGGTGGCGAAGAAGCTCTTCAGCTTTTCCATGGCGGTGACATCCAGGTACTTGCCCTGCACGTCGTAGCTGTTGATGACGGAGGTAACTGCGTCTTGCATGATGGTTTCCTATAGATCCGATGATGTGATCACAAGTGAGAGTCTGGGTCGAGATCGATCAGACAAACGGTCAAAGAGCTGCCCCTAGGGACTAGCCCATGGCGCCCACAACGTAGTCGAAGTAGTAGCTGGCCTCAGCGGCATCTTCGCCCGCCAACAGGCTCATGGCCACCTGCTTCATCTGACGAACGCTCTCCGCCACAGCAGGGATCGGGGTGCCCAGGGAGTTGTACATCTCCCTCACACCCACTAGGCCGATCTCCTCGATGGGGGTAACATCACCGCTGACGATGCCGTAGGTGACCAGACGCAGGTAGTAGTCCATATCCCGCAGACAGGTGGCGGTCATCTCCTCGCCGTAGGCGTTGCCGCCAGGGGAGACCACATCAGGGCGCTTCTGGAACAACTGATCCGCAGCCTGCTTGACGATGCGCTCCCGGGACTCAGTCAGCACCTGAGCGATCCGCAGACGAGCCTCGCCCTTGGAGACGAAGGATTTGATCTGATCCAATTCACCGGGGCTTAAATAACGCGCTTCGGCGTCGGCATTCACAATGGATTTGGTGACAACACTCATGGATGTTCATCCTCAAGCTGATTTGTTATGGAGTGCCGATCTCAGAGTAGAACTGACACTCGCAAGTTATTCTCGGCGATCGTGGACCGCTCTTATGGAGCTTCTTCACATTTCTTAGGAAAATCCCAAGGTTGAGGAGTGGCTGGATCGAGGGCGGATGGGGAACAGGGGTCAGATGGAGGCAGGTTAGGATGAGGAGCCGTGGTCTATGACTCGAACGGTTACAATACGTTAAGTCAGGATCACAATGTGCCAGCAGGGACTCAGGATCTCGGTCTAGAGTGGCTCCGCTGCACCCTGAGCCAGAGAGATGTGATTCAGCGAGGATCAATGGGGTACGGTCAAGCAGGTCCAAACAGTGCCGACCAGTTGATCAGGGCTGTGGCGGCAGATGGCAAATTAAGGGCGATCGGGGTGATCTCGACGCAGGCGGTGGAGGAGGCTCGTAGACGACATCAGCTTTCCTATGTAGCGACGGCAGCTTTGGGGCGGACAATGAGTGGGGCTTTGCTGCTGGCGGCAAATTTGAAGAAAGAGCAATCTCGGGTGAATGTCCAGTTTCGGGGGGATGGACCTCTGGGGCGGGTCTGGGTGGATGCGGGTATGGATGGCACGGTACGCGGCTATGTGGAGAATCCGGCCATCGAGCTGCCACTGACGGAGGATCGGCGTCTAGATGTGGGCAGTGCGGTGGGTCGCTATGGCTACCTGCATATGTTAAGGGATGATGGCTTCGGCCAGCCTTACACCAGTGCGGTGGAGTTGGTCTCCGGCGAGATCGGTGAGGATCTGACCACGTATCTGGCGACGTCTGAACAAACTCCGTCTGCTTTGTTATTGGGGGTGATGGTGCAGACCGAAGGGGTGCAGGCGGCAGGGGGCCTGATGTTACAGCTGATGCCGGATGCTCCACCGGGACTGGGTAAGGAGATGGAACGACGGCTGGAGGGGGTGGAGGGGTTTAGCCCCATGCTGATGGAGGGCAAGAGCCTCCAGGAGATCATGCAGGATTTCTTAGGGGATCTGGGCCTCAAGATCTGGCCCATCCCTAAGCCGATCCGGTTCTATTGTCAGTGCAATGTGAGACGGGTCAAGGGGGCCTTGAAGATGTTAGGTGAGGATGAGCTGATCGATATGATCAATACGGATGAGGGAGCGGAGGCCACCTGTCATTTTTGTAATGAGGTCTATTGGGTGCCCAAGGAGGATCTCGAGAACATTGTGGCGGAGATCAAGATGGGCGCAGGGGCGGAGACGTAATCAACTCAGGCAAGTCTAAAGACCGATCTGGCGGATCTGATCTCGCCCCAGGCAATAAGTAGATCGGCAAAATTGCTTTGACACACACTATATAGACTGTATAAACGTTTTTGCTGATCTACTTAGGATCGGATCAGAACTGGATCTCTAGGCTGACGCTGGCGTTGACCGTTTGCTCCCCGCCGATCACTGGGGTTGGAGCATTGTCAGCGACTCGAGAGAAGCTAGCGGTCTCTAGGGATACCGGAATGGGTGTGGGAAGATTGCTGTTGACTGTGATCCGAGCGATGGATTCCTGGGTGAGATCCAGGGAGTCTAAGATCACCTCGGCTTGGGCTTGGGCATCCTCGATCGCTTGTCTGAGGGCCTGTTGACGGGCCTGAACCCGGACGCTCTCCTCGGCTCGGAAGCTAATGGATTGGATCTGAGAGGCCCCTGAGCCAATGGCCTGATCCAGAATGCTACCGGCTCGCTCGATGGACACCTCAAACTGGATCAGGTTCTGTCCCACCACCCCGACTTGCTGAGAGCGACCATTCTGGTATTGGTATTGGGGATTGAGGGTGATACCTGTGGTCTGTAGCTTGTCCACCTCCAGATCCTGCAGGGTCTCTACCAGTTGATTGGACTGGGCTGCCACCTCCGCCTGCACCGTCTCGGCTGAATCTCCCGACACCGTCACCCCCAACCGCAGGATCGCGATCGCCGTCTCCACTGCCACTGATCCTTGACCTGTGACCACCAATGTTCCAGGGGCAGAGTCCTGAGCCAGGACCGGCTGACTGAGGGGACTTACCCCCCAGGCCAAACCACAGATCCCTAGACCCGTAGCCAGGATCCCGAGAGAGGAAAACCAGCGATTGCGTCCTGCTAG
Organism: uncultured bacterium; assembly: GCA_964429885.1. GTDB lineage: Bacteria > Cyanobacteriota > Cyanobacteriia > Thermostichales > Thermostichaceae > CAYSEO01. The sequence goes on from CAYSEO010000114.1 coordinate 10,110, forward strand.
AGCCATGATCCAGATCCTTTTACTGTTCATCGCTAACAGCGTAGCGAATTGACGGAGGGCCTGATGCGGGTTCCGAAAAGCGTAACGAGGACCCGATGGGCGAGTTCTTCCCCCCAACGGCGGGGATCCGATCTGCAGCCCAACCTCTTATGCTGGGAGCGTAGCTGTTAGCCTCTTCTTTGGAGCGGGGATCCTATGCTCTCAGGTGCTGAGACCGTCCAGGCAGCCAAGAAGGCATTCAAGCAAGGCCGCTACGAGGTGGCGATCCAGCTATTAGAGGAGTTCTGTGCCCTCCATGCCGATCGCCAGGGGGCTGAGGATTACGTTCAGGCTCAGGTGGGATTGGTCAAGGCCTATCAACAGGCAGGTGACCTGCAAAAGGCGAGAGTGTTGACTCAACAGCTCAGCACCCTCCCCGATCCGGATGTCCAGGATTGGGCACGCAAAAAACTAACTCATCTCGATCACATAGAGGCGGAAAGCCCTCCAGCTCCCAGAGAGTCTGACCCAGAGATCCCCGCTGCCCCAGCCCAGATCAAGCCAGCTGATCCCCCTCAACCCTCCCTGTCTGCTCCTGAGGCAAGCCCACAGGTTCAACCTCCAAGTCCCTCATCTTCCCCTGGGACAGCTCTGGATGCTCCCCTAGATCTGCCTCACAATGGGAGATCCGTCTCAGATCGTCCTTCGACCCCCGCACGGGTCAGAGTGCCACTCAGCGATAGCGCGGGTCCACTGCGGTGGGTGCTCCTGGGTACCGTTGGGGTCGCTGTGCTGCTGTTGATCTGGGGGCTCGCCCCAGATGATTTCCGGTTCACGGTTCGATTCTGGCCCCCTCGGGCAATCTTGCGCAGCCTGTCCCTTAGTGTCAGATGGTTGCAGGAGTGGCTTCTGCCAAGTCTAGGTCTTGCCCTCAATCTCTCAGCAGCCGCTTTTTTCCTCTCCACTCCACTGATGGATCTGATGCAAAGGCGACTCCACCAGATCCGGTGGCTGAGTTTGACGGAGTTACAGAGGCGGAGTCCGGAAGCAGCACAAATGCTACAGCAGACCTGCCCCCGACAGGACATTAAGATCCCTCAGTTGGGGGTGATCGCCGATCCTCATCCCGTGGCCTTTAGCTATGGATCCAGTCCCAATGGGGCTCGCATTGTGGTGAGTCAGGGGTTATTGGAGAGTCTTAGTGGAGAGGAGATCGCGGCGATCTATGCCCATGAGCTGGGTCGGATCTGTCATCGCGAGATCGCGGTCCTGACGATGTTGGCAGCCCCCTTACAGCTCCTCTACTGGCTCTATGTCCAAGTCTCCCGCATGGGGGAGGGACAAAATCGACGCCGCAACAAGGATCTGATCGGTCATCTCTCACCGCTGCTCTATTTGATCTATCAGGCTGGATCGTTTCCGTTGTTTTGGCTGTGTCGAGTGGGCACCTATCATGCCGATCACTTCGCCGCAGAGATCACCGCCGATCCCAACAGTTTGTCTCGGGCTCTGATCAAGATCTCCCACGGGCTGTTGATGGCCAGTCGTAAGCTGAGTCGCCCCAGCTTCTTGGTGGATCAGACTCGATTGTTCGGGGTGTTCGATCCGAAGACGGCTACGGCGGCCAGCACAGCGTTTCAGGTGGCCCAGGAGCCACAACGGGTACGGCAGATCTTCCTGTGGGATCTGTTCTCTCCTTGGGCCAAGTGGATGCAGATCAATTCCTCCCATCCGCTGTTAGGGAAACGGATCCGGGTGTTGGGTCAGTATGCGGAACGGCTGCGTCAGACCCCTGAGTTCGGGATGGATCAGATCCCTGCCGATCGGCAACGATTAGAGATGAAACGATTGACAGACCAGTTTCAGATCAACGTGTTGAAGTACGCCGGTGAGGTGGTGGGTTTAGTGATCTTCTGGATGCTGGGGATCTTGATCTATCTGATCTGGAGACGGCTAGGGATCGACTTTATCTATGGGATGGCTGTGGCGGGATTTGGGGTGGGTATGGCGGTGAAGACCCTGTTTCTGTTTCCTCGGGGGCAGGAGGTCAGCATGACGATCTTGGATCTCCTCTCCGATCCCTATGCAACGCCACTTAGTCAGCGCAAGGTGAGCCTCAAAGGCCAGCTGTTTGGGCGGGGGAGAGTCGGTTATCAGTTAGGGGCAGAGTTGAAGCTCCAGGATCAGACAGGCACGATCCCGGTGCGATACACCTCACGGTTGGGTCCGGTGGGTAATCTGTTTCTCAGTGCCCAGGCTTTACGTCCGGTGATGGGTGGAGAGGTGGAGGTGACGGGGTGGCTGCGACGGGGTCTGTCCCCCTATCTAG
>CAYSEO010000115.1:0-1254 GCA_964429885.1 uncultured bacterium
CTGAACTCAAAGGGGAGATGAGAGCTCTAGAGTCTTCTTTGACAGGAAAAATGAGCACTCTAGAGTCTTCTTTGACAGGAGAGATGAGCACTCTGGAAACTGAAGTCAAAGGTGTTGGCAAACGGTTGGATACCCAAGAGTTTATTAACCGCTCCGTTGTAGTAGGATTTATCCTAGCTTTGGTGGCAGGAGCGGTCAAGCTGTTTCTCCCCAATCTACCTAGCTGAGCTATCACCCCGGATCCCGATGACCTCTGAACTGTCCTGTAGGTGTCGTTTGTCAATCCAGTTTCGACGGTGCTCTGCTGATTGCTCTAAGGTCGATCGGAAGATTCACACCTGCGCCGGATCAATCGGGGGAGATCCTCGGGCGCAAGGCCAGGAGAAACAGGGATGGAAACAGATCCACGAGTCCCTACGTCACCATCCCAACAGGGATCTGCAGAACCTTGTGGATTGAAACCGAGCCTTAGCATGAGAATCTGAGCCAGTAAGTTACAATTCTTGACAACGGACCCATCCCTCACCTACGCCCCAGGATCTGCTATGACCAACGGACATTATCCTCCAGAGACCGTATCCCCCTCAGGTCCGAGCATTAGCCGTCTCTCGATTCGTCGTCATATCGGGGTGTTGATGTTGGCCCTAGCGGTGATCGTGTTGGGCTGGTTTTATGTTGCCAATCTGCCGGTTAACCTGCTGCCCTCGATCACCTATCCCCGGATTGGGGTACGGATGGATGCCCCTGGCTTTACACCGGATGTGGCGGTGGATGAGATCACTCGGCCCCTGGAGGAGGCGCTGTCGGCGACTGAAGGTGTGGTGCAGGTGTTTTCCTCGACTCGAGAGGGTCGGGTACGGGTGGATCTGTACTTTGAGCCTGGTGGGGATATCGATCAGGCCCTCAATGATGCTACGGCAGTGATCAACCGCACCCAGGATCGGCTGCCGGATACTCTGGATGCCCCCCGCCTGTTCAAATTTGATCCCTCTCAACTGCCGGTGTATGAGTTTGCCCTCACTTCCACGGAGAAACAGGGCATGGATCTGCGGATCTTTGCGGATGAGGAGCTGTCGCGGGAGCTGGGGATTGTACCGGGGGCGGCCTCGGTGGATGTCTCGGGTGGTGTGGAGGAGGAGATCCGGGTTGATGTGGATCTGGAACGATTGCAGGCTTTGGGGGTGGATCTGTCGGAGGTGTTGAATACCTTAGATCAACGTAATCAAGATATCGCTGGGGGTCGGATCCTGGGGG
>CAYSEO010000115.1:1264-12361 GCA_964429885.1 uncultured bacterium
CACCCCCCACCCCCCCCCCCCCCCCCGCCCCCCCCCCCCCCCCGCGCGCGGCGGGGGTTGACCCGGACAGTGGGACGGTTTGCGGAGGTGCAGGAGATCCGAGATCTGGCCTTTGAGACCCCCAATCAAGGCAAGGTCTACCTGAAGGATTTCGCGACCGTGATCGATGGCCCTGCAGAGGAGCGGGTCTTGGTGCGGTTGAATGGATCCCCGGCGGTCAAGATCAGTGTCCAAAAGCAACCGGATGCTAACACGATCGATGTGGTGGATGGGGTGAAGCAGAAACTACAGGAGCTGGAACGGGCTGGGATCCTAACGGAGGATCTGATCCTGACGGCGACTTTGGATGAATCGATCTTTATTCGTCAGTCGATCCAGAATGTGGCTCTGGCAGGGCTGTCCGGGGCGGTGTTGGCTGGGATCGCGGTGTTTGTCTTTCTAGGATCCTTGCGGCAGACTCTGATCGTGATACTGGCGATCCCCTTGGCGACCCTGTTTGCGGTGATCTTGATGGGAGTGTTCGATCTCTCTTTGAACATCTTCAGCTTGGGGGGGCTGGCGGTCGGTGTGGGGATCGTGGTGGACAACGCCATCGTCATGATCGAGAACATCTCCGCTGGGATCGAGGGGATGCCCCGTGGGGATGCGGAGGCGGTGATCCGGCAGGCGGAGCGCAGCAGTCAGGAGTTGGAGTCGGCGTTGTTTGCCTCTACCACGACTAACTTGGTGTCGGTGTTGCCGTTTCTGTTGGTGGGGGGATTCTTCTCGCTGCTGTTTAGCGAGCTGATCTTAAGTATTAGCTTTGCGGTGGCGGCCTCGTTGGTGGTGGCGTTGACGGTGGTGCCGATGTTGGCCTCCCGGCTGCTGGCGATCCCGATCTCCAGTGGTCTATCCCGGCGGGGGCCGTTGCGGTGGTTTAATCAGGGATTTCGGGCGGGGACGCGGGCCTATCAGGGGGTGTTGGCTCAGGTGTTGCGGGTGCCCTGGCTGGTGATCTTGGTGATGGCTCTGATCTTGGGGGGGGGTGGCTACGGGATGGTGGGTCAGATCCCCCAGGAGGTCTTGCCTCGGATCAGTACGGGTCAGGCGCGCATGTTTGCGAGTTTCCCACCGGGGACACCGTTGGCGGATAACCAGAGGGTGATAGAGGCGGTGGATCAGATCCTGTTGGATCAGCCGGAGACTGAGTTTGCCTTTACGACTGTGGGTGGATTCCTGTTTGGTAGTTCGACGATCGATAATCCCCTACGTAGCTCCAGCACGATCACCCTACAGCCGGAGACCGATGTGCCTGCCTATGCCGATCGGGTTAGTGGTTTGTTCAATCAATTGAATCTAGTGGGAGTCCGGTTACGGGTGAGCCCGGATGCAGTGCGGGGGTTGATCACTAGTAACTCGCCGGTGCGGGCGGATCTGGATGTGATCTTGCAGGGCAATGACGGTCAGGTGCTGGAGCAGACAGGACGGCAGGTCTTACGAGCCCTGGATCAGGGGGTGGATCTGGCCCGCTTTCGACCGGATGGGGATGAGCGACAGCCGGAGGTGCAGATCCGACCCGATTGGGAGCGGGCGTTTGAGGCGGATCTGACCACACAGGATATTGGTGGCACGATCGAGACGGCGATCCAAGGATCGACTCCGACACAGTTACAGCGAGGGGATCGGTTGATCGATGTGCGGGTGCAGTTGGCTGATGGCAATATCGATCAGATGACGGAGCTGGCGGATCTGCCTCTGTTTAATGGCAGAGGTCAACCGATCCGGGTGGGGGATGTGGCTCAGATCGACCTGGGTTTGGCTCCAAGTGAGATCCAGCGGATCAATCAGCGGCAGGTGTACATCATCGAGGGCACGCTGACGGAGGAGGCGACGGTGAGTGGGGCGCTGGAACAGGTGGAGCAGGTGTTTGCCATGTTGGATCTGCCTGCCGGGGTGTCACGGTTGCCGAGCTCGGTGGCGGAGAGCAATACCGAGTTACAACAGGCTTTGCTCACGTTGGGGGCGTTGGCGGCCTTTCTGGTGTTTGTGGTGATGGCGGTGCAGTACAACTCGCTGATCGACCCGTTGGTGATCTTGTTTACGGTGCCGTTTGCGTTGGCGGGGGGGATCTTGGGGTTGTATGTGACGGAGACTTCCATCGGGGCGCCGGTGTTGGTGGGGGCGATCCTGTTGGTGGGGATCGTGGTGAATAACGCCATCATTATGGTGGAGCAGGCCAATCTGCTGCGGCAGCAGCAACGGTTGAGCTATCGTATGGCGATCCTGGGGGCGGCGGGGCAACGGTTACGTCCGATCATGATGACGACGATCACGACGGTATTGGGATTGTTTCCGCTGGCCTTGGGGATCGGTGAGGGAGCGGAGCTGTTACAGCCTTTGGGGGTGGTGGTGTTCTCAGGGCTGTCGTTGGCGACGCTGTTGACGTTGTTTATGATCCCTTGTTTCTATGTGCTGCTGCACGGATCGGGTGAGGCTCAGCTCCCGGATCTGCCCTCGCTCCACTCGGCTCCAGAGGATCGGCCTGCTACGACTCAATCTCGGATCGCGGCTTTGCCCCGTCAGTAAGATCCCTATCGCTCTGTGATCTTTGACTCAAGCGTTGTCGTCTGGATCAGCTGTCGGGCAGTTCATATTGATCAATGATCCGCTGGGCAAACCCCGGCACATGCTGGGGCAGCTTCTCCGGATGGTTGCGACGGACAAATAGGTAGTTCCGGGTGAAGTGGGAGTCGATGGAGAACTTGGCGAACTCCAAACCTTTAGGACCGATCTGATTGATCACCACGGCCATGATCCGGGCTAACCACATGGGCAGGCTGGGGGATTGATCATCGTCATAGGCGGTGATCCCCTGTTGAACGGCAGCATGGCGCTTCCCTTGGCAGATCACTGGCTGACTCTCCAGCTCCCCCTCGATCAGATCCAACAGCTCTTGTCCCCGCTCATTGCGCACCACCAACCACTGCCAGCCCACCGGCGATCCCATATAGCCCACCACCAGATCTGCTAGACCATTGACATAGTCGAAACAGCTGAGACAGGAGGGGGCAAACACATCCTTGAGCTCCTGCTTCTTGAGACCAAAGAAAGGCACCTTCTCTACAGAGCCATCCTCATGTTTGAAATGCACCCGAAAATCCTGCATGAACTCATAATGGACCACCGTCTCCGGCGAGCGACTGGTGGCCTCCAGGAAGGTCTGTAATCCTTTACGGGTAACATTATCCACACAGGGAGTGCCCAACACATAAAGCTTCTCCAGACCCAACTCCTGCTCCACAGCCCGCAGTGCCTGGATCTGACAGCCCACCCCGATCACCAGCAACCGCTTGCAGCCAGACTCCCGCACCTGATCCAGAACCGAGAGATTAGGGGAGAGCGTGGGTTTGTTGACCCGTGCCGCCAACACCTCCGCCGGGGTGCGAGCCAGGATCGGTCGGGGTTGAAATCGATCTTCAGGATCCGCTTGGACACAGACCACCGCCTCCACCAGATCTCGATCCAGGGCCGTCATGGCGATACTACTAACGATCCCTGTCCATTGAGCCCCTGGGATCGGATTCCGTTTGCGAGCCGTGATCATGCGCTGATGGATACCAAAGTAATCCGTATCACTGACCTCAGCCGCTCCCTCTGCCTCCTGATCGCGAGAACGACCATGGGTTTGCTGCTCCAAGGTCTCAAACTGCTGGTTGAGAAAGGCACAGGCTGCCCGGACATGGCTCACATAGGTGGTATCACAGAACCCGCATTGGCTACACAGATCCTTGGCGGGATAGCGACCGGAGCGGATCGGTTGGGCCGGTCTGCGTAGAGAGGTGCTCATGATCAGTACCGTAGGTCAGGATGGATTAGAAAGGGTTATCGATACAGCCAACCCAGATCGCGGGTAGGCATAAACGCTATTCAGTCTGCCAGAGGTTGATAGGGAACTGGGCGGAGGGCGCAGAGTTGATACGAAAGTACACTTTATCTGAGGTCTAGCACTGGAGGACAAGATGGGTCAGTTCAATGGGCTGATCATTGGGAAGACAGGGGTCCTTGAGGAGGAGCGATCGTGACAACAGAAGCCCCCTTTATCACCTCGATCATGCATCCCTCAGACCTATCTGAGGTAGGAGCCAATGCTTTTGCCCATGCTCTAGCCTTGGCCCTGTGGCAGCGATCCCGGTTTACCCTGCTCCATGCCCATCGATCGGGCGCGGATCTGGAGTGGAGACGGGCACCCTCGGTGCGACGTACCCTGGAACGATGGCGGCTCTTAGAGCCTGACAGCATAGGCTCGCAGCTGTTCCAACAGGTGGCCCTAGATGTCCGTAAGGTAGATCTGGGGGGGATCACGCCTCTGCAAACCCTGTTGAAATATCTGGAGACTCATCAGGTGGATCTCTTGGTGGTGGGCACTGAGGGTCGGGAGGGCCTGCCTCGCTGGTTACGGCCCTCGTTTGCGGAGCAACTGTCCCGCCGCTCGAAGACGGCAACCCTATTTGTGCCCCACGCCGTCCCTGGATTGGTCTGCTTAGACTCTGGTCAGATCCACCTGAACCGGATTTTGATTCCTGTCGATGGAAGGCCGGATCCTGCTGTCGCCATCGCCTACGGGGTGCAAGTGGCGGCATGGGTCGAGCCGGTGACCGAGATCTCGCTGCTGCATGTCGGTACAGAGGACTATGCTTGGCCCCAGACTCCAAAGCAATCGGGGATCCGGTGGCAGCAGCAAACTCGCCAAGGGACAGTGGTGGATCAGATCCTGAAGGCTGCCGAGGCTGGGGGAGTCGATCTAATGATCATGGCCACTCAGGGTCATCATGGGATCTGGGATGCCTTCCGAGGTAGCACGACAGAGCAGGTGTTGAGACGATCTCCCTGTCCTGTATTAGCAGTTCCGGCTGATCTGGCCCATATTATAGAACCGCAGCATGATGGCGAATATGATCCTCGATGAAGGTGGCGATGAAGTAGTAGCTATGATCATAGTCCTGTTGTCGTCTCAGGGTGAGGGGGGTTCCTGCAGCGCCACAGGCTGCCTCTAATTTCTCCGGCAGCAGTTGACCTTTAGCGAGAAACGGATCTGCCGATCCCTGATCGATGAGGATCGGTCGATCCCAGTTTTGGGATTTGATCAATTCGCAGGCGTCGTAAGCTTTCCAGGCTTCCTGATCGGGTCCTAAGTAGTTGGAAAAGGCCTTCTGACCCCAGGGACATTGCATGGGTGCGGAGATCGGAGCGAGGGCGGAAACCGATCGGTAGCGCTGCGGATTTCTTAAGGCACAGACCAGAGCCCCATGCCCCCCCATGGAGTGGCCGCAGATCCCCTGACGGTTGGTGTCGGCAGGCAAGTGTGCCCCGATCAGAGACGGCAGTTCCTCAGTAACATAGCTGTAGAGTTGATAGTGAGCTCGCCAGGGTTCCTGAGTCGCATCCACGTAGAATCCCGCTCCAGATCCCAGATCGTACTGATCATCCTCCCCTGGGGTGCCAGTATGGCGAGGGCTTGTATCTGGAACAACCAGGATCAGGCCCTGTTGGGCGGCGAATTGTTGGGCACCAGCCTTGATGATGAAGTTCTCCTCAGTGCAGGTGAGGCCGGACAAAAAGTAAAGGATCGGCAGAGGCTTGTCTAGTTTGGCTTGAGGAGGCAAGTAAACAGCAAACCGCATCTCCGCCTGACACCGCTCAGAGGCATGGCGATAGAACCGGACGGTACCCCCGAAGCAGAGGCTTTCGCTCACTAAGGTGGGTGCATCAGACATAGATCTGGCTCCTAACCCCTACCCTCTCACTATCCGACCTCTTGGGATCCGGATCAAGTTAGAGCAAGCCATCTGGCTCCCCACACCATAGATCCTCCCCTCGACAGGACGACATCTGTAAAGGTTTATTGCAATTAGTCGGCAGCTGTTGTCAATAAGGGTCTTTGTAGAGAATGCCTAGGGGCTGTCAGGATCCAATCACGGGTTTAGTTCAGAGTGGACAGTTCAATCTAATCGCCAGGAATTCTTAAGTATAGGGGGATCAGCCCTCTCGATCTCTCCTGATTCGAGGCGTACTCTTAAAACAGATGGCCTGATTCGAAAAAACCAACGGTCATCTCCACAAGGAGGCTCATGATGGCTCAAGCAATGGTTCAAGATGCTCCTGTTGCAACACAGGTTTCTCGGGAAGCAAACTGTACGGTGTGTCTCACCCGTAACTGTCCCATGGCAGGATCGGTCAATTCCCCGGTGCGGCTCTGCAGTGGCTTTCGGCAGGCGAACTGCTATCTCTGCAATCAGTCTGAGTGTGTGCTGAATGGCTCGATGGATGCCCCGGTCAGGGTGTGCGATCAGTTCGAGATGTTGGCTGCTTGACGGTAGAGATCTGCTCAACCCATTGCCATAACAAAAGCCCGCCAGGTGCGGGCTCTGCTGTCACAACCCTCAGTGCACTGCCAGTACAGATCTGCGTGGCCCTACACCACCATTCTTGATGGGATCAGCCCTCGATTCATCGCTTACTCATCATCCAGATCAGGGTATTGAGGAGGACTCGCCCCCATCCGCTCCGTGATGCGAGGATATTTCCGCTTTGGTACAGGATCCGATATGGAAACGACGTTGATCTGGTGCCACCAATCATCCCCGAAGTCAAACCAATAGCCAAAGGGCTCATCCACCGCCAGTCCTAAACTGGCAATTGTCGTAGTGGCGACATCACCCACCGGCTCCTCACCTGGCAACGGCATCATCATCGGTTGGGGTCCATACCGATCCGCCTTCGGATCCTGGGGTGCCTCACCTCCGATCTGAAACTCATGCAGGTGTTCCTCCTCTCGATCGAAAGCTTTGAAGATGATCTGATGCAGATCCTGCAGGGTTTGGCTGCCTTTGATCTCTAGGGTCCGAATGACGGAGGGATTCTGTTCAATAAACTCCTCGGTAATTGGTCCTCCGATCAGGGCAACCTCTAGGGTATACAAAGCCTTTTGGGATCCTGGAGTGCGGGAACTGGACTGGCCTGAGGTTCTGGGTGTCTCGGGTTCCTCAACGGTTGCTGAGGTCTGCGGTTGGGGTGGCTGGCTGGCTTCAGGGACGTGCTCTGACTTTGGCTCGATGATCATAGATCCTGACTTCTCCCAGGTTGCTCTTACCCTCAGGATCTTAATCCCTGAGGCTGGCTGGCCTACCCCTGACGTGAAGATCTACAGATCTGCTCGCTCCAACCCGTGCCTGGTTTGCCCAGGTAGTGATCAAGCGGTTTCTGCCCCGTCTGAGGGATTTGAGGATCTCAGAGGAACGGATCCTGGCTAGGATGCCTAGCAGGACTTCTGGATCTCCGTGGGATAGCTATGCAGTGGTGGAGACAGTTTCGGCGTAACCGATTGGCCCAAGCAGGGGCGATGATTCTGCTGGTGTTGTACACTGGCTCGATCTTTGCGGGCTGTCTGGCCCCTTACGATCCGCTGGCCGTACAACGGGAGAGCTCCCTGTTGCCCCCCACCGCCATTTACTGGCGCGATCAGTCTGCTCAATCCAATGATTGGTTGGGTCCCCATGTCTATCCCACCCGGCAGGGACCTGTGGATTTAGAGACGGGTGAGCGACCGTTGCTCCTCGATCGGGATCATCCAGCCGGGATCCGGTTGTTCGTGCCGGGCTCCTCTTATCGCCTGTTGGGGATAATCCCTGGGGATCGACATCTTTTCGGCACAGTCCCCCTCACCGATGGAGCAGAGGAGGGGGCGGCTCCGGCTCCGCTGAATCTGTTAGGGACGGATGATCTGGGTCGGGATTACTTCAGTCGCCTGGTACATGGCAGCCAGATCAGTTTGTTTGTGGGGGTGGTAGGCATCTTGATCTCTTTTCCCATTGGACTGCTCATGGGGGCGGTGTCGGGCTTCTTTGGGGGTCTAGTGGACACGATCTTGATGCGGTTGGCGGAGGTGTTGCTATCGATCCCCACGCTCTATCTGTTGGTGTCGTTGGCGGCGGTCTTCCAGACCAATCCTTTCTCTGCTGAACCCGTGCCGTTTACCAATGCTGAGCGGTTTTTGATCATCGTGATCATCACCTCCTTTATCGGCTGGGCGGGTCTGGCGCGGGTGATCCGAGGTCAGGTGTTGTCCTTGCGGGAACGGGAGTACGTGCAGGCGGCTCGGGTGGCAGGGGGCAGCTCTTTCTATCTGATCTGGCGCCATATCCTGCCGCAGACGGCCACCTATGTGATCATCTCAGCCACCCTAGCGATCCCAGGGTACATCGTGGCGGAGTCGGTGCTCAGCCTGATCGGGTTGGGGATTCAACAGCCCGATCCCTCTTGGGGCAATATGTTATCCCTGGCCACCAATGCCTCGATCCTGGTGTTACAGCCCTGGCTGGTGATCGCCCCAACGGTGATGGTGATCCTGACCTCTCTCTCCTTCAATCTGTTGGGGGATGGGCTGCGAGATGCTTTGGATCCTCGAGATCGGCTGCGTCAAGCGGAGCTCAAGGCCGGTGGAATCCAGGAGGAGGGATCTGGATCGGAATCTTGAAGTGTTCAACGGGTGAGATGAGAGAAGTTTAGCCTCTACTGTTCTCCCCACACCTGCGGCCCATCCTGACTCAACACCATGATCCCCGCGATCAAAAACCCCAAGATCAACCCCGAGGTGTGGCCCACTATGCTGATCTGAGGCGTCGTCAAATCAAAGATCAACTGCAACATGATGATCAACAAAATCATATTCATCACCAAATGCAGGAGACCGTAGTGCAGTAACGTCCCGCTTCACCCGCCGCTAGTAACCTTGAACCTTGAACAATGACAAATAACCTTTTGACGGATGCAAGCGGCTTGTTAAACCTCACCGCGACTCTAACAGTTTTTCAACAGTCAATTCGATGTCGCTTGCAATTTGCCGTAGAAGTCTGGGAGAAATATCACGTCCTTTATGAAACGGAACAGTTGTCCCTCGACCATCTTCATGTCGAAACTGCTTGTGTGAACCTTTTTGACGAACCTCTACAAAACCTAGATTTTCTAGAATACGTGCAACCTCTTGCGGCTTCAGAACCGGAATGTTACTCATCGCTTACTGAACCACAATCTGCTGTGTACCAACAAACTCCGTCTTGAACACTACTTCCTCATCTTCTAAGAGCATCTCAATTACTTCACGAAGATTCTCCTGTAACTCATCCAGAGTTTCTCCTTGGGAATGCGCTCCAGAAAAGCCAGGAACATAACCAACGTAGAGGTTAGTGTCAGAATCTCGCTCGACAATTGCAGTGAAGGTTCTCATAAGCCGGTTATTTTACTTGACTAGTCAACTTTTAGTTTTGCCAAAATTTTAAGCGTTCAAGATAGTTTCTCATGTGTTCAGCACCTTCTGTTGGAACACAGCCATCATTGCACAAATAAATTCTATCTGTGTTTGAGTCATCTTTGTAAGAAAGCTTTGCTGCTGTTGCTGAACCTATCCCTTTCAATTCAACACAAACAGGATAGTTCTCATATTTAATATGTTCTCTGGTTTTGAAGCCAATCGGTTTATATTCTCTATTAAGCACTACGTATCGTCCGTCAGGTTGCTGGTCTAAACAGTAAGGAAAAAATACTGCCCTGAAATCGTTGAGTGCCATAAGCAATTCCCCTGATATAAAGTCCCTACTGATAACCCTGAAACCAACTTTTCTATAGCCAATGACTGAGGTCTAAATAGTACTATACGACATCGCCAGAGAGCTGTCAAGTCCCATAATCCCGAGATAATGGAGTTATCTCCATAATCCATTATGGCTTGATCTATAGTCCCTGATCCAGCTATACTCATTAGCTACTCCAAACAGATGCATCATAATCCAGTTATGGGTCAGTCTGTATAACGCATTATCGGTCACTCCCTCAATACCCCCAACTCCATGCTTCCGTCTCAGTCTCCTCGCCTCCTCGATCAAGTCCGACAAGTGGCTCGGCTAAAACACCTGAGTATTCATACAGAGAACTCCTATACACACTACATCCGCCAATACATCCTTTTCCATGGCAAACGCCATCCCCGAGAGATGGGGATCTCCGAGATCCGGGCCTACCTTTCTCACCTAGCTGTCGTTCGCGCCAGCGGCGACTTGTCGCAAGGACATGTGGCTGCTTCCACCCAAAACGTGGCTCGCTGTGCTTTACTGTTCCTCTACAAGCAGGTGCTTCATATCGATCTCCCCCACCTAGATCAGATCGAACCCGCCAAACGCCCTGCCCGCATTCCCCTCGTCTTCTCTCGACAGGAGATCAAATCTCTCTTCCGGTATCTAGAGGGAACGCCCCTGCTGTTGGCGAGCTTACTCTATGGATCTGGACTCCGGTTGATCGAATGTTTACGTCTTAGAGTGAAGGATATCGACTTCGACTACCAACAGATCATCGTTCGAGATGGTAAAGGTCGCAAAGATCGAGTCACAATGCTGCCATCATCCTTAAACGAGTCACTGAAGCTCCAACTAGAGAGAGTCAAGTTGCTTCACAACCAAGATCTGGCTCAAGGGTTTGGGGCTGTCTATCTCCCGGATGCTCTAGAACGAAAATATCCTAACGCGAACCGAGAGCTAGGCTGGCAATATCTTTTTCCTGCCGCCAAACTGTCTGTCGATCCTCGCTCCAACCAAACCCGCCGTCATCATCTGGGAGAGAAGGTACTGCAACGGGCGATCAAGCAAGCAATCCACCAAGCAGGACTGAATAAGAATGGCAGCTGCCATACCCTCAGACATAGCTTTGCCACTCACTTGCTGGAAGAGGGCTATGATATTCGCACCATTCAAGAACTCCTAGGTCACGAAGATATCAGGACGACGATGATCTACACCCATGTGCTCAATCGGGGAGGTAAAGGAATTAAAAGCCCCCTGGAGTTTGCTCTGTGAGCTATGGAGCTCAACTCTTCTACAGCACTTTAGGTTTGCCGAGCTCCTGATCCTGTTGCTAACGAAGTTGATGATTACAGCCATAGCTTCCCTGAGTGGGAATCACCTTATCAAGTTAAACAGACTCATAAGCTTTCAAGAACTCTTCACGACTGATGCCCACCTGTGTCAAAGCCATTCTGAGAGTTGCACTTTTCAATCTAGTGTGGTTTGGGAG
>CAYSEO010000116.1:0-12309 GCA_964429885.1 uncultured bacterium
GGCTGACTTCACCTGGGGGGACCGGAGGGGAGGGATCAGCTTGGGGGGAGCGGTGGATCCCTGGCGGGGACGGGTAGGTAGAAGGGTCATGGTGAGATCTCGATCCCGACTGGGGGGTGAGGGTCACTGCGATCAATCTGTGGGGAGTATAGCGGTTTGTTGCGGTCACCGTTGAGGGGGATCAGCCTTGAGCGGGGATGATGGAGAAAGGAAACCTGGAGGATCTCCATATGGTGCGGAGGACCCGGATCGAGATGAGTCAGATCAGGGAGCAATTCTCCCAACTGTGGCGTTGGTTACAGCAGGAGAATCTACTGTGGGTGATGGCCTGGGTGGCGGCACTGCTCGGAGCGGGATCGGTGGCGATCCTGTTCTTTGAGCCGGGGCTGAGCTGGGAGGGGGCATTGTGGTGGAGCATCGTCACCCTGACCACGGTGGGCTACGGGGTTATCGGTCCGGAGACCGTGGGGGGGCGTTTGGTGGCGGCGGTGTTGATGGTGGTTGGTGTAGGGATCCTGGGGATCTTTAGCGCTACGGTGGCCAGTGTATTGGTGGATCGGCGGTTGAAGTTGGGGTGGGGTATGAGTTCGTTTCAGTTTACAGATCACATTATTCTTTGTGGTTGGAATCATCGCGCCCATGTGATCCTACGGGAGTTTGCGGCGGAGCCCGTGACGGCCCAGGCCAAGATCGTGGTGATCGCGGATGTGCCCAATAAGCCGATTGAGAGCGATCAGGTTTACTTTATTCGGGGGGAGGCCACGGATGAGACCTTACGGCGAGCCAATCTAGTCCAGGCTCGCACGGTGGTGATCCTCAGCGATGAGCGGCTGGATGAGCAGAACCGGGATGCTCGCACGGTGTTGACCACGTTAACGGTGGAGAGTATCAATCCTCAGGTGTACACGATCGTGGAGTTGGTGGATGAGAAACATGTGCCCTACTGTCGGCGGGCTCAGGCCAATGAGATCATTGTGGGCAGTGAGTTGGCCAGTCGGCTGATCTCGCGGGCGGTGACAAATCCAGGGATCTCGCGGGTGGTGGCGGAGCTATTGAGTATGGAGGACCAGGGGTTACGGTTACAACGGATGCTGGTGCCAGAGTCGTTGCGGGGTAAACCGTTTATCGAGGTCTTGTCTCAGATCAAGCAGAGCCATCAGAGCATCGTCATGGCGGTGCAGCAGGAGGGAGGGGAGATGATCGCCAATCCTGCAGCGGACTATCGATTGCAGTCTGAGGATCATCTGATCCTGATGGCTCCCATGCAAGAACACCTCTGAAAAGAGATCCCTGTTGAGAATAAGCAAGGAGATTGGTGTGAGTAGATCAGCAAAAATGTTTAGACAGACCCTATAGTGCATGTCAAACCCATTTTGCCGATCTATTTAGCTGCTGACAGGGTTTGGGTCGCTATACTTAGTGAATAGCTGTGTTTCAGGAAGGTCTATGCTTCAGTTTCAACATCCTCTAAGACTCCTGAGTCTAGGTATGCTTCTGGGCCTGTTCAACCTGATGGGGTCCACGATGAGCCCTGCACAACGACAACAGCGAGCTCTGGAGCAGATCGGTGAGCTACGGGAAACTGCGGTAGAGGCCCTCAATACCCAGGAGTTCGACCGAATCGAGCCCTTTCTGCATCCTGAGTTCACCATCACGACGGTAGACAATCAGATCTTTCACTCAGTTGAGGAGTTTGAGTCCTACTGGGGGCGGCAGCTCTCAGGTCCTATAGAGCGAATCGAGATGACGGTGACCCCGGATGGGGAGACGATCTGGCTCTCTGAGCAAACTGGGGTCAACTATGGAGCAGCTGCCTCCACCTTTTATTTCAGCAATGGCAATGTTAGAGAGATGCCTATGCGCTGGTCCTCTGTCGTTCAGGAGGAGGAAGGGGAATGGCTGCTGCAGTCTTTGCACTTTTCCGCCAACCTCTTCGCTAATCCCGTATTGAGGGCCTCTCAGCAATTGGGACGAACGATCGCGATTGCTTCAGGGGTAGGAGGGGGACTGGTGGGACTCTTGATCGGGTTGCTGATGAGGCGACGAGGCTAGTGGGGTTGCGGATCTAGACCAGGAAGAGAGGGACAGCTGATTGACGAAACCCATGTAATGGGCCAAGGGGGTATCGATCTCCAGCAGAACATGGGGCCGAAAGTGGATGTTGTCGTAGATCAGGCCATCCTCATGGCGTAGGGCATAGTAAGCGAGGCGAGTCAGTAATAGGAGTAGCTGGCTTAGACACCATCCCCATGGACCAGACCGCCGCTCAGTGACATAGATAGGCTGGATCCGGGTGCCCCCAGAGTCCAGCGGGACGTAGGCATAGATGAGATGCAAGGCAGGACACCAGGTCACAGATCTCATCATAGTTAACAGACCTAAGCAGCCGTCAGCATAGCGCATGGAATAACTGTAGGTGGAGCCCAGGACTCGCCTGGCGATGCGCTCCTTCCAGGTGGTATTAGGGAGCGGTCCGGTGAGGGTGAAATCGATCTGTCCATGGTGGAGATCCTCATGAACATCCCAGGTCATCTCGATGCTGAGACCATGCACGGTCTGCAGATGTTGAGCATCGATACCGTTCATCATACAGATGTGGTGATGACACCGCCGCTCCAGGGGTCGATCCGCCTGGCTCAAAATGGGCTTACCTTTCAGCTCATCAAATTCTGCAATGGGATGGGGAGCCTGGGCCTCCGGATAGATCCAAACAAAGCCATATCTTTCCGTGGTCGCGTAGGACCGCACCCTGGCCTGGGTCGGGATCTGAGACTGACAGGGGATGGAACGACACTGACCGCTCTGATCGAAAGCCCAATGATGAAAGAAACAGCGGATCCAGTTGCCCTCCACTCGACCGATGCCTAAATCAGTACCCAGATGAGGACAGTAGGCTTCTAGAGCCCGCACCTGACCATCCTCCCCCCGGAAGATCACGATCCGCTGTCCACAGAGATCGATGGAGCGGGCCTGTCCCACTGTCCAGGAGTGACTCGGTCCGGCCAGATACCAACCGGCGGCGATCTGATCAGGATTATTGAAAATCGGTTGAGTTCCAGACATGTCTATGGGCTCCTCTTCTCAGACACCGCAGGATCAAGGGGAGCGACGATCCTAGCCCCCTGACCCACCTGAAACTGACGATCTCGCCACTGGATCGTATGACCCCTGTAGGCTCCTACCACAGCCATGATCTGCTGTAGGTCTAGTATAGGGAGTAGGAGCACATCTTTCAGATCGCCTCCCCGTTGTCCATAAACCAGACCATTGATGCCCCAGCAGCATAGGCCTAGAACCCAGAACCCAATCCCACCAGAATACTCTCCCCAGCTGATCGACAGCACCCCCACCCCCCACCAAAATGTCCCATTCCAAACCAGCAAATTCAGGGGACCGAACAGATGCAGAAATCGGATCAACCTTGCCCACCGCAATAACTGACTCCAGGCTTCTGTAACAGTCCAAGTGCCGAAGGAGATATCGATCAGATCAGGGATGATCACACCCCGCCAGCCAAAGGGCTGCAGTAATTCTCCCGTCATGCCATCGGCAGCCAGATAGTGACTGAGTTCCCGAAATCCGCCGATATCTGCCAGAGCTTGGCGGCGAAACACCATCCACTTGCCCATGATCGGGGCCACTCCAGTCAGCGGATAGAGGCCGCAGATCCATGACACCAGCTGGCTACCGATATGTAAGGCTCGGAGTCGGGCTCCTAAGGTGCGAGATCTTCTCACGAAAAAGGGAGCACAGCCATATCCTACGGCAGGATCTCGAAAGGCCCAGACTAACCGTCGCAGACTATCTCGCTGGGGTCGAGTGTTGGCGTCGCTGATCAGCACTAAATCGCCCTGGATATAGGGTTCCAAACCCATCAGGTTGATCATTTTGGGGTTGCGGCCTGGGATCGGATCCGTCATGATCAGTCGAAAGGGAGCCTGAGGGTGAGTTTGGAGCAATGATTCCACCACCACCACCGCCGGATCTTGAGGGTCAGCGATCCCGAACAGCACCTCATAGCTCGGTCCATCTAACTCCAGGAAGGCCAGCAAATTCTCCTCCAGCTCGTAATCCAGACCTTTCAGCGGCTTCAAGATCGTGATCAGCGGTGCATCCTGACAGGACTCACCCCCATCGGGAACGTAGGATCTGAGAAATAGGAACGTGGTGCTGACGAGGATCAGGAGAGTAGAGAGCACCAAGCCCACCAGAGAGAGACTGATCCAGGTATAGAGAGTGATCTCCATAGGAGCTGCCTGTAATAAACGTGAAAGAGGATCCGTCCTCATCCACAGATCCTAACTGAGTTCTCAGGAGATCCCTGCGATGAAGCTAGTCCAGCCGACCCCTTACCAATCCTGGCTGATCCTCAGGGCGCTCAAGGAGGTCACCAAGGGCACCGTCCCCCAGTCTTTGATCCGGGCAGCCCAGCGGCTCTGGTTAAAATCGGCGTTTGACTGGGAGCTTCTAGAGCCGATCTCCTGGGACGAATTGACCCCCCAGCTGCAGGATCCTTTGATCCGGGTGCAGTTGATTCAAGCCATGGTGCTACTGGTGATTCTGGATGAGCAGATCGACTGGTCTATCTATCACCAAATTCAGCAACTATGTCAGCGATTTGAGATCTCACAATCCTGTTTGAGGCCCCTCTGGTTATGGAATTGTCGACTCCGTGGCTGGCTGGCTCTGGAGGTTTATCTGCGCTGCTTTATCGTCCAGAAGTATAGGGATGAACTGCAGCGGCGGGGCTGGTGTTGGTTGTTGCGAGGGATGCTCTACTACGTCGGTATCCCGGATCCGGCCCTTGCCGCTCGATATCACCAGTTGCAGGATCTCCCTCAGGACACTCTGGGATACTGCTTCTGGCAGTTCTGCCGCAAACAGGGCTATCGATTCCCTGGAGAGCATCGAGGGGTGCATGAGGGATTGACTTTCCACGACATGACCCATGTTCTGGGAGGGTACGATACCAGTGGGTTGGGGGAGTTGCAGGCGGTCGCCATGACGGTGGGATACCAGCGCTCTGGAGATCCTCTGGCCTCTTTGCTATTCATCCTGCTCCAACAGCAGTTGGGCGTTCAGGTGGGATTCTTGTCCCAGGCACAGCGGGGAGGACTGGAGCAACCCCAGGCTGCAGACCAGTTCCTACAGGCACTGATCATAGGAGCCTCCATGACCGTTGATCTTTCTGGGTCTTGGGATCCCTGGTTGGTTATGACTCGTCCTGTGGCGGAATTGCGAGGGATTTATGCCATAGAGCCGGACCCCGCTAGAGCAGGCCGTACGCCTTGGACTCAGACAGTAGACGGACGATCCTTCTAATTCAAATTCTGCCACTCGATCCGGGCCAACTCCTCCAAAAGTTGAGCGGAAAGAGGACCATCCGCATCCTGCCTTTGATGGGCTTGCTGAATGGCCAGAAGCAGGGCACCGTAGGGATAGGGGGAGGCCAGCCAAGTCTCTTCTCCCGGACTCGAGACATAGTAGACAAACGGCAGCAATTTCTCCTCCAACATCGGGTAGCGCCGCTCAATGACCACATGGGGAGTCACCGTACCCAAATGCATCATGCGTGAGACCTGGGAGGAGATGATCGACAGGATCGTACTGGTGTTTTGACTGACCATCCAGCGGTGTCGATCGGCCAACAGAAGCAATAGATTGGTCTGAAGGTGCTCGGGAGTTTCCTCCAGAGCCTCAAGCTGTTTAACTAAGCTAGGCTCCGCGATCACCTCATCCACCAGAGTCAACCATCGCTCAATGACCTGACGCTCACTCCTCGGCAAGCGACTCAGATACTCTGTGCCCGTAACTCCCTCCAAATAGGCAAACAGAGCCTCCTGATCAGAAGACAGATCAACCACGGGCAGTGAGGGTAACCAGGTGCGGCTCTCAATCTCAGAGTTGGCCTCCCGTTCCAAACATAGGTGAACGGCGTCGTTGAGCACCTGATCATAGGTCAGCTCCACCAGTGTGAGGGGACCCGTGGGCATTCGTCTCTGAGCCACCACCGGGCTCTCCATCTGGGAGAGCAGTTCTAGTCGTTCCTGTAGGAGGGTAAACCGGGATTGTTGATCAGCCTTCGCCTGCTCAAGATCTAAGAGGGTTGAGTTATCATCATCCAGAGTCAAATAATCAGACCAGGAGAGTCGAGAAGCTTGGGGGATCTCCAGTTGCTCCAGAGTCAATCCCCTAGAACGGATGATGGCATAGAACGACTTGGTCAACAGAGTCCGAATATAGTCCTCCCGACGGGAGCTAGGCTCGGGGCGATTTCTCCAGGTGGCGGTGGAGAAGAACCGTTCCAGATAGAACTGCAGGGTTAGGGAGGGGAAATCTCGGGTCTGGGATGAGATGGCTCGGTAGAGACGATGCAGCGGCAGCCTCAGAAAACGAGGGATCAAGTCCACCTGAATTCCTACCCGAGATCGTTGAATGGTTTCTAGATCTTCAATGGAAAAGGGCAGTAGCCCCATATCTCCCTCGGGAAAGATTTTGAAGAAGAGAAAGCTCTCCGCCAGATCCCGATCCCGATGGGTCAGAACACGCTCCTCTAAGGCCACCAAGGTATCGATCAGTTCCAGTAGACCAAAACAGAATTCCTGGTGAAAAGAGAGGGCGATCTCCGAGTTGACGATCTGATCAAAGATGCGGCTGAGGTGGTCGTTGCGGGTGGCATCCAGCAGCAGGTTAACCTGAGTTGGCACCAACTCACCCTGATCGTTGGGACAGGGGAGGGTCACGGTCTCTGAGAAATACATGGTCTGGCCCATCCGGTTGGTCAGTCGTTTCAGCAGTCGCCGTTGCTCGACCGAGGGCAACATCAGCCATTTAGCCTCGTCTTTGACGAATTGCAGCAGAGACTGCTGGAGATTGAGACGCACCCGTGGCTCTAGATCCGTAATACTGGGGGCCTGACAGAGCAATTCCAAATAGGAAGCTCGAGACTTGCTGGAGGACTGCGCATCGTCCAGGCTTACAGGATCCCCGCCCTGATGATCCATACCTTCGTTGCCGGGCCTCAGTGTATTCATATCTCGGTAATAGAGATTTGTGTCTAACCTAGCAGTCTTTTGGCGGAAAACACCTCAGCGATCTAGCGCATTGATCTGCCAGCATCTCCATCAACCGACCGAGAGCTGGCTTGTGTAATCCCTTGGTTAATTTCAACAGTTGTCCTGAATGCAACCATCGGAGGCTCGGGTTATGCAGTGGTGATCCAGGGTGGAACCTTGGAGATCCCTGGAGTTGCCCAAAGATAAGATGATCCTTGCCTGTCTCTCTCAATCTGTGTCTGACCAGCCTCGGGAGCTGCATCACGCCCAACGCGACTCTACTCACCCTTGACTCACTCTTGATATGGACCCCGATGAGGGGTTAAGTTTGGTGAAGTATTCTCATCAAAACAGCACTCATCGTCTCTCTACTATGCACCAACCCAAGTCAAGTCTCAGGCGGAGATGGACCCAGATCGCCCTTGCCAGCGTTCTGGGCTTCACCCTCTGGCATGGAGCGGGTCTCCCTGCTCAAGCGGCCATTCCCTCCAACATGGATTATGGGCGTTTTCTGGAGTACATCGATCGGGGTCTCGTTACGGACGTCACCTTCGTCAGGAATACCAACAGCCCCATTGCCAGCGTGGCTGAGGTGACAGCGACGGATCCAGAGCTGGATAAGACCACCACCTATCGGGTCAATCTGGTGCCCAGCTCCCAGATCCAGTCTGAGCTTGTGGAGCAGTTGACAGCACAGGATGTCAATATCGAGGTGGCCCGGACCCAGGATGGGGGAGCTTTCTGGGCACTGTTGGGGAACTTGGTGATCCCGATCCTGTTGCTGGTGGGTCTGTTCTTCTTCCTGCGGCGAGCTGGGGGGGGTGCTAGCGGCCCTGGGCAGGCGATGAACTTTGGTAAGTCTCGGGCTCGTTTCCAGATGGAGGCTAAGACCGGCATCAAGTTCGATGATGTGGCGGGCATCGAGGAGGCCAAGGAGGAGTTGCAGGAGGTGGTGACCTTCTTGAAGAAGCCGGAGCGCTTCACTGCTGTAGGGGCCAAGATCCCCAAGGGGGTGCTGTTGGTGGGACCTCCTGGCACGGGTAAGACTCTGCTGGCCAAAGCGATCGCGGGTGAGGCTGGGGTGCCTTTCTTCTCTATCTCAGGTTCTGAGTTTGTGGAGATGTTTGTGGGTGTGGGTGCCTCCCGCGTCCGGGATCTGTTCAAGAAGGCTAAGGAGAATGCTCCTTGTATCATCTTCATTGATGAGATCGATGCGGTCGGTCGGCAACGGGGGGCTGGCATCGGCGGCGGCAACGACGAGCGGGAGCAGACCCTCAATCAGCTGCTGACGGAGATGGATGGCTTCGAGGGCAACACGGGCATCATCATCATCGCGGCTACCAACCGTCCGGATGTGCTGGATGCAGCCCTACTGCGCCCTGGTCGCTTCGATCGGCAGGTTGGGGTTGATCGGCCTAGCTTTAAGGGTCGGCACGAGATCCTGCGGGTCCATGCTCGGGATAAGAAACTGGCAGATGAGGTCAATCTGGAGGCCATCGCCCGTCGGACTCCGGGATTTGCGGGGGCTGATCTGGCTAACCTGCTCAACGAGGCGGCGATTTTGGCGGCCCGGCGGCAACGTATGGCCATCACCAATCTGGATATCGACGATGCCATTGATCGGATCACCATCGGCCTGACTAAGCCTCCCCTATTGGATGGCAAGAGTAAGCGGCTGATCGCCTATCACGAGTCCGGTCATGCCCTGCTGATGACCCTGTTGCCCAACGCTGATCCCCTTAACAAGGTGACGATCATTCCCCGCTCCAGTGGGGCTGGTGGCTTTGCCCAGCAATTGCCCAATGAGGAACAGATCGACAGTGGTCTTTATAGTCGGGCTTGGCTACTGGATCGGGTGGTCGTGGGCTATGGCGGTCGGGCCTCGGAGGAGATCGTGTTTGGCTACGGCGAGACTACTACGGGGGCCAGCAACGATCTGCAACAGAACACCCAGATGGTACGGCAGATGGTGACCCGCTTCGGTATGTCCGAGTTGGGGCCGCTGATGTTGGACTCTCCCAACAGCGAGGTGTTCTTGGGGGCGGGCCTGATGAACCGCAATGATTACTCTGAGGACATCGCTTCCCAGATCGATCGGCAGGTACGCGAGATCCTGGATCGCTGCTACCAGCAGGCCAAGGAGATGTTAATGGAGCATCGGGAGCTGCTGGATCGGCTGGCGGATACCCTGGTGGAGCGGGAGACTTTGGATGGGGAGGAGTTCCGAGCGATCGTGGCTGAGTACACGACGATCCCGGAGAAGACCTCCACGACCCCGAAGCTGGCTTAGATAAGGTTTAGTCCTTCCTAAGGCTGAATCGATCAATGAACAGGGTCCGACTCTCAGTGAAGTCGGGCTCTTTCTTTTTCTTTCAAAAAAGGATTTCATCCCAGCCCAGGCTGTGCCTGCTCCACTGCCGCCAACATCTAGAATTTGTGAAGCAGTCCATGGGGAACTGGAAGCTATGACAGAGCAACATCCTAAAATTCCCAGTGCGGAGGTTCGTCAACGAGAGGTTGAGGGTCTGCGTGAGTGCAGGAGACAACTTGATCAACTGATCTTGTCACTGGATGAGATGATTCTGATGATGGATGCGGAACTCCTTCGCCAAAGAAAGGAAAGGATGGCATTGCGACGAAGATCCGACTTTTGATCCCTGCAGAGAATCACCACCCCAACTCAGCCCGAGCCTGATCCGCCGCCGCCAACACCTCCGCATCGGAGGCCCGAGACCAATCCAGATCCCCGATCTCGGCATAGAACCGTTCATCGTAAGCCCGCGTCTGCACCACCACCGGCATCGGCACTGCATGACCTAAGATCAACGCCTGTTGCTTAGACTCTAACTTCGCCAACACCGTCTTCAGATTCTGACTGCCCGCCACCCCCGTAAACACCGCCTCAATATCCTTATCATCATTCAGCAAAGCCGTGATCCGGGTACCCAACTGGGACATCACCTCACTATCGATCCCTGATGGCCGCTGATCCACCACCAATAACGTCACAAAATATTTGCGCATCTCCCGCGCGATCGTGCCAAAGATCGTCTGCTTGGCCGTGCGAGGATCCAGAAACCGATGGGCCTCCTCGATGGTGATCATCAACTGCCGGGGCTTGTCCAAGGGATTTTTGGTTTGTAAATACTGTTCTACCCGATGCACATAAGTCTGATGGATCCGTCGGGTGATCACATTGGTAGCCAACATATAGGACAGCAGATTGGACTGGGATCCGAACTCGATCACCACATGCTTGCCCGCATCCAAAGCCTCCACGATCTGGCCAATGTAATTATGGGGTAGGCTATTGCGCATGTATTTAAGATCGTCCAAACGGGTCAGCTTCCGCTGTAGAGCCATGATCGAGGCCTTATTGCCCAAGCGCTCCTCACAAAACTCCTGGATCTCGGTGTTGGACATCGTCAGCAGGCGAGCGATCCAATCCCGGCCAAATTCGTTACGCAGGATGATCGCGTTCTCTAAGCTGGCTTCCGAGAGATTCAGCTCCTGACCCAGAAGAGCCAGATCCTCGATCTCGATCTGGTTGTAGCTGATATATAGCTCCTGAGCATCCCGCACCCCCCGCCGTTTGGTGGACTCTGGATCCAAGGTATAGATCTGGATCTGGCCAGGGAACAGCTGTCGTAGCCCCTTGACCATGTGATGCTGCCGTCCCTCCGTGGTTGCCTCCCAACCATATTCCGAGTGCATATCAAAGATCAGATTCACCGCCGCCTGCTTGCGGATCACCCCCGATAACAACAGCCGGGCCAGAAAGGATTTCCCTGTCCCCGACTTACCAAAGATGCCATTACTGCGCTCCACCAACCGATCCAGATCCAGACACACCGGCACCCCCATATCGATCGGTTGCCCAATGGAGAAATTACGCTTGTGGGGATCATCCTCCCAACCAAACACCGCTCGAAAATCCAGCTCCCGCGCCTCATAGACCTGGGAGAAGTGGGCTGGCACCGTCTTGACCGGCAACAACTCCATCTCCGGTAACGGATCCGCCTCCGAGCCATTCAGAAACCCATACTCCGGTTCTGGATCCGACTGACGAGGAGTCAGCATCAACATCGGCGTCAGACTGATCACCCCAAACGTCCCTGTTCCCGACAACACCTCCGCCAATAACTGCTCCTCAGGTCGAGGCGGATTCATCAGGATCCTGGGACTGGAAGTGCCTAAAGCAACATCCGTCAGCAGACCAAAGAAGCGACTGCGCTGTCCCTGCACCACCATAAACTTGCCCACCCGCAGATCCTCGATCGAGACCCCTGGATTAAGACGGGCCTCTAACCCCTGACTCAGCGATCCTTGGGTGACGGTGGCTAAAGGCTGTGGAGGGGAGGACATGGTAGATAGAGAGCTGACAGGCTGGGAGACTCCTCTGCACTGTAGCAAGAGATCCGCCAGATCTGAGGTCTTGACTACTAGATATGGGGGGTCTGGAGAGCCTATCCGGGAAACAACGGAGAAGGATCGGTATTTTGGCGCAGCCAGTTCCGCAGAATCCCGAGTGTATAAAAAGGGACGGTTCGTTAGAGTATATATGGAGCTAAAGTCACAGGCACTCTGCTCGGCTGGAGAGGATCAGCCCTATGACCCCATTTGGTGTCAACGTCGACATCCCCAACCATCTCAGACCCTCTAGGACCCAGCTCCCAGAGCATCTGCGCAAGCCCACTCAGGCGGTCGGGCGAGAGGTTTCCCTCGTGGAAATGTCCGATCGTCACATCTGTGCGGCCCTGGGTAAGCTAGTGCTGACCCAATCCGCTTGGACCTGCTTCAGCCTGCATGAGACCAGTAAACTCCTCCGCCCCCTCCAGGTGTCTCCTGAGCTGACTGGCACTCAGATCTATTCCCCAGGTTCCGCTACTGAGATCATCTATAAGTTCCAATCCCAAACGGGCCGCATCGGCATGGTCAAGGGGATGATCTCTCTGGAAGATTTCCGGGGCACAACCTTGCGGAGTCTCTATCAGCTACTGCCGATCCAGCAGCTTACCGATGCCTTTATGGAGACGGTGGTGCCCTATGTGATCGATAACCTGAAGCCGATCGCCGCTCGAGAGGAGGATGAGGCTTTATGGCGAGAGTCGATCTTTTTTAATGCGGCGGAACTGCGTAACTCTGATTTTATGATTCGGGGTTTGTTGCTGGAAGCGATCCCGCGTCGATTTTTGCTGCCCCTACAGCAGATGTATCAGACGGTGATTGGAGTCACACGGTATATGCCCAATGT
>CAYSEO010000117.1:0-4923 GCA_964429885.1 uncultured bacterium
AGAGCACTCTGCAACGAGCCATCCGCCAAGCCGCCCGCTCCGCTCAGATCCCTAACGACTAAGATAAGCGGCGGCAGATAACCTTTGCATCACAACCAGGATCTTTCGTCCGTCCGCTTCATCGACTTGTTAGCCTGCGTTGCTACCCACCGACCAACCTCTACAACTCATCGATCGTTACCAATCCACCCTCTGTAAACTGAATGACTAACTCTTGCTCATCAAGCAGGGCAGTCCCAATTAATGGTCGTCGCCCTGTGGCAAATACACGAACATCTCGCTCCGCTCCATCCCAAAAGATCGTCGCCTGATGGACGGGCAAAAAAACTGAACTACTGTCTGCCAAGTTCGCAAGCAAATTGTATAAAAACGGGAGTCCGAGCAAATTTACTGCCTCTGGCGGCAGGCAAAGGTGATCCGTAAAGCCCGTATCGATGACAAACTCGATCGGGAAGCTTGCGCCATTCACCAAGAGAAATGTCAGAGAGACAATCGCATGTCTGTCAGCCACAATACCGGAAATCACTGCTCACCCGCTCCATCACACCGCCGAAAGAAGCGGCTACATTATAGCCGATGCGGATGCCAAAGAGTCGTGCATACGGAGATTTTGCCTGGAGGTTTTTAGCTGCTTGTAGCCCCATCTCATCGACCTCATAGTCACCGGTCTCAACATTGATGATGACCATTTTGCCAATATTTTCCTCTGTCTCGACCTTTTGGCGAATCCCACTCTCGTAGATTTGATAAGCGCGTTTCGCAACTTCTTCACTGCTCAACAGGATCGCTTGCATAGGTTGACTCCCGATCTCTACCTATTTTGACTTCTATATAATACCCTCCCCAGATCCTCCAGGTCAAGTCCAGCACCTTGTCAGTATACGTTCCTTATCTCAGACTCCTGCATCCTAGTCCGGGCAAGCCCTAGACTACCTTCTGATCCCAGTATTACGCCTGCATTTACCCCCGTACACTCACAATTTCGGATCTTATTCAGCCTACCCCGAAGCCTCAGCAGCTCCTCGATCAAGTGCAGGCTATCCTTCGCACCCAACACCATACCTACTGCACAAAGGAAGCCTCACTAAAATGGATTGAGACGAGTCGTTGTCGATCACAGAGTTAGGTCCAAGCATAGGTAAGGCAAGATCAGCCTAAGCAGACACTAATGAGATCACCTCAGCCCTAAACCCAGCTGCCTGCAGTGCCGACACCGCCCCCTCAGCACTCTTGACCCGAAACTGAGGTCCCAACCGCACACATCGATGCTGCTCCGCCAAGGAAACCCGCGCGATCACCGGGATCCGACCCTCCTCCTGTTCCCCTCGCTCTCGCCTCAACACCTCGGAGAAGCTATGGCAAAACTGGATATCCCCAGCCTCCTCGGCGGGTAACTGTACCTGCACCAATTGCACCGCATCGATCGGTTCTGCCTCATTGATGATCAATTGGGTCTGTTCATCTCGGAAATCCACCTTAGCCCAGACCATCAATCGCTGATCCACCTCTAACTGATCTTTGATGCGATCAAAAGTCTTCGGAAAGACGACACCCTCACAAGTTCCAGTCATATCTTCTAGGGAGAGGATCGCCATTCGATCACCTTTTTTAGTCGTAACATTCTTGATGGAATTGATCAACACGATCAAGTTAACAGGCACATCAGGAGAACATTCATTGAGACGTCCGATCTTGACTGGAGCCAACAAGCGGGCCTGTTGCTGGATGTCTTTGAGAGGATGATCGGAAACATAAAATCCTAACAGCTCCTTCTCCATTTTCAGTTTCTCTTGGGGAGAGAAGTCTTCTGTAGGGGCACCATGAGGCGCATCCGCATAGGTTTGGGTGGGGGCTGCCGTTGCTGCAGATCCCCCTGACATTAGATCAAACAGATTGGTTTGACCGATCGCTTTCGCTTTGGCTCGATCGGCGGACCAAGCCAGAACAGGCTCTAGATCGGCCATCAGCTGACCTCGATTAGGATTGATCTTGTCGAAGGCTCCGGCATAGATCAAAGCCTCGATCCCGCGTCGGTTGACCTTGTGTAGATCGACTCGCTCACAGAAGTCCGCCAGGGATTGGAACATGCCCCCTTGATCTCTAACCTCTAGAATATTCTCGATCGCGGCATCTCCGATATTCTTAACAGCACCGAGACCAAAGACGATCTGTCCTGTTTTAAGGGGGGTAAAGTCCATACCGGAGCGGTTGATATCTGGGGGCTGTACCTTGATCGTGTTAAGCAGACAATAGGCGATGTAGCGTTGCAGTTTGTCATGGTCGGCGCCCACGGAGGAGAGTAGGGCAGCCATGTATTCCGTCGGATAGTTCGCCTTTAGATAAGCCGTTTGAAATGTAACAAATCCATAAGCCGTCGAATGAGATTTATTGAAACAATACTCCGCGAATGCAACCATTTGTTCAAACAAAGTTTCAGCGATCTTGGGTTCCACTCCACGTTCTTTGGCCCCATCGATAAAGATCTCCCGATGTTTTTCCATCTCCGCCACCTTCTTCTTACCCATGGCTCGCCGCAGCAGATCCGCCTGACCCAAACTGTACCCCGCCATATCCTGCGCGATCCGCATGATCTGTTCCTGATAAAGGATCGTGCCATAGGTGTCCTTGAGGATCGGCTCTAGGATCTTATGGGCATAGGTGACCTCTTTGCGTCCGTGTTTGCGATCAATAAAATCTGGGATCATGCCAGTATCCAAAGGTCCCGGTCGATAGAGGGCTAGAACTGAAGAGATGTCCTCTAAGTTAGAGGGTTTCAGATCCCGTACCACCTGCTTCATACCGGAGGATTCCAGCTGAAAGATCCCCTCTAGTTGACCTTTGGCAAGTAACTCATAGGTCTTTCTATCATTGAGAGGAAGATCATCCAGGTTGATCTTTTCACCCCTATTCTGTTCCACTAGATCCACAGCCCTCTGGATCTGAGTCAGGTTACGTAACCCCAGAAAGTCCATCTTGAGGAGACCCAACGATTCCACATCTTCCATGGAGTATTGCGTGATCACTTGACCCTCATTGTTGCGCTGTAGAGGCACGATCTCATCCAGAGGATCCTTGGCGATCACCACTCCAGCTGCGTGTACCCCGAAAGTTTTGTTGGTGCCTTCCAGCTCTAAAGCCAGATCGATCCAGCGATGGGTGGCCAAGTCACTTTCGTATTTTTCCTTGAACTCGGGGGCCGGAGTCTTCTCCCCAATCATCTCTTTCAATTTGGCGGGCTTGCCTCGGGAGACCGGGATCAGCTTGGCCATCTTATCCGCCTCACTGTAGGGGATCTCCAACACCCGTGCCACATCCTTGAGGATTGCCTTGGAGGTCATGCGGTTGAATGTGATGATCTGTGCTACCCGATCCTTGCCGTATTTATCGGCCACATAATCGATCAATTCCTCCCGCCGTTCCGGACAGAAATCTGTATCGATATCCGGCATAGACTTACGTTCTGGATTGAGGAATCGCTCGAAGAGTAAGCCATAGTGGACTGGATCGATATTGGTGATCCGCAGCGCATAAGCCACCAAGGATCCTGCCGCAGATCCTCGTCCAGGACCCACGGGAATCTTTTTGGCACGAGCTTCTTTGATATAGTCCCAGACCACCAGGAAGTAGCTGGAGAATCCCTTTTGCTGAATGATGTCCAGCTCCCGTAGCATCCGGTGTTGATAGTCTTCCGAGATCTGATCGCGGCTCTGAAGTTGTTGACGTTCTAACAGCCCTTCCCAGGCCAATTCAGTCAGGTAGGAGTCATGGGTATGGCCCTCAGGAGCCTGAAAGTCCGGGATCCGAGATTCCCCAAAGAGATCATAGCTCTGGATCTTCTCATGCACCTCCAAGGTGTTGGCGATCGCCTCATCGATCACATCGTCTTCCAGGTGATCTCGACAGAGCCGTCGCATCTCCTCCGGACTCTTGAGATATTCTGTACCGCTATAGCGCAGCCGATTCTCCTCTGTAATGTTCTTGCCTGTCTGAATACATAACAGGGCATCATGGGCTTCCACATCCAAACAGGAGACAAAGTGACTGTCATTGGTAATGATCAGCTTGATCCCCAGCTCCCGCGCGATCTGCACCAGCTGTACATTGACGAACCGATCCTCTTTGGAACCATGATCTTGCAGTTCCAGATAGTAATCCTTACCAAACCGCTCCTGATACCACGCCGCCACCTGTCGGGCGATCTCAGGTCGGCGTTGCATGATCGCCTGGGGTACCTCCCCGGCCAAACATCCCGAGGTGACGATCAATCCCTGTTTGTATTGCAGGAGGAGTTCTTTGTTGATGCAGGGACGGGAGAAGATCCCTTTGCCCTGAACACCCTCCAGATGAGACACCGTCGTCAGCTTGACCAGATTGCGATAGCCCTGAGTGTCTTTGGCTAATACCACTTGGTGGTAACGGGGGAAGCGTTTCTGTTTGTCGCGAATATCCCCATTGATCACATACATCTCATTGCCGACGATGGGCTTGAGCCCTTTCCCCCGACAGAGGTTGATCAGCTCCAGTGCCCCATACATCACCCCATGATCGGTGAGAGCCACCCCCGGCATGCCCATCTCTGCCGCCTGGTCGATCAGCTTGGGTAGCTTGCTGGCGCCATCGAGGAGACTGTACTCACTGTGGAGGTGGAGGGGGACAAAAGCCATGGCTGACGCTAGGGATGGAGTCTGGCACTAGGTTAACCAGAAACTCCGATCTCGTCGAGCGATCCTTTTAGCGCACTGAGGCGCAGAGACGGTGATCGGGAATGACTCGTGAGCTGATGCTTCCGTCAGGATAAGCGATAGAAGGAGCACTCGTCTGACGTCAGGTTGTCGATCGCTGTATGGATAGGTCCTACGGCCTGAGATCTGAACTGATCCAGCCTCGGCAGGATTGCTCCATGCAGGAGGGCCTCGCTCACCT
>CAYSEO010000117.1:5023-12221 GCA_964429885.1 uncultured bacterium
AACGGTAAACCAACGTGCTATGCTTATCCCAAAATTCACCTTGCAAACCGGTAACCCACACCGTTAGGCCTTACATCCCTTGAAAGCATCTTACTTAGAGGAAAGGAAACATGTCGTCTTCTCTCTCTATCAACAAGAATCACAAGATAGAAAATGAGGCTGTCCTCGT
The DNA here is from genome assembly GCA_964429885.1 of uncultured bacterium. Lineage (GTDB taxonomy): Bacteria > Cyanobacteriota > Cyanobacteriia > Thermostichales > Thermostichaceae > CAYSEO01. The sequence goes on from CAYSEO010000117.1 coordinate 5,193, forward strand.
TAAATGGGACTACATTATATTTACTATGCTGACAATAATTAGTTGGGCAGCAATTGCTCGTTTTTGTCACTATTGGTTATCTCTTAAAGAGAGCGAGACTAGCCTACTATGGTATGCTGTCGGAACTGTTTTGATTTTGCGTTATCTAGGACTTAATCAAATGCTTTGGTTCGCTCTTTTATTAATGAAGAGACCAAAACCAGCTACTGCAGAACCCGGACTAAGAGTTGCAGTTGTCACAACTTTTGTACCTGGCTTAGAATCGATCGAAATGCTGGAGGAAACTCTCAAAGCCTTAATTGAATTGAAATATCCCCACGAAACTTGGTTGTTAGATGAGGGTAATTCCCCTGAAGCAATATCTCTCTGCACTCGTCTCGGTGCACACCATTTTAGTCGTTTAAATATGTCAAGATATCAAGCTGAAAGAGGAACATTCAAGCGCAGGTCGAAATCTGGAAACTATAATTCATGGCTATATGAGATCGGGTTTGACAACTACGACATCCTTGTTAATTTCGACCCTGATCACGTTCCTCACAAAGATTTTCTCCTTCATGTTCTAGGCTACTTCAAGAACCCTACTGTCGGTTTTGTTCAGGCAGCTCAGGTTTATTATAACCAACCTGCTAGCTTTATTGCCCGCGGCGCAGCTGAAGAAACCTACGCATTCTACTCCGTAACTCAAATGGCTTACCATGGCTTAGGGCATCCTGTTGTTACGGGATGTCACACTGCGCAGAAAATGATAGCGCTGAGGGAGGTTGGTGGTTTCCCTGTTCATGACGCAGATGATACCCTCATTACTCTTCTCTACCGAGCTAAGGGGTGGAAAGGTATTTATGTGCCCAAAATTCTTGCAGTAGGACTAACTCCTGTAGACTGGAACGGTTACATCAAGCAACAATTTCGCTGGGCTCGCTCAGTTATTGATATTAAGTTAAGAGCTTATCCCAGACTTGTTGGGCATCTACCACTTATTGATAAAGCTGTTGCTTTACTTCATGGCCTATACTATTTGCAGGGACTTGAAACATTATTTTCGACTTGTTTGTTGGTTTTCATTCTCTCCACCGGCATTCTTCCCTCCTTTGTGAGTTGGAACACAGTAGCTGAATCTACTGGACTTGGCCTTGTCCTCCTCCTTGTCAATTTCTACAAGCAGCGCTTCTTTCTAAACCCTGTCAAGGAATGGGGGATTCATTGGCGTGCTGCGATTTTACAAGTTGCAAAGTGGCCATTTTTCTTGATTGGCTTCCTAGATGCAGTATTGGGTAAAGAAAGAACTCACACCAGGACCTCCAAGATTAAGATAGTAAATCGTCAGACCATCTTACTTTTTCCTCATTCATTAATCGTTCTGTTGATTTTTGGGGCCTTGGCAATTGGAGGGAGAACTGCGAGTTATCCGAATACATTGCCATATGTATTAGCAGGAATCTCGATCTTTGTAGAACTCATATTGATCTGGACTGAGACAAGATCTTTTCCACCTTCTTTTGAAGCAAAACACCTATCCGATTATCAGAATCAGGTATCCAAGGCCGATAGAAAGCTATAGAATAGAAAAGGATAGAGTTGACTGTCCACTATCAAGGCAGGACTGCTTACCCAGCATGGAGTATGAATGGCTGAAACCTGCTTCCCTGAGACTGACCTAGTTAGTTTGCCCAATAGTAAGTATTGCTCTAGCCATAGATCGATGGTATGTCAATCTGTTTTACCCTGTTATCAATATCAAGGATCAAGCTATGACACAGTTTAGGACTCTGGCCCTTCGAGTACTCGCAAACCAGATCGAGCAGGGTGACCACTAGACCCTACGCATCAGGCAACTCATACGCTTGAGCTTCTTGATGGCAACAGGATAACTGACGCGCAAATCCTAGAGGTAGCTGAACAGGGACAGCGAGTCGTTGTGACAAAGATGTGGACTTATTCAGCCATCGTGGACTAACTCTGGATCTCCTGTCCTCGTTGCCACGATCCATAGTGATCCAACACCCGCCTCACCTGTTCCGGATCCGTCTGCTCCGCCAGTTGCACCCATAAAGCCCCGATCTGGCTGTCCGTATAGCGAAAGAGGGTTGAGGAATTCCACTCCAGCTCCACCTCCACCCCAGAGATGCACTGCAGATGAGCCGCGATCTCTCGATATACAGCCAGTGGCATCCCGTCATAACGAACTGCAAACCGATCTGCCATCCCCTGATCCATGCTTAGATCCTTGACTATCCCCAGCTTGATATTACGCTATGTTGCGGCCACCCTTGAGCACCATCTGTCGTTTATCTTGAGATCAAAAAACGAAGAACAGTAACGATAATGTTTAGTATGGTTAAGCCGATCCCGAATCGTATATCGATAACCCCAGCTCCAGAGGGAGAAGCATCGATCGCTTAGATCATGAACTTGGATCGATTAAACGCTGCGAGTCAGACGAGCCGGTAGCGGGCAACAATTCACCTCCTCCAGGCAGACCTTACCCCAGCGCAGCGCCCACCGCACCAGAGCGACCCGGTTGCTAGTGCGGGTTTTGCTGAGGATATTGCTGATGTGGTTGTCTACGGTGCGCTTGCTGATCTCCAGTCGCTCCGCGATGTCCTGGTTGGTGAGTCCCGCTGCGATCAGTTCGATCACCTGCAGTTCTCGGTCGGAAAGGAGCTCGGTAGAATGATATGTATTGCCCATGATCTGACCTCGTGGCAAAATTACCTACTCTTGAATTGTAGGAGATCCCCTGCCTAATGAGTAGAGGTGCTGGGCAAAGTTGCGGGATCAATGTTAAAGATTCATTCCGCTAAATCAAGTAATTTATCCTGCAATCGATCGAACAAGGTCTCGGGATAGTCGGGGGTGAGCAGATAGGGCTCGCTATCCTCCGGTTGGGCAGCGAACAGTAACAGAGGATCGAGGGGCACGAAGACGCCATATTGCTTCTGCTCATGATAGAAGGTGGCCAGCAGCTGGTACTCCTCCACGTCCTCCTCCTTGGCGATCTCGATCACGTCCTCCTCCTCGGGAGCGGGGATCTCGCCTGCCACTGTCATCAGCTCAAAGGCAGAGAAATTCAGGTTGAGATTGAGCTCCGCCAATACGGCCCGTGCGGTGGGTAAGACCGCCTCTAGCTCCTGGGGCTCCAGTTCCTCCAAGGTGCCATCGATGGCGGGATCCTCGACATGGTTGGCCTCGCTTTCCTCTTCCTCCCAGGACAACAGCTCGATCATGACCTCGACAGGGGTGATCAGGGCGTAGGTCATGTCGTCGAGCATCACCTGCTTTAGGATCTCGCAGGTCAAGACCTGATCCTGTTCATCGCGCAAAATGAGTGTCTCTTTCATCGACTCCTGCCGGAGCTATCTATCCTTAGAAGTGTACCGTTATCAGGGATCCTCAGTCAGCGTTCCCTCCTGTTCCTCCTCAAAGATGGTGGTCTCCGCCGCCGCCGCCGCCTCGGTCTCTGCCTCCTGCTGGGCCAATTCCTCTAGAGCTATCAGGATCTCCTCCTCCCGTTGGGCATAGGTCTCCTCGTCAATGTCCCCTAGATCGAGCTGGATCTGCAGGGCGGTGAGCTCCTTTTGCAGGTTCTGTTTCTGATCCAATTGGGCCTCGGCCCGTTCCTGGATCTGGCTGGCGATCCAGAGCAGGCTTTGGGCAGGCCAGGTGAGCAGTTGCCAAACCATAGGGAGATCCTGGGGGTGGGTGGGCTAGCGCTGTTGCTGCAGTTCCGTGAAGGCGGTCTGAAAGTCCTGGGACTGGATCCGGAGTTGTTTGGGATCCACAGGTTGACCGGCGGCGCGATGGCGGCGGATGGCGGCGATGGCAGCGCGATTGCTGAGGAGGGCCAGATCGGCTCCACTCCATGCCTCGGTTTGGGTCGCCCAATGATCTAGATCCACATCGGCAGCTAGAGGACGAGAGCGGTTATGCACCTGGAGAACCTCCCGTCGGGCGGACAGATCCGGTAGATCCACAGACAGATGTAGCTCCAGTCGTCCAGCGCGGGTGAGGGCCGGATCCAGACTGGCTTTGCGGTTGGTGGCGGCGATCAACAGCACTCCCTGGGCTGGTCGGACTCCATCCAGATCAGACAGGAGTTGGCCCAGGACCCGATCGCTGACCCCACTGTCGCCGCTATAGCTACCACGGGCTGGGGCCAGGGTATCGATCTCGTCGATGAAGATCACACAGGGGGCACATTGGCGCGCCTTAGCGAACAGCTCCCGCACCGCTTGTTCCGAGGATCCGACCCATTTACTCAGGAGTTCTGGACCCGAGACAGCGATGAAGTTGGCTTGAGCCTGGGCAGCAACCGCCTTGGCCAATAAGGTCTTGCCCGTACCCGGCGGGCCAGTGAGCAGCACCCCACGGGGCGCCTGGGCCTGAGTATGTTCGTAAAGTTCCGGATGGAGTAAAGCCCCTTCCACCGCCTCCTGCAGAATCTGTTTAACGGAGGAGAGACCCCCGATCATCTCCCAGCTCACTTGAGGGGACTCGATCTCCACAGACCGTAAGACCGCAGGCTTGATCTGTTGCAGGGCGATCTGAAAGTCTGCTGGATCCACCGTTAAGCTCTCTGGGATCGTGGACAGATCGGGCACCTGCCGCCGGAGGGCTGCAAAGGCTGCTGCCTGACAGAGACCCTTCAGATCCGCCCCCACAAAACCCAGGGTTTGATCCGCCAACTGATCCAGGCTGACCTGAGGGGAGAGGGGCATATCACGGGTGTGGATGGTTAGGATCTCCCGGCGACCTTGACGATCGGGTACCTTGAAGACCACCTCTCGATCAAATCGCCCCGGACGGCGGAGGGCAGGATCGATGGCATCTGGTCGATTAGTCGCGGCCAACACGATCACCCCAGATTGCGGGGCAAAGCCATCCATCAACCCCAACAGCTGAGCCACCAGCCGTTTCTCCACCTCACCCTCAACGGTGGATCGGTGGGGCACCAAGGCATCGATCTCGTCGATAAAGATCAGACAAGGGGCGGAGCGGCTCGCCTTCTCGAACACTTGCCGTAGTCGGGACTCCGCCTCACCATAGAACTTGCCAATGATCTCGGGGCCAACGATGGCGATGTAGTTGACCTGTAGGCTTTCTGCTAGAGCACGGGCCGTGAGAGTCTTACCTGTTCCTGGCGGTCCCACCAGTAGCACTCCTCGGGGGGGCTCCAGTCCCAGCTTGGTTAACAGATCCGGTCGCTTCAGGGGCAACTCCACCTGTTCCCGTAGGATCTGCAGAGCTTCTCCCAATCCCCCCACATCCTGTAGAGAAGGAGAGCGAGAGGGGGCAGGCTCCGAGGGCGGATCAGCAGCGGGTTGCTGAGGAGAGGGGTTGGCCGATCGGTTGACTTGGGGCTCTGTACTCCAGGAATCCTCTTGTCCCCCAGTGGCTGTTCTGGCCCCAGCTTGTCGTCGTGGGATCGAGCCACTGCGGGGGATGGAGCTCCCCATGGATCGGCTTTGGAAGTGGACATCCGTCTGGATCTCACCGTTTTGTTTCTTCTCCTCCAGCTGTTGGGCCAGCTCGATCAGCTGTTCGATGCCTTGGAAGAATTGATTCAGCTCGGCCATGGCAGGGAGGGGAGAGGGTGAGTTAGTAGTCGATGGTCAGGGGCTGAAAGGAGGCAGGGGGAGGGATGGTGGGTGGAGGGGATCCACTGGCAGCGATCTCGGCGGTCTCGGCATAGTGATCGGCGGTATCCCGCAGGTTGGCGACACTCTGATCGATCTCCTGCAGACGCGTCTCGATCTGAGCCCGCCGCTCATGGATGGCGATCAGCTCCTGCTGCAGGCGTTGTTTCTCCACCGTCAACTGCTGGATCTCGGCATAGACAGCCGCCTCGGTTTTACGTCTGGGAATGGCCCGCAGCTTTGGGCGGGGACGGGCACGGGGCACACGGGGAAGGCTCATGAGAGATCCTCAAGCTCAACAGGGCCTAAGGTGATATCGTAACAAGTTCCTTGGGGATCGGCGTCAGTTGTTACACGGTATGCCCATGGGTCAGCCAGACCCAAACCGGGGAATCATCCAGGGGCCTTTTCTGGGGTAGAACCAGTCCTGAATAAGGATCGGTAATCGGCGGCAGCCTCCTCACCGAACCCATCTGCCTCAAGGTGACGCATGACCGACTGGATGATCGGTGCCGCGATGCTCAGTCCCAGTAAGGCATTGAAACCGAGCACAACTGAGGGCAAGGTCAATAGAACTGTGAGCTCAGGCAATAGGGCGATCACGGCAATCAAGATCGGAAAGAAGATCGCTGTGGCGATCCCGGCATCTCGGGCGGCTTGTAGGACCCGATCGCGAAACTCCTCAACGGTGATCTCACCTCGTTGCAGATCCAGAGCGTAGGCGATCGCCGTCACACAGGTCTGGGTGATCACAGAGATCCCTAGGGAGGTCAACCCCAGTCGAGCCAGGGTGGCAGAGTTGGCGCACAGGACATCCACGGCATTGTAGACCCGGATCACCAGTTGCTCCGCTGGAGTCATGTTGCGAGATCCACGGGCCATATTCCAGATCCCCAGCTCCCAGACAAGGTTATCGGCTCTGGAGCTGCCGCCATTTTTCCGAGACAGGATGTGGCTGGCGTGTTTATCGGAGAGGAATTGATAGATCTGGGCCTCATCGATCCCCAACTTGGCCGGGCCTGGGATCTGATCAAACAGGGCCATGAGATCAGCGTCCGTGTGGGGCGGCTCCCCGATCCGTAACCCTGCTCTGCGGATCCGCTCCGTCACCTGGGGTAGCTCCTGAGCTAGCGCTTGGGCAGTTGTAGGGAGATCTTGCAGGGCCTGGGTCAGCACTTGGCCGGAGGCTCCGAGACCAGCAGCGATCTGTTGGAGCCTTTCCCGCACGTGATCTTGGGCTTGGTCAAAGACAGTCATACTGGGTTAACTGAGTCGGATGAATCGAATCGAGCAAAATTTAGTTTTAAGTAGATCGGCAAAATTGCTTTGACACGCACCATATAGACTGTATAAACGTTTTTGCTGATCTACTTACATTACAATCAGGGTCAGG
>CAYSEO010000118.1:0-9224 GCA_964429885.1 uncultured bacterium
GTCACTGTCTCCGGCTGCGCCAAAGACCTCGTCCCCAAACAAACCATCCATATCTGCAAAGGGATCCTCTTCATCCATCTGCAGAGGCGGGGCGGGCTCTCCATAGGTGGCCGGGGCACCGGGAGCATCCATAGCCCCATGGGAGTTGTGGCCATCTTGGTTCCCAGGGGAGAGTTGCTGCAGTTGTTCCAAGCCATTCTGAGCCGCCTGCATCAGATCCGGATTGCCACTGGTTTCCAGCACATCCTCATACACCTGTCGGGCCTCGGATAGGTGTCCTGCCTGCTGTTGGGCTGAGGCCAACCACAACTTAAGCTCCGAATCCTCGGGCCGAGAGATCACCACCTGATTGAACAGCTGCACAGCCTGCAGATAATCGCCATTGGCGTACGCTGCGATCGCCTTCTGATAATCCCTTTGATAGTCTGTGCTCGAAACCATGTCGGATCCTCCCTTGTGCCGCTAGGCTGTGACTACTGATCTGGGGCGTTGCCGGTGCCCTCTCCTTCTCCACTCCTCACCCCTCAAGGTTGGGTCAAACGCCTAGGCGGCCCAGCGAGTGGAACGCAGGATCGAGGCGTGATCCAATAATGGTAGGGCCTCCCCCTCGGGCCGCTCCCACTCCCCTCGAACAAACGGAGCCATCATCTCCGGCAGATGGGGGTTGAGAGAGGTGGTCTCCGTCTTCAACCACTCCATACCCAACACCGCATCCACCGCCAGCCCCAATAACAGATCCTGGGGTTCCATCACCGCGATCACCGGGAGCTCCCCTCGGTCGATGTTGAGGGGCTGACTCTCCCCCAGAAACTGCCCCAGATCCGCCACCCAGATGATCTCACCCCTGAGGTTGAGGGTGCCCAGCAACAGCGGTGAGACATTGGGCATCGGTGTGATCTTCTCGGGTCCAATGCTCATCACCTCCGCCACCGCCACCGCTGGCAGGGCCAACTCCAACCCCGTTGCCAGCTTGAACTTGAGGAACAGTTCACCTTCAGGGGCCTCCAGTTCCTGGAGCTCCTGAGTTTCTTCACCGGTTAAAAACAGATCACCTACCATAGCCTTGACCCACTGATTACCCTCTCAACAACTGACGGATCGTGCCCACCAACTCCTGGGGCTGAAAGGGCTTGGCGATATAAGCATCGGCCCCCTGTCGGATCCCCCAATAGCGGTCGAACTCCTCTCCCTTGGACGAGCACATCACGATCGGCATCTTCTGGGTATGGGGATCCGCCTTCAGCCGCCGACAGACCTCGTACCCATTCATGCGGGGCATGACGATATCCAATACCACCAAGTCTGGCATCTGCCCCTGGATATGTTCCAGGGCCTCCACGCCGTCGCCGACACTGGAGACCTCCAAGCCACTCTCCTTCAACAGCCCCGTGATCATCTCCCGCTGAGCTGGACTATCCTCGACCACCAGCACCTTACTCATCTCCGCCTCATCTCCTCAACAATTGCTTGATCGTCGCCACCAATTCTTGGGGCTGAAAGGGCTTGGTCACATAGGCATCGGCCCCTTGCTTATTGGCCCAATGAATATCGAATTCCTGATCCTTAGTGGAGCACATCACAATCAACAGATCCTGGGTCTGGGGATCAGACCGCAACTCCCGGCAGACCTCGTAGCCGTTCATGCGGGGCATGACGATATCCAGCACCACCAGATCAGGCTTCTGCCCCTGGATCTGTTCGATCGCCTCCTGGCCATCCTGAGCTGTCGTCACCTCCAGACCACTGGCCTCCAGGACATTGGTGATCATCTCCAAGTAGGTGCGGTTATCGTCAACCACCAGGACCTTACTCATTGGCCCCCTCCTTGTGACAGCAGCCTCTGAGTATGTCGAGTGGGTAGACCTGAGGACTCATCGACATGACTTTCCCCTGTGAAACCCCGGCTTTACCCAACTGTAGCTTGGAAAACATGAATTTGCTCTCATTTCGACCTTTACAGCCACATCTCCTCATCATAGGCGACCGATCTCCATTCGAAGGCACAGCAGCTCAGGAGGCTGCCGTCGCCGAGGAGCTGGGTTGAGCAGCCCCACGGCTTGGGGGAGGACCCACATAGGACTCCACGATGGTGAGCAACTCTTTCTCGGCGAAGGGTTTGCTAAGGAACTCATTGGCCCCCGCCATCCTGGCCTTGATCCGATCGGTGAAACCATCCTTACCCGTCAGCATGATCATGGGGGTCTCGCGGAAGGCGGAGGATTTCCGCAACATGGCGCAGAGCTCGTAGCCATCCAGCTTCGGCATTGCCACATCACAGAGGATCATATCGGGGTTGAGCAGAAACACCTGTCCCAGGGCCTTGAGGGGGTTGCCGATGGTGGTGACCTGATAGCCCTCATTCTGCAGGATGAACTCCACCGTCTTCTGGATGGCCATGCTGTCATCGATGCAGAGGATGTGGGTGGGTCGATCGCTGTTGTGTGTGGAAGCACGGCTGGGACGGCCATCGCTGAGGGTGGGGGCCTCGGAGAGCTGGATCGATCCCTGGCGGATGTAGGGATACATGGCCTTGGCCACCATCATCGTGTCGCGCCCCAAATATCGACCCATCTGGCGCACCGTGGTCTTGCCGTCGGACCATTGATGTAAGGCTCGAAACACCGGCTCCGGCAGAGACTTACGCAGGGGCTCCGGGTTGACGATGGTGGGGGCCTGTTCCGGGGACTGAACGTAGGGATGGAGCTTCTTCCACTCCTGCACCTGGGTCATGATCTCGGTCAATAGGGGCGTGACCTCAAAGGTGGTCAGCTGAGGGGCCAAGGGGGAGCCAGCCTCAAAGATAAAGGAGCCATGGTGAAGGCTGAGCAGATCAAACAACACCTCCCGTACCATGCCCATGACAATCTGTTTGCCCTGAGCGGGGGCGACCTTGTGACTCTCGAGCAGTGACCAAAGGCGGGTGTACTCTGGTGCGTTGACAGCGGCTTTGGGGGGGAGCTGCACCTGATCGAGGGCGGCCTCCGCCTTATAGCGTCTCAGGTAGTCCCGTAGGCGAGCGATGCTGCCCTCCGTACTGGAAGCGTAGATGATCCGACCATTGAGGAAGAACACAAACCAGTAATCCGCTGGGCTGGCCTCCACGAACAGTTCCCCTGTCCGCTGTCCCAATTCGATCAGCTGTAAAATGCTGCGAATGTCGATCTCTTGAAGTTTCCCCTGCATGGGAGGTTAGTCCTAAACACAGCTGGCCTACGACTATTATGCCGTCTCACCCTTCACTGCTACCGCAAACTCGCCAAAATGGGTACCCTTTCGGAGGAATTTCCTCTGTCCGTGTTTTCTACAATACCTAGGCAGGGCTGGATCGGTCCTGCTAGTAGGATCAATAACTTAGACCCGAGCCTGTCGGTCCGATCTTGAGGATGATGGAGACAGCCGAGAGGGGGATCAAGAGATCCCGATCGAGTCCAGTCGAGAAGGTCAGGCAAAGCCCATGGTGCATCATCGATCCCTACAGCAGTTGGCCCATCACCTCCAGACGAAGAGTCTAACCCTGACCCATGCCCTCGATCAGGATCTGGATCCTCAGCTACTGATGGAGATCAGCTACGAGATCTCCCTGTTATCCAGCCAGTTTCGAGATCAGATCCTGGAGGAGGCGGTGGGACAGCTGCAGGAAGGCCCCTGGGGCTGGAGCGAGCTTCCCGATCATCCCTCAGACTAAGGAGAGCCGATCCCTGGCAGCAAGGGCATGACCTGGACTCCGGTGCGGGCTGAGGATGGCCTGGGATCAGGGTTAGAAGCTCCTGAGGAGGGCACCAGTTGATTCAGGCGAGCGATCCGATCAGGAATATGGGGGTGGGTACTGAACAGCTCTGGGACGAAACTCCCCTGATTGAGTTTGGTGAGAAATTGAGCCATGGCCGTGGGGTCATAGCCAGATCGAAGCAGGAGTTGCACCCCTTTGGCATCGGCGATATATTCATCCTCCCGACTGTGGGGTCGGTTCACCCCTAACTCAAAGACGAGCGCGGCCAGATCGCTGGATTCCAGTCCTAATAGTTGAGCCCCAGCCTGGGCTCTCAGTCCCCGTTGCATCTGCTCCAGTGCGTGCTGTTCCGTGATGTGGGCGATCTCATGGGCCAGGACGGCGGCCACCTGATCGGCGGAATCGGCAGCTCGTAGCGCAGTGGTCGTAATGTAGACGAATCCCCCTAGGGTCGCGAAGGCATTGATGCTCGGATCCTGGACCACACGGAAGGTATAGGGCAGATTGGGGCGATCACTAACCTGAGCCAGCCCCTGGCCGATCTGGTTGATTCGAGCGATCTGGTTGGCATCGGAGCTGAGCTGGAATTGGTCGAGGATCTGTTGATCGATCTGGCGGCCCAGCTGTACTTCCTGAGTCGGGGACAGGTTGGACATCTGCATGATCTGCAACCCCTGCAACACCATCTGGCCCCACCGTTGGGCGGCGGCAGGCGGGGTGAGGCCCAGATGCAAACTGATCCCTAGCCATAGCCCCAAGCCCAAGCTGATCCAGGTGATCCAGCGGCGGCTACCGGCTGGGCGGTTGGGATGATGATGGCTTTCCCCGGTCATGGCACGATCCCCCTACTCTCTCTCATCCATGTGGGTGGGTGTGGATAGATCCCTAGATCGAGTGTACTGAGGTAGAGGAGGAAATTAGGGGGCGGATCAGGGACAGAGGAGCTGCGGGAGACCGTCTGCGGCTACTCTGGGAGCAGTTCCCCGGTGGGAGTTCCCCATGATCGCCCTGTACCCCGGCAGCTTTGATCCGATCACCTACGGTCATCTCGACATCATCGAGCGGTCGTGTCGTCTCTTCGATCAGGTGATCGTCGCGGTGCTCAAAAACCCCAGCAAAACCCCCCTCTTTACCCCAGAGCAGCGTCTACAACAGATCACTCAGGCCACTCATCACCTACCTAATATCAAGGTGGACGCCTTTATGGGGTTGACCATCACCTACGCCCGTTGTCATCAAGCCCAGGTGTTGATCCGAGGCCTGCGGGTGCTGTCGGACTTCGATGTGGAGCTACAGATGGCCCACACCAACAAGATGCTGGCCCCCGAGCTGGAGACGATCTTTCTGGCGACCTCCAGTCACCATAGTTTTCTGAGTAGCAGTTTGGTCAAGGAGGTGGCTCGGTTTGGGGGGCCGGTGGATCACCTGGTGCCAGAGCAGGTCTTGGCGGATCTACGGCAATGTTTCCCCGACGCTCATCCCTAAGGGTCGCTGTGGGAATCGGGTCTTGGGACTGCGTGGGATCCCATGCTCAGCCCTCTGGGTCTCAGTAGGATCGGATCCAGGGTATCTAAGTTTGAGGTGAGGACCACACATGGGTAATCCACGGATCTGGCTGGCCAGTCTCATCGGTTTCCTTTGGGTTCAGGTTGAGGGGGGACTGCCGCTGGGGGCACAGACCCCTACTGCTCCTGATCCTGTGCCCCAGACCATCTATCGGTTGCCGGAATCAGGATCCTCTGCAGCTGCCCCAGAGGAAACTCCAACACCTGCGGCCTCGGATCCAACGGTGCAACAGACGGATCCACAAGCCACCTTCACTCGGACGGCTCCTGCTGTGGATCAAACCAACAATGCAACGGACTCAGACCCAGATGCTGATCCCTCTGATCACCTCTCAGAGAGCGCCCCAGTCTTCCAGTTGGATGTACGGCTCCAGGAAGAGAACTCAGGTGCTGGACAGGGGACCAGTCGCTCCGGATCAGGTCAGGCCGATCAAGGGGGTGAGTCCGGATCAGGAGGTGTGCCTGGGATCTTTGGTGGGGAGGGATCTGTGCCTGGGCAGGGCGCATCTGGACAGGGATCCACCGGCTCAGGGGCTCCAGGATCCGGCACGAATGGAACGGGATCCGGGATCGGTCGCTCAGAGGCGGTCTCCGCTCGACGAGCCCCCGAGACCACTGGACTGATCGTGGATGCACGGGGATTGGACTTTCAGCCCAGTATGTCGATGCGCTTGTTCGATCCCGAGGGCAATCAGGTGTACACCACTCCCAGCGCCAATCAGGATCTGAATGCTTATCTGGTGGCCAGCTCTGGCACCGCCGCCTATGTGAGCTCTGAGGAGCAGGCCCGCTCTCTTGTGCAACGGATCGGCGAGAGACCTTTCCAGATCGAGGCCATCAAGACCTTAGGCTACGATCTGGTGATCTCCAATGAAGATGCCTGGGCCTTGCGTCAGCGGAACCAGGTGGATCAATTTCTCGATAACTATGCTGTGGTGGTGATCTGGGGAGATTCCTGAAGCTTTCTAGCAGATCAGGGGAGCATGGCGTTCACAGCAGTGTTGAGGCTGAATATATTTGCCGAGGTAGAGCTGATTGCCACAATCGTTCCACTCCACATAGTCAAAGATCTGGGTCAGGATGAAGGTGCCCCGACCTGACTCGTCGGTTTCCTGGATACTCCCACCGAGGCAGCGCTGGAGCTCCTGACGGCAGGGAAATCCTTGACCTTGATCGCGGATCAACCACTGGTAGATGGGGGCATGGCTGGCGTACTCCACCACGACGATCTTATCGGGATCCAGACCATTACCATGACGGGCTGCATTGATCAACGCCTCTTGCAATCCCAGCCGCACCTCCGCTTGCCAATCGAGGGGAACTTGGGCGATCAACCGATCCAGGATCGGTCGGGTATAGAGGGTAGAAGGAAAGCTGATGACATTCCAAGTGCAGGTGTGGGGTCTCAGGGAGAGCGCGATCACAGCCAGTTCTTCCTGAAGTCGTAGGTCACCACCCCATTCTAGCGAACTTACGTCCCAGGGCGACAACATCCCCTCTACCCATGGCAGGCTTGGGCTGCCGCTGAGTAATATGGGAGGTGAGTTTGGGGCAGCCATATCAACGGCTTCATTGTCAACCCTTGTATCCCTGAATTGATCCCAACCGGGTCGGCCTGGGACTTGCCACTCGGCCCTAAACACCGTTGACTCGAGGAGGAGAGAGAAAGCGTTGAGCCAAGATCGTCCATTTGACCGGGGTGTGCGCAGACCCAAAGGGGATCTGCCCAATATCAATGAGCGGATCCGTGCTCCGAAGATCCGTTTGATTGACACGGATGGCAAACAGTTGGGGATCATGAGCCCCCGTGAGGCGATGAAGCTGGCGGAGGAGAAGGATCTGGATCTGGTGTTGGTGAGCGATAAGGCCGATCCACCGGTCTGCCGGATCATGGATTACGGCAAGTATAAGTTTGAACAGGAGAAGAAGGCCCGTGAGGCGCGCAAGAAGCAGCACACGGCGGAGGTCAAGGAAGTCAAGATGCGCTACAACATTGGCGAGCACGACTATAACGTGCGGCTGAAGAGCGCCAAGCAGTTCGTGGCGGATGGGGACAAGGTAAAGGCGACGGTGATGTTTAAGGGGCGCGAGATCCAGCACACCAACCTGGCGGAGAATTTACTGAAGCGGCTAGCCCATGATCTAGAACCGGTGGCAGAGCTACAGCAGGCCCCCAAGCGGGAGGGTCGCAATATGACCATGATCCTTTCCCCCAAGAAGGCTTGAGATGACGGGGAGATCGGGGCTCTCAACCTATTTCCGGGTGCTGAGTCTATTCTGGTCCGCCTCTCTGGCGGTGGAGTTAGAGTACCGGATCAATTTTCTGTTGGCGAGCTTGGGCAGCCTGGGTAGCCTCTCCGGCAGCATCTTTGGGGTGTTTCTGTTCTACCGAGGGGGCTACACCTTCGCCGGGTGGTCCTGGGAGGAGACTTTGATCGTGTTGGGGGTGTTTACCCTGTTGCAGGGGGTGTCCAGCAGCCTGTTCATTCCTAATCTGAACCGGATCGTAGAACAGGTCCAGAAGGGAACCTTGGATTTTGTCCTACTCAAACCGATCAGCAGCCAGTTCTGGCTCTCCACCCGAGCCCTCTCCCCCTGGGGGATCCCGGATGTGGTGTTTGCTCTGGCCCTGATCGGTTATGCGGGGGGACGATTGGGGGTCAGCCCCTGGGCTTATCTGGCGGCCTTGATCCCGATCACACTGGGGATCATCAGTCTCTACAGCCTCTGGTTTGTGTTGGGATCCACCAGTATCTGGTTCGTCAAGATCTATAACGTGACGGAGGTGTTGCGGGGGTTGGTGGAGGCGGGTCGGTTTCCGATGGTGGCCTATCCAGCCGCCTATCGTTTCTTCTTCACCTTTATCGTACCGGTGGCGTTTCTAACCACGATCCCGGCGGAGGTATTGCTGGGACGCACGGATTGGACCTGGGTGATGGGATCAGCAGGGCTAGCCCTGGGGTTATTGTGGGGATCCCATCGGTTCTGGCGATTTGCGTTACGGTTTTACACCAGCGCCTCCAGTTGAAGATTGAGTGGAGAGCAGGAGGATCCCGATTCCTCGCGGATTGAGGTGATTGGAAGATCGGCTTATGCGGTAGTCTATTGGGTGATGTGATCGGGATCGGGATGTTCTATGGAGATCCGCCGTCGCTCCCCGGCTCCTGAGGTGGTGGTTGATTCGCTCCGCTATCAGATCTGCCTGCCGGAGGCTGAGCCTCGCAGTATTTTAGAGAAGATCGTCTGGCACAAAAATACCGAGGTGGATCAGCTACGGGAACGGTTACCTCTGTCCCGATTACAAGGCATGATCGCGCTGCAGGCCCCGCCTTTGGACTTTCTGGCGGCCCTGCAACAGTCCCCCCATCCCGTCTCTTTGATCGCCGAGGTGAAGCGGGCCTCCCCCAGTAAAGGGATCCTGCGAGAAGATTTCGATCCCATCCAGATCGCTACATCCTACGCAGAGGCCGGAGCCAGCTGTCTGTCGGTGTTGACGGATGCCAAGTTTTTCCGGGGCAGTGGCGAGATCCTCAAACAGATTCGAGGGGCGGTTTCCCTACCTCTACTCTGCAAAGAATTCATTCTCTATCCCTACCAGATCCTCTGGGCTCGCTCCTTGGGGGCGGATGCAGTGTTATTGATCGCGGCCATCTTGACGGATGTGGATCTGCGCTACCTGTTGCGATTGGTGCATCAGTTGGGCATGACGGCCCTGATCGAGGTGCATACTTTAGAGGAACTGGATCGGGTATTGGAGCTACCAGATCTGAAGCTGGTGGGGATCAATAATCGAGACTTAACCACGTTCTCGGTCACCTTGGAGACCACCCGACGGTTGTTAGAGGTGCGAGGGGAGCAGATCCAACAACGGGGGATCACGGTGGTGAGTGAGTCGGGGCTGTTGACCTACGGGGATCTCAGCCATGTCC
>CAYSEO010000118.1:9234-12186 GCA_964429885.1 uncultured bacterium
TCAGAGCGAAGACAGTCTGTTCTATCCCCTGATGCTCGGGCTCTCGGTTGCGGCTGTACTCGGGCTGCACGTCGCGGCCGCCCTCCGGGAGGCCCCACGCGACCGCGCGGTGGTGCCGGGCAGCGACGGATGGATCGCTGCCGGCTCGATTGGCGACATCGAAGACGGCCGGGGGATCACGCTCGCCCTCCCGTCCGGCGAGCGCTGCGCCGGGTCGCCGGGCAGGGGGGGGTCGGTTCGTGAGCCCGCGGTGGGGGAAGCCTTAGTGAAAGCCCCCGATCCGGGTCAGGCCACTCGCTCCCTATTAGGGGTGTCTCTATGAAACGTATCCCGATTCCGGCCCATGTCCACTACGAGATCCTGTTGCGGATGTTGGAGCGGCAGACGTTCCCGGTGGTGGAGGAGCAGGATTATGCCAATCGAGCTCGGATGCAGGAGCTGATCAACTCCCTACGCAAGGCCCTCAGTCAGCAACAACAGCTGGAGGAGGATTGGCGGCAGAAAGGGTATCAGGTGGATTATCGGTGGCACGCTGAGGATTAAGATGCTCTCAGACGTTACCCCAGATCGGAGCAAGACAGGTGTTCACCGTAACTCAAGAGAATCGTCAGTACGCAACCTACGTGCTCAGCGATACGGATGCCAACTCTCAGGCGGAAGTAGTGCCAGAGCGAGGTGGGATTGTGACCCGCTGGTCGGTACAAGATCAGCCGATCTTTTACCTGGACGAGGAGCGCTTTACCCATCCGGATCTGTCGGTACGGGGGGGCAACCCCATCCTGTTTCCGATCTGTGGTCCGTTGCCGGAATCGGGCTATGTCCATAGGGGCCAACTCTACCAGATGAAGCAACATGGCTTTGGTCGGAATCTGGCTTGGCAAGTGGGGGATCAGTCCACAGCTGGGGCGGCGGCTCTGACGGTGGAGCTGAGTAGCTCTGAGGAGACCCTGGCGGTTTACCCCTATGAGTTCCATCTGGCCTTTACCTATCGGCTACAGGGATCCACTCTGACGGTGCAGCAGCAGATCCAGAATCGTTCAGCTGAGGTGATGCCCTTCTCCGTTGGGTTCCATCCCTATTTCTATGTCCAGGACAAAAAACAGCTGCAGATCGAGATCCCGGCCACGACGGCCTACGATCATCTCAACAATACAGATGTGCCCTTTGCAGGACCATTTGATTTTGATCAAGATGAGATCGATATGGCGTTGCGACCGGTCACTCAACCCCAGGCGACGGTGAAAGATCCTAGTCGGGGGATCCAGCTAACGGTGACCTATGATGATCCGTTCAAGACCCTGGTATTCTGGACGGTGAAGGGGAAGGAGTTCTTTTGTCTGGAGCCTTGGACGGGACCTCGGTTCTCATTGACTTCTGGAGTCGATCTACTCTCGTTACCGGCTGGAGAAAGCCTGGATCTGCAGGTGGCCTATTCCATCACCTCGATCTAGGGCTGAACCTATTGATCCCAGGGTTGGATTGAGATGTAGCTGGCGGATCGGGAGCGGAAAGATCAGCTCTAACCTGCGGAGAGGGTATCTTGGAGGAGCATCCGGATCAGATCAAGACTCATGAGTCGTAACTGGGCGATCGTTATGGGTATCGATCACTACGAAAGCCTCAGGGATCTGAAGTATGCCCAGAGGGATGCTGAGGCGATGGCCAGATTTTGTCGAGAGCTCGACTTTGTGCAGGTTGATGTGTTCACAGCAGACTCGGATCCGATCCCGATCCAGACCTTCTCTTTTGATGTGGTGACAGTTGATAGCAAAGGTAAGGAGATCAAACGGCGCAGATGTGAGAACGAATATTTCCGAGAGGATCTGGGAGATGGGATCTATCTGGACTTGATGAAGATCCCTGCGGGTGAGTTTATGATGGGATCTGCAAGGGGAGAAGGGTTCGAAGATGAGAAACCTCAACATCATGTCACGATCGCTGAACCTTTCTGGATAGGTCGATATCAGGTGACTCAAGATCAATGGAGAGCGGTTGCTAGCTTGTCTAAGGTGGATCAAGATCTGGAGCCGGATCCTTCGGGATTCAAGGGAGATGATCATCCACAACTGACCTAGCTAACTATCGAGGCACAGAGTGGGATTTCCAGGGTACTACCTACCCAGATTTCTATGATTCTGGACCGGAGGGGATCCTCAAAACTGCCGTTCGACCAACCGTAACTCCAATTCCAAGTCAACCAAGCCTATACAGATCTCAGGTAAAACGAAGCCCTCTGGCAGGAAGAACTCGCAGAAAGACAAGCATGGGATCGAACGTTAGCAGATGGATTAGACGAAGAATGATCGATCCCTGTAGCTATATTTCGGTGATCTATGCGGATCGACCCACCCCTAACCCCTCCCAGGAGGGGAATCAGAGGAGTAAGGAGAAACATAACTCAGTGCCCATGGCGACCCTTGCTGATTCCAGGGTTCCCAGGTCCGAAAGCCCCTCCTGGGAGGGGTTGGGGTGGGTTGACTCCCTAAGCACACACAGAGATCTCTATACACAATACTCTCATCAGAGAGTCTTCCGATCTTTCTGATTTTCCTTGATCCAATCCTCGATCGCAGCCAAAACCTGCTGAGTCCGATTCAACACATCATCTTCTCGAAACCGTAGAAACCGGATCCCATACCCCTCCAGCTTAGCCTGTCTCTCCCGATCTCTAGCCTCAGCATCGTCACTATCATGGGAAGAGCCATCAACCTCGATCGCCAGTCTCAGAGCCTTGCAGTAGAAGTCCACAATGAACTGATCGATAGGTCGTTGCCGATCAAAATCATAACTCATCATCTGTTTCTTTCTTAAAAAAGACCAGAGCTTACGTTCACCTGGAGTCATGTTCTGACGTAACTGACGGGCTCGATCTCTTAAGTTGGGGTTGTAGGGAATGATTGGATAATGCATCAACGTAAGGTCAGCAACAGCCCCTCACCTCAAACTCCCCTC
>CAYSEO010000119.1:0-12102 GCA_964429885.1 uncultured bacterium
CCGGCTCCAGCCTTAGCACTAGCCACCGCACTAGCCCCTGCGATCGCTCCCGCCACGGCCCCCACGATCGCCACCGCCGTCGTGATCCGGCCCAGACCCGCCCGGACGCCCCAGCCCAGGGTGAACAAGCCCAACAGGGTAGCACCACAGAGCGCCAAGATCCCCATCGTCATGACACTAACCTCAGGAGCCAACACCAATCCCACTCCCGAGCCAATGTAGGCCAATGCCAATCCTGAGACCGCCGCGATCGCCATCGATCCCAGGGCCAACACCAGAGCCCAACGCCGTTGCAATCCCGTCTGAGCGTGTCGAAAACTCGCCCCTGTCAGATCCGCACCCCGAAAGTCAGTCCCTCGGATGTCGCAATAGCTAAAATTCGCTCCCCGCAGATCCTGTCCCCGGAAGGAACGACCTCTCAAGCTCTGCCGCGCAAAGAACTTTCCCATCCCAGCCCCCTCCAAAGCTGACGCTATTGTGACACAAGTGACTTGGCAATACTGCTTTGACAAGGTCTGTATGGATGTTTTTGCCGATCGACTTACCCCTACCCCTAGCTCTGATCCCAGATCTCCTGTTATGCGAACTCGTAACGAATCCGTGTTAGGCTTAGATCAACGCAAGAGGTCTGGTGGGTCCCCTCAGTTCGGGTGATCTTCACAGGGTCCTTTTACAATTGGATAACCATCGAAGGAGCACGCTATGTTAACCAGCGACAAACCCCGTCTCTACGGCACCCATGTTGACATCTCCGAGGATAAGCGCATCCAGCTGATCGAGCTGCTGAATCAGCATCTGGCGGACACCACCGATCTGAAAACCCAGGTGAAGCAGGCCCACTGGAATGTCAAGGGCATGCACTTCATCGCTCTCCATGAGATGTTCGACAAGTTCGCCGACACTCTGGAGGAGTACTTCGACATGACGGCGGAGCGAGTCACGGCTCTGGGTGGCGTCGCCATGGGCACGGCTCGGATCGTGGCGGCCAACTCCAGCCTGTCTGAGTACGATCTCACCGCTGTGGAAGGGGCTGAGCATCTGCAGGCGCTGCTGGCTCGCTATGGTCACTACAGCACCACCACTCGGGCCAACATCGATAAGGCGGCAGATCTGGGGGACCAGGATACTGCGGATCTGTTCACTGAGATCTCCCGTCAGATGGACAAGGATATGTGGTTTATCGAGGCTCATCTGCAAGGCAAGGCCTGAGATCCTTAGCTGCTTCTCTGATCTCGGGTTCCCAGAGAAGTCATAGGACACTTTAGGTGGATCTGAGGGGGAAGGGAAAGCCATGAACCCGATAGGCTGAGGGGAGAGCTCTGGGTCTATGGACATGGTCGTCCTTCCTTCTAGTGTGTCTATCCCTCACCCCTATGCTGCGGAGATCCTGGAGGTGGAGCAGGGGATCCAGGCGGTGCAGCAGCAGATCTGGGAGTTGGCCGTTGCCTATCAGCAGCAAGCCAGTCAGCGGATCGTGATCTATGTAATGGAGCAGGTCCGCCACACCTGTACCCACGAGTACCCAGAGGGTTTTCTAAGGCTCTCTTTTGAGAGTCAAGCCTCTTTACTGGAACAGTCCCAAATTCTGGCCCTGGAGCTACGCGATCAACTGCAGCAGATTGATCTAGAGGAGAGTCGGGATCCCTGGCTGACCTTGGAGGAGGCGATTGGTCCTCACCTGGAGGCCACCCAGCAGTTATTAGATCAGCTCTATCAACAGATGCAGATCGGATCTGGGCAGGATGGTCCCTTGACCACCTTACGGTGGCTGGAGATGGAGATGACGGATCCGGAGCTGAAGGGGTTACGGGCGCATCTGCAGGTCACCTCGGCTCGGCTCGCCCGGTTGCATCGGCAAGGACAGCAGTGGGAACGCAAACAACAGATCGCTGAGGCAGAGGCCCGTTGGGTGCAGCTGCAGGCCCCAGGACATTCTGATCCAGAAGGTGCTACTATGTCGTCTGGATCTGACAGATCGGATAGCTCTGAGGGATCCATCGGGATGTAGCTCAGCTTGGTAGAGCGCCGTCTTTGGGAGGCGGATGCCGCACGTTCGAATCGTGTCATCCCGATCCAAGTGGAATCACAATCCCATCATGATCTCTGATCCACAGGGGTCTCAGCTGGGGAGGGAGTTGCCAGGGGATCTCTTTACGATTAGCGTAGGGTGTGATCGGTTACGCCATGACGGATGTCTGCCTCGCAAGATCCCAGAGCTACCCCCCGACGGTTTGGGCTACGTTCGATCCCAGCTAACGGTTGGATCCTGGCGGTGGGGTTACTGTTAGTGTTTGCCTTTCAGGCTGTCGGTCCTGGACTGCTTGGCCTCGGATCTCAACCTTCGATCCAGGATCAGGATGCTTTGGAGGGATTCATTGGTACCCTGGCTGAGGTCCTGTCAGGGGTGTTGGGCTTCACCATCTCTGTGGTGGCCATCGTGGTGCAGCTAAGCGCCGATCGGTTTACTCCCAAGGTGACGGAACTGTTCCTACGGGAGCGCACTAACTTCTCAGTGGTCTTATTTCTGATCACAGCTAACCTGATCGCCGTCTGGACCACCCTAGTCTTCAGCGTCATCGAGAGGCCCTTGTTTCTGGTGATCTTGAACCTGATCCTGGGCACATTATCTTTTGTGATTCTGATTCCCTATTTTATCTTCGTCTTTAACTTTCTACGGCCCGTCTCAATCATCTATAAGATCGAACAGCAGATCCGACATGCGGTGATCCAATCCTTCGATAGCACCCGAGTGGAGAGCCAGATCGTCCCCGCCCATCGACAGTGTCTCTCGGCTTTGGATGAGATCAAGGGCATCGCCGTCAACTCCCTCCGCCAGCGAGAGAATCTGATCATGTTGGATTCTTTGGATAGTCTCAAAGCCTTTGCCTTCTTCTATGGGGTTTACAAACATAAGCTGCCCTCCTTCTGGTTTCTACTCACAGAGCCGATCACCCGAGATCCCGATTTCGTCTCCGTGGATACGGCAAAGTTGCATGGTATCGAGTCAGATCGCACCTGGGTAGAGGTCAAGATCTTTCGTCAGTATCAGGCGATCTTTACGGATGCCTTAAATGAGGTGCGGGAGGCGTGCTATATCATTGGGATCAATACTCGGGAGCTGGCGGAACGGGCTATTCAGACCAATCGACCAGAGTTGGTAGAGCTATCGGTCAAGTTCTTCAATACCTACCTGCGCGCTGTGATCAATAGCCGTGATATTCGTACCGGGTACAATATCCTCAAACAATATCGTCTGGTGGCGGAGTCGGCTATCTACAACAATCGGGACTCGGTGGCATTGGAGATCGGCCAATACTTTCGCTACTATAGCTTGCTATCTTATAAGGCTGGACTTTTATTCCTATCAGAGACCTTTGCCTTCGATCTGGGGTTATTGGCACAGCTTTGTTGTCAAACGGGATCGGATATCTCCTATCCTCTGCTGACCATCTTCCTGAAGATTGATCAGGATCCGGAAAGCGAACAACAGGAGCAGACTCTGCGAGGTATTCGCAAGTCTCAGGTCAGGTTAGCCGCCTACTATCTACGGGCCGGACACGAGGATCTCGCCCAGACGATCTATCGAGATATGAAAGACGAACCCCCTGGGCGACTCCAGATCATTCAGGATGAGTTGCGATCAACGCGGGCGGAGTTTTGGGAGTTTACGGATCGGGGAGAGAACTTTTATTATATTGAGCCTGAGTTGTTACCTTATGTCAGCTCCTTCTTTCGTTGGTTTGAGTTGCCCCCTACGCCCCAATCCCATGTGTCCCAGTCATGACAGTGATCTTGATTACAGGTCCGACTCGCTCCGGAAAAAGCCGATTTGCCGAGGATCTGGCCCAGCAAAGTCAACGCCCCGTGATCTATATCGCCACCTCACCTTCACCGGATCCTGATACCGATCCGGAGTGGTATGAGCGCATCCAAAAGCATCGCCAACGACGTCCCTCTACCTGGGGAACCTTGGAGATCACTCTAGATCTCGTTGAAGGGATCCAACATCAGATCTCTGCAGATCACTGTATTCTAGTGGACTCGCTCGGAGCTTGGGTAGCCAATGGTTTAGAGTTAGAGAAACAGGAATGGGATCAGCGGGTCCATGATCTGATCACACAACTGCAGCTCTGCCCAGAATGGGTGATCTTAGTAGCAGAGGAAGTTGGATGGGGAGTAGTTCCTGCCTATCCCATGGGGCGGATCTTTCGGGATCGATTAGGTGAGCTAGTTCAGGCCGTTGGAGTTGTAGCTGATCAGGTCTATTTGGTTGTAGCAGGATATGCCCTTGATCTCAAACAATTAGGGATCACGATCTAAATCGACTTAGCAGCTCAATCCTGATGGAGAACCACTCCATGATCTTATTATGATTTCTAAGTTAATAGTAGCCTTAATGATCACAATGGAATTCCGCGGAGCCCGCAGGTCAAGTCAAGATCAAGGCTTGGGGTCCGCAACTTCTGGTATGGTGAGGGGGATTAACCTTCCCTAGTTAAGTATCGTGTCTCCGGTCTCTGCCCAGTTTCAGCACCTTAAGGATCTGCTGGCTCAGCTAGAAGAGAGTGCTATCGAGCATCCCGTGGACAGCCCGGAAAGGGTGCTAGAGGCCCTGGAGCTAGCTGCCCTGATCGAGATGTATGAGAACGAGGCGATCTCGTTGCTGTTACAGACCTCAGCCAATCTGATGGAGCGAGTCAAAGATCACGAGTTAGGGGGCTCGGACCAACAGCAGGTGATCTATAAACTCAGGCAGGTGGGATATACCGACGGCGAGATCAAAACAGCCTTAGCCCTGGATCGGATCGACCTAGAGCCTGAGGGAGAGAGCGGGTAGGCAGGGATCAGGCCGTAAGTAGATCGGCAAAGTTGCTTTGACATGCACGAGATCGGGTCCATACAAACGTTTTTGCTGCTCTACTTAGTGACGGGTTGGGAGATGGGCCGGGATCAATAACACGTAACCGTGGGCACGTCGGATCAGCAGATCCCACATGAAATCGAACCGGGTTTGGCCAGGAGTCCCATAGAGATGCGCCCACATGCCGTCCCCGAGGGCTGATTGCTCCCGATCAGGCTATCATGCACAATGAGTTGTGTACAACAAAAAATGTATATCCTCTCCGTTGACTAAGATCGGATGCACCCTGCCGAGTGGATCCACGTGGAGATCTCAAGACCGAATACACCGCCACCACCAGAACGACATCTGACAAGATTCCTCAAACGCTCAACGGAATCCCTTGCTGACAGAGGGAACACGCTTCAGGATCCACTGCATCCATCCCCGACAAAGGCAACAACACCTCAGTCCGACACCCCAGATCCACGCTGAAGATCCCCTTGGTGGCCACCAATCCCACCCCGATTGGGATCGCCCCAGCGGAGCGGACGATCTGTACCAATTGTTTGGCCGTTCCCCCAGTAGTCGTGATGTCATCCACGATCAGGATCTGAGATCCAGCCGCCAATTCAAATCCCTCGATCAGATCATAGGTTTGCTGATGGTGTCGAGCGATAGCGATCTGAGCTCCCAACCGTTTCGCCACCTCAAAGGTTAGGATACTGCCTGCTTCATTGGCTCCCAAGACTCGATCAATGGCTTGACGCCGAAACCGAGCGGCGAGAGCCGCAAAGATCACTTCAGCGGCTTGGGGATCTTGGAAGAGCTTGATACAGCGGAAGAAACGGCTGGCGTGTAGACCACTGGCCAAACGAAAGTGTCCCGTCTGGAGAGCTCCAGATCGCTCCACCAGATCCAGCAGGGCTGTATTGTGATCGGTCATGGTTGGAACCTTGTTGGTAAATGTTTGGCTTGCCTCTGCAAAGCGAGAGGGGTATAAGTAGATCAGCAAAGACGTTTATATAGACCATATATAGTACATGTCATAGCAATTATGCCGATATGGATCTAGAGCAAAAGTCCTTGACAAAGCTCAACGGGACCAGCGATGATCATACCGAGGCCATGGCGGTCCTTCCTTCTCCGAATTTAATCGTTACCAGGGTCGCCGCTTTCCTCACTTCACCCTTCACTTCAGCAGCTCGTTGATCTGAAGGGACTCAAAGGAATTACTCTTGTTCTCTGGTCGAAACACCCAAGCTTTGCCACCCTGGATCGGCACATTCAGATCGCTGTAGAGCACTGGCAACCCATCATCCGCCTGAGGAGCATGACTGAGCAGATCATGCATGCTGGGTAGGCTGTTTAGGTACTCGACAAAGGCAGGTATCCGCTCTGATAGTCCCTTGGTGTTGGCTGCTGCCGTACTCACTGACCCCCGGAGGTTGGCATCAATGAAGATCAGCTCTCGTCTCCACAGATCCAGATAGGCTACATATTTGGTGAGACTGTTCCCTGTGAGTGGGAAAGACAGCTGGCAACGGCTGGGCTCAAACAGTTTGCCTTCCTCTGGTTTCTCCCCCCACATTAAAGCGGCATAGACCTCTTGGGCATCACTGAAGGTCAGTCGGCTGTAGCAGAGGATATTCCACACCGCATAACGCACACCAACAGCCTGCAGTTTATCCAAATAGAGATCGATCATCTGACAGGCTCGTCCCTCTAGATTCTTAGAGTTGGTGGGATCTCCAGAGAACACAGCCCCCCCATGACTAAACTTCTCTTCCGTCCAGCAGCAGGCCCCCTGAGGGGACCAGTTGTCTCCGAAGAAATTCCAGCCGTTGTCGTACCAAATGTTGCTGTGGGTGGATCCACTGTGCCAATAAGAGGCGGTACGGATGAATGTTACGGGTTCTGGGATGAAAAAGGTGGTGCCTCGGCCATAGGGGAGCAGATCACTATCGCTGGTCTGCAACTTGACTTTGACCGTACGGGGATCCAAACGCACTGGACCCACTTTTTCCTCTAATCGACTCGACAGATGTTGAGCGATCAGGGTGAGGAGCTTGCGGAGCTGAGGGATTGGGATCCTGCGGTCTGGTGAGGTCTCCACCACTTGTAGCTTGCTCCAATTTCCCCGAGGAGGAAAGGTACGGTAGCTGCGATCGTTGACGGTCTCCAAATAGCGCTGTAACTTCAGGAGCTGGATCGTCGAGAGTTGATCGACAACAGCAGTGAAGGCGTGAACGGTATCATCTCGAAACAGGAGGACACAGGTGTGCAGTCGCCGCATTAGCTCGCCAGGACGTTGCTGAAGCAAGGAGAGCACAGCCCGATCTCGTTGCTCCAGTAGAGCTTCTACCCGAGCGTTGAAAGTTTGAGGAAGTTGATCCCGATAGAGTTTGTCATAGGCCAGGCACACCCTGGGAAAGCGTTCGGGGTAATCGCCGGGACGTAAGCCATGGAGGAGCCGTTTCATTTGCTCTGGACGACGGGACAGATCCTCTTCTAGATGGGAAGCTTGATCCATCATCTGGAGGAGAAACCGTCGCTCTGGGCGGCGAAATCGACGCAGCTTGCTATTCTGCCGCAGGGAAACATCCCCCTCGCTCATGCCTACGGCCAGACGTAAGACATCTGTGGCGGTGTCAACGGTAACAGTTTGCCCTTGCTCCAGACAGGCAACTCCTAGGGTGACTAGGTTTTCCTTGAAACTGATCTGGGATAGATTGGGTTGGCCCTCCAAGTTTACAGCTAAGTAGATCACATCCTGTTGTTGCTCATCAATCCAGCGAGCTGGTGAGGCGAGCAGATCCTCAAAAATAGCGGGGAGGGAGTCTTCACCAGCTGGATGTAGCACTCGTTGTACGGGTACTTCCTTTAGATCTGGTCGCGCCTCGGGTTCTGTGGTAAAGAGCTCATTAGGCAACCCCCAATACATGCAGATCTGACGAAACCAGTAATCGGCCTCACTCATGCTGAGGACCTCATGGGGGAAATTCTTGTAGACAACGAAGGATCCCATGTCCTTGTCATCTCCGGTTAGGTTCATCAGTACAGGTTCGGTCAGTTCCCACCAACGCTCTACTGCCGTGTCACCTGCGTTCTGTAGGGCAGAGAAAGCCGACTGGGATAGGGCAAAGCCGAAGTAAGAGATGTTGCTCATCAAGGTAACCAACACGGTCCTGCTTGTGGGTATGTGTCCAGCATCAGGTAGCAACACCTGGCTATGCTGAATGAGTATCTTTTGGTCTCGGTTCATCGCAGGTGTTCTGGGCTCAGTGGAACAAAACACAATGCTATCTCAGATCGTTCCCCTAATCCGGCTATCTCTCTCCATCAAATCGAAACTGGTGCAGAGGGGGCGATCGGGATCTCTTGTTTCTCTTCGGTAGAGAGTTCTTTGATCGCTTCGACCCCATCACTAAATGTCATGGCTGAGCTGCTTTAAGATTCGGAATTATCTTACCACATGAGGGCACCTCTATATAGTGCGTGTCAAAGCAATTTTGCCGATCTACTTACCCCCAGTTGTCACTCAGCAACCCAGAGTAAGTAGATCAGCAACAACGTTTATTTTGACCTCACAGCACATGTCAAAGTATTTGCCGATCTACTTAGAGTCCCATGTAGAATAGTTCCAGATCCCAGATAATTCCAGCGCCCCCGATCTCTCTGTTTGTCCTGATTGCAACCACTGGGTTAGTTCCATGGAAGGGCGAGCTCTCCACAACCGCTGATGCAGATCGGATCCTTCCAGGATCTCCTGCTCCAACAAGGTCTGAGCGATCTCCTCCAACAGATCTCGATTTCTGAGGATAACGCAACGGGCCACCTGATAGGCTTCTCGGATCAAGCGTTTGACCTCCTGGTCGATCTCACGGGCGCTTTGGGGACTGATGGGACGGCGAGTCTGAGCCAGGCCTGTCAAAAAGGGATCGGGGGATCTTTCAAAAGCGATCGGCCCCAACTGTTGGCTCATGCCGTAGAGGGAAACATAGCGCTCCGCCAGATCCGTTGCCTTTTGAATATCATCCCCAGCCCCAGTGGAGATCCGGCCTAAGATCACCTCCTCCGTCACACGCCCTGCTAACAACATGGCCAACTGACCCCGCAGCTCATCCTCCACCATCAGAAACCGATCCTCTTCCGGAAATTGTAGGGTGTAGCCCAGAGATCCCATGCCACGGGGCACGATGGAGATCTTTTCAATGGATCCAGACCCCGGCACCAGAGATCCGACAATGGCATGACCCGCCTCATGGTAAGCCACCGTCCGTTTCTCTGGCTCTGTCAACACCCGCGAGCGCTTCTCCAACCCCGTCAAGATCCGTTCCAGTGCCTCATGAAAATCCGCCATGGTCACCGCCAGCTGATCCCGACGGGCCGCCAACAGGGCCGCCTCATTCACCAGATTAGCCAGATCCGCCCCCGCAAACCCTGGTGTACAGTTGGCCAACCGCTCCAGATCCACATCCGCAGCTAACACCACCGGCAAGCTATGGATCTTTAAGATCGCCAATCGACCACTCTTATCGGGCCGATCCACCACCACCTGTCGATCAAATCGTCCTGGTCTGAGCAGAGCTGGATCCAACACATGGGGTCGGTTCGTGGCCGCCAGTAAGATCACCCCGGCATTCACCTCAAACCCATCCATCTCCGCCAGCAGCTGGTTCAAGGTCTGCTCTCGCTCATCATTGGCCCCATGTAACGGATCCGGTCCTGTCCGTGACTTGCCCAGAGCATCTAACTCGTCGATGAATACGATGCAAGGCGATTGTTTCTTGGCCTGTTCAAACAGATCCCGCACCCGTGAGGCCCCTACCCCCACAAACAGCTCAATGAACTCCGATCCAGAGATGCTGAAAAACGGCACATGGGCCTCCCCCGCCACTGCCTTAGCCAATAGGGTCTTGCCCGTTCCCGGTGGCCCCACCAACAGGATCCCTTTGGGAATGCGAGCCCCCAACCGCACATACTTGTCGGAGTGCTGCAGAAAATCAACGATCTCCTCCAGCTCCGCCTTAGCCTCATCTACCCCCGCCACATCCGCGAACGTGATCCCGGTACTGCCCTGGGCATAGATGCGAGCCCGACTCTTCCCCATAGCAAACGTATTGGGGCTGCCCTTGGGATTGTGAAACAGCAGCAATAACCAAAAACCAAAGAAGAAGATCAGAGGTAGAAACCGGATCATACCCCCTAGAGATCCATCCTCTCGGAGGGCAGCATACTCCACATCCTGTTCCCGCAAGAGGCTCGTTAGATCGGGATCATGGCTGATTGGGATCGTCGATCGGGTGGGCGGCGAGATGGACTCCGAGTCTGTGGAGGATCGAAGGGTGTAGAGGATACGATTCTCTCCCACCTGGACCGACTCTACCTGACCAGTTTGCAATTGATCCACAAAGGTACTGTAAGGCACCTGATCTCGATCCATGCTATGGGGCAGCAATAAACTGGTCATAAACACCAGGATCAGAAAGAATAATAATCCCTTGTCTGGATCTTTATTCCCTTTCGGATCATCGGAGCGAGTGCTGAGGTTGGGATCGGGGTCAGACATGATCGGAGACTCCCGGAGTAACGGCTTGGGTCTGAGATAGTGATTGCTGTATCAACCGACAAACCTCCTCATCCGTGGTTTGCCGAAAGTCCTGATACCAAAGATTGACAGCGAAGAACGGATCTGGCTGGATCAAAGTGACCACCTCATCCACCTCAGTCTGGATCTGGTGCATTACCGTAGGGGAGATCAGAGGTACGGCTATCACAATCTGTTTGGGATGATGCTGTTGCAGAGCTAAGATCACCGCCCGCACCGTCGCACCGGTAGCGATGCCATCATCCACCAGGATCGCCGTTTTATCCTGTAGATCCGGTAGAGGGCGATCCTGTCGATACAGATGTTCGCGGCGCTGCAGCTCCTGATCTTCCTGACAGGTGATCTGTTGGATCAATTGCGGATCCACCTGTTTCCAGGACAGCACCTCCTGATTGAGTAAATGGGTTCCCCCCATGGCGATCGCACCCATGGCGATCTCAGGATTACCGGGTAGACCCAGCTTGCGGACGGGCCAAGTGTCCCAAGGCAATCCTAAGGATTGACTGATCTCAAAGGCGATCGGGACCCCACCCCGAGGCAAGCCTAACAAGATCACATCCGTCCGACCTTGATAGTGCAACAACTTGCGGGCTAACAACTGTCCAGCCTCGTATCGATCTCGAAATCGCAGTTGCATAGAGATCCTCCTTTGCCCCCTAAAAAGGCCATCTGATCCCACCTCCACTATGACAGGTTCCCTGAGGAAACGTAGTGATCGCTCGCTAAACGTAAAGCCGCTTAACAGACAGGGGGATCGGTGGATGTTCCTGCTACAGATCGTTGCGATCTGGCCTCTTTGAAATCCAGACTCCTTATGCTGAAGTCAATCCATCGCAGCCCACTCGCACTGGCATCGCATTGATGATCTGATATGGAGGGGCTATGGCCTAAAGAGAGATGAACACGTTACCGACGACGAAACACCCTCTGATCGAGTTGGGCCTTCTGTTGGGAATCGGTCTCATCATCTTCAGCCTGATCCTGTTGGTGATCTTACCGATCTCCTCCTCAGAATCACCCATCTCCGCCCAGGAACTCCTGCGACTGCGGCAGCATTCCTGGCCCAGTAACCACTGTCCGATTCCTTTGTTCAGAGGGGTCTGACAGTTCAGTTGAGTTGATGAATCAAGCAGGACTGCTAATGGCAGTCAGGGGGTTTGGGTATCGAGCCATAAGTAGATCGGCAAAATTGCTTTGACATGCACTATATGGCCTGTATAAACGTTTTTGCTGATCTACTTACTCTTTGCGAGATCGCGATCGACGCTAAGCTAGGCCAGGATCTCTTGCGCCGATGGCTCCGATCGAGCTCATCGCTGGTGACTCAATGTCAACCCCCACCCTGCAACCTCACTCCCCAACCTCAGCTCCCGCACCGATCTCCCCTCGGGAACGGTATCTAACTCTCGGGATCATCATCACCAATCAGTATCTACTGCCCTTTCTGCTCTCTTCGGTCAACATTATTCTGCCTCAGGTGGAACGGGAGTTTCCGGCCAGCGCCACACTCTTGAGCTGGATCCCCACTGGCTTTCTCCTGGCCTCGGGTGCTCTGTTGATCCCTTTAGGTCAGCTCTCGGATCGGGTGGGTCGCAAGCGGATCTATGGATTGGGCACGCTGCTGCTGTGTCTGGTGTGTGGCTTGACGGGG
>CAYSEO010000120.1:0-12100 GCA_964429885.1 uncultured bacterium
CACACCCTCTGCTGCCTGTTCTCCCAATCCCATGACTAGGTCAACCAAAACAGTTTGGAGATTGACCGTTTGTATATGTATCGAGGCTGATCTTGGTCCGGCAGTCCTTCATCGAGCTGATCGAGTTGATTTGAATCAAGTCTATGTCAAACTTTGTACAATGCCTTGACTAGCATAGGCAAACCCATTATGCTCTAGACAACTTCACTTATATCATGAATCATGAAAGCTATTGTAAGGCTATTGCTTCTATTTGGGCTGCTTGCCTTCCTTCTGCAAGGATGCTCTAGTTCAGCTCCACCATCAACTATAGTGCTCTCTGAATACTGAGGAGTCTGCCCTGATCGTAGGAGGGAGAGACACAGATCCATCGGACTATCCTTTCATGGTGTCATTGCAAAAGGTCGGAGCTGACAATGCATCGTTAGGTCATTTTTGTGGTGGGACTTTAGTTGATGGTAATTCTGTTTTAACAGCAGCAAGTTGCGTAGATAGCTTCTCAGAGATCGCTGCTGATCCAGATAATTTAGAAGTCTTGGTGAGCACTTTCCAACTCAGCGCTGCATCAGCAAATAACCGTATACCTGTCTCTAGTGTTGAGATCATTCCAGACTGGCAGCCTGGAGGATTTGCCGAAGGACCAGATATTGCTATCCTGCAATTGCAACCCTCAACTCAGGATCAAGCTGATCTCCTTAATAATCTTCCTAAAGTTTCATTGGTTGCACCTCGTTCTGATATTGAAGTAGGTGTGATCAGCATAGACGTTGGTGCTATTCGTCCAGGGCTTGTTGGTAGTGCCATTGGTTGGGGTGGACTATCAGATCCTATACCTGGACCTCCTGCCGAGATCCCCGTTTCCGACACCTTGCAAGAGGTAAGGCTTATCATTCTAAACCAGAATAGGTGTGAGGAGATTGGAGGAGAGATCTCATCCAATGTTTTATGTGCTGGTAGGCAGGCACAGAGAGGAATCTGTTACGGGGATCAGGGAGGACCTTTTTTGGTTCGAGATCAACAGGTTGGTGTTTCGAGCTTCATCTCTGCACCTAACGGAGGATGCACTGAAGAGGAAGGGTTCTCAGGGTTTTCTCGGCTAACTCAACCTGAGATCGCTGAATTCATTAGTTCTACCTCAACTGCAAATGGAAACTCAGCCTTCTTCATTCCGGCAAATTTACCAGAAAGCCAGTTAACCTTCTCGACAGTGACACCTGAGTTAATTGTTGGTTCTGACCCTGCTCTAAATATAGAAATTAGCTCACGCTTAGTCGGCGCTGATCTAGTTAATATTGTCGTCCAGTTGTCAGGGGGGAGAGAAATTCTGATGGAGATTGACTCAGCAACAGGGACATCAGTAATTACGGGAACTAGACCTTTGGAAGATGACATCATCATTTCCTTCAATGACAAGCTTGATCTCCTGGCCTTGCTGGAATCACAAGCTGTCTCAGATCTAACTCTTTCAGTAGTTAACGACCAACTCATCAGCGAGACTCCAACAGGCGATAATCTCCTGAGAGCTATTGACTTGCTTTTCGAGGCACCGATAGACTTCCCTGTCAGCTCATTCCAATCTCAATCATCTGCAGAAAATACCGGCAGGTTTTTTGCAGATGCTCCCATCTGTGATCAAATCGGACAGTCTGTTACAACTACGATCACCTTGCAAGAGCAGCTTCCGGATCAACCCATAACAGTAACCGAGGTTGTAGCTTGTGATGGCGAGTGTGTCGGACGGTGCGGACGTGGATGTGATGGAATAAGCCCTGGAAATGTATATACCCAGGGCTGTTTTGATCATGATGTATGCTGTCGAGAACTTTTCCGTCGTGGATTGAGTCCTGTCCCCATCCCTATGGATCTGTTGAGAGGTGGTTTGGAAGAGAGTATTGGACTTGTCTTAGTCTGTGGACTTGATTGCCAGGACGAGTACCTCCAAGCCAGAAATGATTTCTTCTCTCCAGCGAGATGCCAGGTATGTGATGCAGAGTGTAGTGAGCAACAAGTCAGCGGTGGTACTGCAGGAGATCTGAGAACCGTTCGGCTACTCGAAATGCCAGTTAACTTTGCACCTCCTCAATCCCAGTTAACACTCTCGTTCAGTGTCAGCTATAATATGTTCTCCATTCCAGATCAACTTGATGTGTTTTTTGAGGGTAGTCAAATTGCCACAACTGGAGGTCTTGTGAGTGGTACTGGTACTCTATCAACAGATGTAGTTGCTTCTCCTGATTTCTTTGGCTCCATTGATCCTAGTGTCACCATCAGAGTGATCGGTAATTCCGATCCAGGAACAGCCTGGAATTATACGTCAAGTTGTGCAGTACTCAATCCATGACTAACAAACATAGTATGGTGTAGGCTCACCCAATATCTCACTGGCAGATGGAGACTCTGGAAGGATTTAGCGGATAGGGTTTTTTCTATCATCTTGTATCAGAAAGATCTATTCCCTAAAGCTGACAGGATTCACAAGCGAAAGAGGAAAAATGATCTCTATCCCTTCCAAACAGATTCTCTTGTTCGAGATTTTCACTAAATCTAATCTCGCTATAAATTTTTATGCAGATCCAATCTTAGAATCCTATTTTTGGCTAGCCCTTGTACCTCCACTCGTCGTTTGGATCATTATTTGCGAATGTGTTGTTGCTTGTGTTTTCCTTGATTCAAGGAAAGACAGTGGAGTATCAAGATTTAATACCATTATCATGGTTTTGATCGCCAATGTTTTGTCTGCCTTTATTGTTTTTTCCGTTCTTTCTTTGTTGGCAAACTATCCTGTGCGAGATGAGGTTCTTGTCAATGGAACGATCTTTGATGACGACCAAGGACTTGCATGGATAAGGAGGATATTAGGTTACACAATGAACTACATTATGTCTATTTTAATCGAGGGAACGATACTAGGTCTAACTTTGCGACAGAGAGAGGTTTCTCCATATAAGATCTCTTTTGAGTGCAATACAGCGAGCTATTTAGGTTGCGTTATTCTTGTACTGCCGCTAGGAGCTTTATGGAGCAGGTTGTTCCTCCTGTTGAGGAGTCTTGGACTGTGGATCTATAGTATTCCACTTATGTCTTAAGCTGTGGTGACAATTAGAGGAATGCAGATGTGTTCACTGATGAAGAGATGGATCTGGGGAGCGCTGATCGTTCTTGTCCTTCCTTTCGGGTCGAGAGGGTTACAGATACCCTTAGTAGCGTACTCCCAGATCGCCACGGATAGCAGACCGATTCCTACAGAAATCCCTGATGCGTCAGTGGAATTCATAATCTTAACAACAGATGAGGTAAGATTTTTGGAGCCATCTCTCGATCTAGTCGTTTCTTCCTTCCGGAAAGATGAGAGGATCGTGATCGTTGATTATCACCTGGGGAAAGATTCTCAGGATCGCGATCGGATAGTCAGAGCAGGTGTCACCCTACAAGATCTCGTTTGCAGGCAATACAGTCAGCTACTTGGGCTGTGTGATCCTATTTTTACCTCTAGCAGCCTTGTGGACTCGGTTTCTCTTCGTGCTAGGGAGTCTTGGGTGGTGAACCGCTCATCTCAGTCTCTACCCGATCCGCACCTCCCCTTAACCTCAGCTAAGTAGATCGGCAAAATTGCTTTGACAGGCACTATATGGCCTGTATAAACGTTTTTGCTGACCTGCTTACTTGTCTTACCGCTCCGCTGATCCTGGGCAACCAAAACAGTTTGAGCTTTGACTGTGCGAACATTCTTCTGTAGGATAGTCTAAGTTCTAGTAGTCTTAACTCAGTCAAGGAGGAAGTGATGGCCACTGCCCAGCGTTCTCAATCGGTTCTGCCCGAGGATCTGAAGCCTGTCCCGGATCCCTGTGATGCGGAGCCCACCCGGATCAATGCGGTGCCTGAGGCGTTGGCCGCCGCCCAAGAGCCCTTTCTTCCCTTAGTCAAGGATCTGGTGCGAGCTTACCAGGCCTTTACCGGATATTCCGATACCCATGTGCGGCAGTTGGGCCTCACTCCCCCTCAGTTTGACGTGATCGCCACCTTGGGCAACACCGCTGGGATGACGATGAATGTGTTGGCGGAGAAGACCCTGGTTACCAAAGGCACCCTAACCGGCATCGTCGATCGCTTGGAGCAGAAGGGGCTGGTACAACGACAGGTGCCCCCCGAGAATCGCCGCTGCTTCAAGATCGTGCTGACGCCCGCCGGAGAGGAGGTCTTCGCCCAGATCTTTCCCGCCCATATCGCCCATCTCAAGCAACGGTTTAACCAATTAAGTCCGGCGGAACTGCAACAGATTCGTCAATCCCTCTCTAAGATCCGGGAGCTATTCTGATGCAACCTACTCTGTTTGTCTCCCATGGGGCACCGGATCTGCCCCTACGTCCCTCTGCGGCTCAAACTTTCCTCAAGGGACTGACCGATAAGCTGGATCCCCCGACCGCGATCCTGTGTGTCTCCGCCCATTGGGGATCCCGCACCCCGCAGCTGAGCAGCTCACCCCAGCCCCCCACGATCCATGATTTTTCTGGTTTTCCACAGGAACTCTATCAGCTCTCCTATCCAGCCCCCGGTGATCCAGAGTTGGCATCCCGAGTTGCGGATCTGTTGCAGGCAGCGGGCTTTGCGGCCACGTTAGATCACCAGCGAGGTCTGGATCATGGGGCCTGGAATCCATTGTTGATGATCTATCCTGAGGCTCAGATCCCAGTGGTCCAGTTGTCGATCCAGCCAGGGCGAGATCCGGAACATCATTATCGGTTGGGACAGGTATTGACTCCTCTGCGACAGGCGAATGTATTGATCTTGGCCAGTGGCAGCATCACCCATAACCTAAGCTATTTCCGCCGCCATCAATTTGACGATCCGGCCCCCGCCTGGGTGAACGAGTTTGCGGAGTGGCTACAACAGGCTCTGCAGGAAGATCGATTAGAGGATCTGTTCCACTACCGAGAGATCGCTCCTTTCGCCGTGGTAAACCATCCCACCGATGAACATTTGTTACCTCTGTTCGTGGCTTTAGGGGCAGGGGGACTGGCCCACTTACTCCACTCCAGCATCACCTATGGGATCCTCAATATGGGAGCCTATGGATTCGGGGATCTACCTCGATCGTTACGGGAGGAGGTGGGGCACCGGCAGCTGGTTCAAGTCTAGAACTGAAGGTCAGACAGGTAGCGCCCGATCAGGCCAATGGTTACCCCAGGGAGTTCTAAGGCTGGCGTCAGTCCCACATCTGGGATCGTTTGAAAACCAATGATCACCTCAGGATTCACCTGGGCTAGGCGTTGGCCGACCTCAAGAGAGGTGAATTGGGCTTTCTCTCCCCACAACATGGCAGTGGGCACCGTCAGATGAGGCAGATCTAAGGCCAGATCGAAACACAGTTTACCGCTGACAAAGTAAAGGGCACTGGCAGCGGCATTGGGCTTGGAGGCTGATTGTAAATAGGCTTCTACAATCTCGGGATAGATTCGATCTACCCTGGCAAATTGGCGTCGCTCTAGAAAGGATCGAATGCCCAAGCTGTTGGCGACAGCTCCTTCATAGAATACCTGATCCAAGATGGGAATGTTGACGATACTGGCGAATAGCTCGTTGGTGACAGATTTACCAAAATCCGAGAGCCCTGTGGGGTTGGAGAGGATCAAAGAGTGAAATAGGCCAGGTTGTTGAACGGCGGCCTTAACGATGAATCCTGCGGTCAAGGAGGAGGCGATCACGGTAGCGGGCTGCTCGCAGGTCCGTTCGATGAATCGCAGCAGGGTGCTGACATGTTCCTCGATCGTCAGGCTGCGTTCGGGATGATCGGACTCCCCCCATCCTAAGAGATCGGGTGCTAGGATCCGGTAGCTGGGCACGAAGGCGGGATAGACCTTTGACCATTCGTAGGAAGAGGATCCGCCCCCAAAGCCATGCAGAAACACCAAAGTCTTACGGGAGGTCTCCCGCTCCAACTCCGATCCTTGCCAGGGATCGCCAGCGGCAGTAGCGTAGGCAACTTGACCCAGTTGGGTAGAGACAAATCGTCGCTCAAAGCCGGGGGGAAGCATAACGACACCTTAGGAGCTGGGTTGGTTAGACAGAGGGGTTGCGTTCGATCTCCAGACCTGAGCCAGGTGAGTCACCAGCTGAGAGAGAAAGGCGGACTGCGCCTGATCCTGTAGGTGACGCTCCAGACAAGCAGCCATTTCCGCTTCCTCCCAGGGGGTTTCAGATCGGAGCCAATCGATATAGCTTAAACCCGCGATCCGGCTCAGGTAAGCAGCGCTAGCCGCCTGGATCGGGATGCCCACCATGGCCAAGGGACTGGTCTTCAACACCGCCCCGATCGTCTGTGTCGCGAGCTCCACTCCACCCAATTTGAGGAGCAGGTGTCCTAGAGATTGGGCCACCTCTTTGGCCTGCCGCAGGCTGATCTTACGATCATAAATGGTATGGAGCTCCCCGATCAGACGGGCATTGATCGCCACCGCCGCCACCAAATCCAGGGCCGGTAAGGGGGTCACCGCTACTGCACCCGCCGTCGCCCACTGCATCCGCTCGATCACCTGTTGAGCCTGATTGAACCGTTGTTCCTCTAAGATCTGATGGGCGGTCTCCGCCAGGGTTTGACTCTGCAGCAGGGCATTGGCCAGCCGTAGATGAGCGCCCTCTCGTTTCAAGATCGAGGCCACCTGAGCCATGAGGGGCTGCACCTCCGGCGGCTGGTCCTCGTACTCCACCAGGACCGATCCATCCGCAAACCACCGCTTCACCTTCAAGGGTTGCGGATCCGCAGCGATGGCCACCACAGAATCCGCCGGGATCACCGCAGCGGTGCATTGTTGGAGATGCTCCCGGATCGTCTCCACATCCTCAGGTATGAGCTGATCCGTCTTATTCAAGGCCAGGATCGTGCGCTTGCCCAGCTGGGCCACTCCCATAAGTTCCTCGTACTCATCCGCCCGCAGATCCCCAGAGACCACAAAAACCAACAGGTCCGCCGTCTGGGCCAGAGAACGCGCCTCTGCCTCCCCCTGACCGCTGATGGTCTGTAACCCTGGGGTATCCGTGATCAACAAAGGTCCCGAGACCCCTTCGATCTCAATGGTGTGGACCGATCCTTCCTCCGTCGTTCCTAAGGTTGGGGCAGTCTCCCCCACCCAACGCCCCAGCAGAGCATTGATCAGCGAGGTCTTGCCGGCAGAGGCGGTGCCAAATACGGCGAGATGAAACTGTTGCCGGGATAGATCCTCAATAATCCGTTGGGATCGCTCCTGCAGAGACCGGCGCATGATCTCATCCTGAAGCTGAGCGATCAGGTCATCCGTAGACGTGATCTGATCCTGAACATGGGCCTGGGTGGTCTGTTTGGGACGAGGGGGGCGAGCCGGACGACGGGACTGGACGGGCTGCGCCTCGCTAGCCCAGGATCGCCAAAGTTGCTGGATCCAACGGGCTCCCGTGACTCCCAAGCCTGCCGTAGCCGTCACCGTCAGCACCACCATGGCATCCGCCAACCCTGAGGAGAGGGGTAGAATCGCCTCATGGAGCTCCGCCAAACCATGCAGGTACTGGCCCAGAACGATCAGGCCACCTACAGCGGCAGCACTCATCAGCGCAGGACGGGGAAGGTTCAGCATAGTCGGCAAACTAGAGGTCAACTATCCCCAGCATAGGTCATCCCCTGTTACGTGGGTCACCCTTTCCCAGGGGCTACTGTGGGATCCTCACTCCCAACCCAGGCTAGGCTGAGGAGTGATCCTACTCTGCTCACTCACCATGGCAACCGAGACGCCACCGGTCTACACGGTTCGGATCCACCATCGCCAAGCGGATCGTCATTACACTTTTCAGATCCCCGCCGATCGCTACATTCTAGAGACCGCCGAGGAACAAGCAGGGGAGCTCCCTTTCGCCTGTCGTAATGGGGCCTGTACCACCTGTGCGGTCAAACTGATCTCAGGAGAGATCCATCAACCGGAGGCCATGGGCCTGTCCAGATCTCTGCAACAACAGGGCTATGCTCTGCTTTGTATCGGTTATCCGCGCTCCGATATTGAGGCAGAAACTCAGGATGAGGATGAGGTCTACGACCTGCAGTTTGGTCGCTACTTTGGCAAGGGACGGATCCGAGCTGGGATCCCAATAGAAGACGAATAATTTTCTGCTCAGGAGTAAACCCACCCCAACCCCTCCAAACTCATCCAGCAGTTCCGGCACAGCCACCTCAGTGATCTGGAGTTGCACCCGAAGTCTGAGAGCCTGGGGTAAGCCTGAAGATCCCCTGGATCAGCTTGGGTCAACCGCTGCACCAATCCCTCTGAAGACTCAGCTCGGGGGTTCTCACGGCATACTCCTAACCCCGTTGACTGACCAAAACGGCTCAATCCAAATCGGTGTTTCGCGAACTATTCGTTTTCCTTCAAGGATCCGAATCTCACTTAGATTGGGTCAGGATCTCTACTCCATCCTCAGTTACGGCTATAGTGTGCTCAAACTGGGCGGAGAGCTTACCATCCTTGGTGACTGCCGTCCATTTGTCCTTGAGGACCTTGACCCCATAGCTGCCCTCATTGATCATGGGCTCGATGGTGAATACCATACCGGGTCGCAGTTTATCTCCTTTGCCCCGATCACCGTAATGAGGGATCTGCGGGGCAGTGTGAAAGATCTTACCCACACCATGACCGACGAAATCCCGCACCACTGAGAACCCTTGGGACTCGGCATACTCCTGGATCGCAGCCCCGATATCCCCGATCCGTCCACCGGGTTTCACCTGCTCGATGCCCAGATACAGGCACTTCTCCGTCACCTCCACCAGTTTGCGAGCTTTGGCTGAGGGTTCCCCCACAAAGAAGGTGCGTGAGGTATCGCCGTGATAGCCATCC
This sequence comes from uncultured bacterium, assembly GCA_964429885.1. GTDB lineage: Bacteria > Cyanobacteriota > Cyanobacteriia > Thermostichales > Thermostichaceae > CAYSEO01. The sequence continues at coordinate 8,856 of CAYSEO010000120.1, forward strand.
AAGATCGGGGTGACGTCGATATTGATGATGTCTCCCTCTTTCAGGATCTGCTTAGCGTTGGGAATGCCGTGGCAGATCACCTCGTTGACGCTAGTGCAGATGGATTTGGGAAAGGGCGGTTGGCCGTAGCCGAGGGGAGCACTGGTGGCCCCATGGGCTTGGGTCCATCGTTCCGCCTCATTATTGAGCTCCAGGGTACTGACCCCAGGCTTGACCAGAGGTGCTAAGTGATCGAGTAACTGTTCCGCCAATCGTCCCGCTCGCCGCATCTTCTCCAGCTCTCGACTGGACATTAATACCAAAGTCTCGCTCGATCGGGTGGGTTGGGGGATCATTGACATCCCGGTCTGGAATACCTGGGACAGTTGTTGGGGCAGAGACTGAGAGCGTTTCCCCAGATCACTGAACAGATCGCGTGACTTTTTAGTCATTCTGGCCTCGATAACGGATGGGTCGATGATGCAGACTATGATTGATCATGGCATACCTTAACCTGTCTAGGGAGCCTGTGGCTCTACATGACTGCACACAGGAGAGGGGGACGAGGGCAATAGGGTCGAGTCCACTGTGCCTGGGCTCAGGGAGCTTCTCCGGTACTGAATCGGCACTCTAGCCCTAAACTACACCTCTGATCCCTCAATCCGGTTAATAAAAGACCAGCAGAACCGTCTGCATACAGCCCACGATAAACCCCAACACAGCCCCTAGATTCACGATCGCCTGCAACTCCTTCTTGACGATCTGTTGGATCGCCTTCTCCAGATCCATAGGGGAGGTAGCCTTGACCTTATCAATGATCACTTGATCCAGATTGAGGATGGGGATCACCTGGGTCATCAGGGATTCCAAGTCCCGATCTAGATAGCGTTCCAGGATCTGAGCCAGATCGTAACTGAGCTGATCAACGGACTCCTGAAGCACTTTGGAGTTGCGTAACCGTCCCAAGATCAAAATAGCGATGTTTTGCCAATTGATCGATTCCCCTAAGTTCTCCAACAGCTGGGGACCTTCCGTCCGGAGATAGTCTTGGATCCCCTGTTTGAGCCCCTGACGCAGTTGTTGAACCGCCCCGGCTGGCAGATTCTGCAGGGAGAGATTTTGGATCAGCTCCGTCAATCGTTGATTGGCCCCCACCCCCTGCAGTAAGCGCTCCAGCACCCGATCTGCGGTCTCCGGCTCCTCTAGAAAGTAGCTGCGTAGTCGCTCCAGAGCGCCCTTGGCTCCGATAAAGTTAGCGACAAACCACCAATAGCTGCCGGTGGTCCGTTGGCGAAACTCATCGTCCACTGCTGAGATATTCCGATCCGTCAGAAAATCCACTAACCCCTGTCGCAGGATCTTCGGGGGTATAGCTTGCTCCAAGATCCAGGTGGACAGTTGACCCGCCTGCTCCTTGGAGAGCTTGATATCCAATAGGATCTGATCAAACAGCTGCTCGATCTGATCCTCCAAAAAGTCCTCCCGACGGGTCCACACTCGCAATAGGCGCGGTAAAGATTCCCGAAACAGATCCTCCAGGATCCGGCCCAGTACCCGCGAGGTCTGTTGTTGTTGCTCCGGATCCCCTAAGCGCTCCAGGGCAATGTTGAGGATCCAGCGGATCGCCTCCTGAATCCGATCCAGCTGCAGCAGCCGCCGGGCCAGATTGCGCAACTCCTCCGGGGTGAGGAGAGAGCCCATGATGGTCTTGGAGATCTGTTTGGCCAATCGGGGCTGGTTTTGGGGGATCAGACCTGGGGTGAACGGTAGCTGTTGCCCCAACACCCGATAGGGTCGATAGGGTCGAAACAACATCTTGATGGCCAGATCGTTGGTGAAGTAACCAATGATCAGACCTGCAACCGGCGGCACAAAGTAATTCCACAAGGCCATGGGCAAGGGCAGGATCCCGACCCTCCCAGCTTAGTGTCTCGGTGGGGCCACCTGGGGGTCTAACTATGAAACGGGATCGTCAACAGCGGCCATAACACCAGACCGATCCCGGTCAGCACCTGGGGGGGAAATGGGGGAGCATCGAGGCTGTGACCCTCCAGTAGAGCCTGGATCCGTTCCTCGATCCGGTCCAGGGCTGTGGCTTCAGTATGGCTACTTAAATGGCCGCTCAAGATGGCCGCGCTACAGGCCGGATCGGTGACCTCGGCCCCGGCCTGACTTTCCAAGGACACCACCTGGAGCAGGGCCTCCGCCAGAAGTAGGGGATCGACCTGTTGAGCTGCCCAATGATCCGCCCGTAGCTCTCGCAATACCAAGAGTTCTTGCCACAAGCTGTCGTTGTCGGGTAGCCAAGATCCTAAACACCGCAACCAGCCCAACCAGAAAAACCAGAAGGTGTCTCTATAGTGATGGTGGGCCTGCTCATGGATCAACACGGCCTGGAGATGCGTGGGGGTAAGGGCCGTTCGCAGTCCCTGACTGATCAGCAGCTCAGGTTCCCAGAAACCCACCTGAGCCGCAAATGGGGTCGAGGAGTCCAGGATCCGCACAGGCTGATCAGCAAGCCATTCCTGTCCATAGGAGCGCAGCTTCCGGATCGAGCGGCAACTTCTGTAGATCAAGATCCCAGCCCAGCCCACGGCAATCCCTAGCAATAGGCAGGCTAAACCGTAGCTCACCCGATCGGACTCCGCACCCACCATCTCCCCTTGGGGACCCATCCACAGGATCGCCACCAAGGTGATCAGCACCAGTAGAGGCGGCAGGATCAGAGCACTCAACGTCCGGGACCACCGTTGTCCCCAGGAGGAGCCGGAGCGAGGTAGGATCCGGCGCAAGATCCAGGCCATGGCGATCACCAGTCCCAACAGCATCAGATGGATCATGATCCCTCCTCCCGAGCCTGACGAGCTGCCCGCACCCGAGCCGCGATCGCTTGTAGCTGCTCCACACTATCGGTATCCAACCGATCGGCGAAGGCGGCCACCACATCTGGGTTACCGACAGAGAGAAATTCCTGCAGCCGATCGTAAGCCCGTAGGGTCTGAGCCTGTTGGCGGGTTAAACAAGGGTGCCAACGAAAGCTCCGCTCCCGCCGATCGCACCGCACCCAGCCCTTCTGGGTTAACCGCTGCAAAACCGTAGTGACCGAGGCGTAGGTGAGCTCTCGATCCGGATCCGACAGGATCTGCTCGTGAATGTCCTTGGTGGTGGCGGAGCCTAAATCCCAGAGGATACCCAAGATCTCCGACTCTAAAGGCCCCAAGGAGAGATGTTTAGGGCGATATTCAGGGAAGGCGGTCACAGATCGC
>CAYSEO010000121.1:0-12072 GCA_964429885.1 uncultured bacterium
GTGGCGACGACGATCTGGGCCTTCGTCCTGAAGGGGCAACTGGCGATCGCGTTGGTGGTGGGGATCTCCTTGTTGGTGATCTCGATCCTGGCCTCGGTGGCGGGTACAGCGTTGCCCCTGTTCTTTCGGTTACTGAACTGGGATCCGGCCCTGATGTCCGCTCCTTTCATCACCACTGCTGTCGATATCCTCGGTGTACTGCTCTACTTTAATATCGCCCGGATCTTGTTATTGAATTGAGGGGAGCTCTGGTCCGACAATAGATCCTCCGAACCTCCTATCCAGAGCTCCAGCACTCCCTGAACCTGAAGTGATGAACTCTGGATCTACGGCGTTATGCTGGAGGCCAGAGAACTTTGAGCTCTCCCATGGCTACTTCCGATCCTCTGGCCCAGACCGACTCAGAGAACCCCACTGCCCCTGCCTCCCAACTGGGCCTGCAGTCTCTTCCCGGCTCCCATCTGCAGCAACCTGTACAGGATCGGTTCCTAGTCTGTGGATTGGGGCGATTGGGTCAGCACTGTGTCGCCTCTCTACAACAATTCCAGGTCAAGATCAGCGCCATCGATCTGCACGCCCCCGAGGTCTGGCATGTGGAGGATCTGGCTCAGCTGTTGGAGGAAAAGGAGCCGATCTTAGGGGATTGCCGCACGGATACCATTCTGTTGCAGGCCCGGATCGAGCGGTGTCGAGCCGTGTTGTTGGTAACCCAGGATGAGAGCGTCAATCTGGAGGCCGCCTTTGCAGCCCGTAAGCTTAATCCCAGAGTGCGATTAGTCGTGCGATCGGGCAAACAGAACCTCAATCAGCTCTTGGCCCGTAAGTTTGGCAATTTTGTCGCCTATGATCCCAGCGATCTACCCGCGGCGGCCTTTGCCCTAGCGGCTTTAGGTGAGGAGACGATCGGCACCTGCATGATCGATGGGTGTCAGCTACAGGTGACTCGCCGGGAGGTGAAGTCCAATGAGATCTATGATCGGTTCCCTGCCGATCGTATGCACAAGCGTAGTCATCGTCTGCTCTGTCATCTGCCCTACAACACCCCCACCTTGATCTCAGGAGAGCCCTTCCATCGCTGGCGTCCCAATGCCTTGATCCAGGCAGGGGATACCATCGTCACCATCGAGCGAGTGGAGTCCCATCTAGGTCAACGATCTGCTGCCTCCGGTCGAATGTCCCGCTTCAGTCGGCTGTGGTCTCAGGTTCGGGATGGCTCTCTTGTGAACCAGATCTGGCAATTTAATCCCCAACGGATCCTGGGGGAACTCACGGATTGGATCCAGCAGAGCCAGATGCGTCGCAATATCACCCTGGCAGCCGCTCTCGCCCTGAGTATGGGGATCACCACCTCCCTCGTACTGCATCAACAGGCCGGTTTGAATTGGCAGGAGGCCACCTCCGCCAGTGTGGTGTTGTTACTGGGGGGCTATGGGGATGTGTTTGGAGGACTCCAACTGGAGCAACCGATCCCTGGCTGGGTGCAGTTGTTATGTTTCTCTACCACCGCCGTCAGTCTGGTGTTCATTTTGGGGGTCCTGGGTTTAGTGGCAGATACCGTGATCAGTTCCCGGTTCGCCTTTTTAGAAGATCGCTTGGAGGTTCCCGACCGGGATCATGTGGTGATCTTTGGGTTAGGTCGGGTAGGACGTAAGGTAGCAGCCCTCCTGCAACAACGACAACATCCTCTGGTGGCGGTGACCCAAAATGCAGATCAGGAGGCACAAGCCCCACAGGTGCCTGTGATCACAGCCAATTTTCTGGAGGGGTTGGCGCAGGTGAACCTGGAGCGGGCTAAAAGTGTGGTCATGTTGACAGATGATCAGTTGCTCAATCTGGAGATCGGGTTAATGGCCCAGGATATGGTGCATCCGGCGGAGCCACCTGTTGATGCCCACCGAGATCATCCTTTAGGGGTGGTGATCCGCACTTATGATCAACGGTTTAGTGATAACTTAGCGGAGCTCTTACCGGAGGCGAAGGCCCTATGTGCCTATGCAATCTCGGCAGAAGCCTTTGCGGGGGCGGCATTTGGGGAGAATATCCTCGGCTTATTTCGCCTCCAAGATCAGACGGTATTGGTGACAGAATATAACATCGAGGCGGAGGATACCCTCAACAGCAAGTTACTCTCTCAGGTGGCCTATGGCTATGGGGTGGTGCCGATCTATCATCAACGGTCTAAGGAGCGACGCTCTGGCAATACGGATCCGGTGAATCACTTGATGCCTTCGGATGAGGAACGGTTGGAGGTGGGGGATCGGTTGGTGGTTTTAGCCACGATCGCAGGATTAAAGCGGATCGAGCGGGGTGAGCTATCGACACCCAATCGCTGGCAGTTGTCGGTTTTGCCTCCTCGGAACTCAGAAGTGTTATTTGCAGGAGCTCAAGTTTTGCACAATGTAGCCGGGTGTGGATTGCAGACGGCTCGCGAGTTTCTCAAAACGTTGCCCGGTAAGATGGAGCTACGATTATACGATCATCAAGCCTATAGTCTCTGGCGCAAGTTGAGCGAGATGAAACAGCTACCCGTGCAATTGGAACGGATCAGGAAAAACTCGGTCGCCTCTCTCCCTCACCACAAGTCTTAGGTATCGATATCAGGAGGTCGCTCCGGATCTGTGCGGCCATGGGGAGAACTATAAACCTGAGCAGGAGGATCATTCCCGTACGGATCCCTCTCCTCACCCCGGTTGATCCGAGCCTAGACCTGAGGCCGTTCCCTTTCTATTATGGGGGGCAGGACCGGAGCGGGTGGATCTGACTACCCCGACCCAGATCTGCTCTATCCTGTATCCTGAGTAGGGGATTCACCATGTCGGAGCGGATCTATGGCAAGTGTGAGCAATGTAACGCAGCTGTTCGAGGGCTATAACGTCGAGGAGCGCGGGTTTAGTCAGTCCAGCCTACAGGGAGCTAACCTCTCGGGGGCCAATCTTAACCACATCAATCTGAGTCGCTCCAATCTAGCGGAGGCGGATCTGGATGAGGCGGATCTCTCCTGGGCTGTGTTGCAAGAGGCCAACCTCTCCCAGGCCAGCATGATCGGCATCAACCTCCACCAGGCAGACCTCTCCAAGACCAATCTCAGTCGCGCCAATGTCTGTGACGGCAACCTGGCCCAGTCGAAGCTGGTGCGGGCCAACCTGAGCGAGACCAACCTCTATGAGGCGGATCTGATCGAGGCGGATCTGACGGGGGCCAATCTGACGGGGGCCAACCTGATGGGGGCAGATCTAACGGACGCGATCCTGGCCAAGGCCAATCTCAGTCAGGCCCAGTACAACGATGTCACCCGCTTTCCCCAAGGCTTTGATCCCGTGGCGGCGAGCATGGCCAAGACCCAACAGATCCTGACCGGTTTCCCCAAGGTACAGTCCATTGTGGAGAAAGCTCTAGAGGATGGCCTCCTGACTCGGGAGGAGATCGACGAGATCGGACGGGCCATGGCGGCGGATGGTCGGCTGACCCTGCCCGAGATCCAACTGCTGGTGGCGGTCTCCAAGAAGGTGCAGATGGGTCAGATCCAGATGGATGGCAATGGCAATTGACGCTATGTCAGGATCTCAATTCGGATCTGTGGACCCAAATAGATCGCGTTAGTGCTGTTGCGTTTGCAATCAATACAGCTGCAAATGTTGCAACTCTAACCGAGAGATCCTGAAGAAAGATCTAAGGTTTGAGGTCAGTTTCGTAACTCTGGGTACACTGGCTCAGGGATTTCTGCTGGAAGCTATGAGCAGATCTGCCTGTCGTCAAGCTGAACGTAAGTAGATCGGCAAAATTGCTTTGACACGCACTATATAGACTGTATAAACGTTTTTGCTGATCTACTTATCCATGGTCAACTGGCTCCGCCGGATCTCTCCTCTCTCCCTCAGCCTGCTCCTCAGCCTGTGGAGTGGCCCCAGCTGGGCTCAGGACTCGGCTTTGATCGATCAAGTCTGGCACCTGGTTAGCCAGGAGTTCTCGGGTCCTACCTTTAGTTCCCATCGCTGGGAAAGCCAGCGTCAACAACTATTGGCCCGCAGCTATACCGACCCGGACCAGATCTATGGGGCGATCCAGCGCTCCCTGAGGTCCCTTGGGGATCCCTACACTCGCCTGATCGATCCCAGACTATCTCAGCCTCAGGATGCCTTTGTGGGAGTGGGTCTGCATCTAGGCATAGATCGACAGACCGGATATGTGGTGACGATCGCGCCCATCGAGAATTCTCCAGCCTTTGGGGCGGGCTTGATGCCTGGGGATCTGATCACGGCTATCGATGGGGTAGATACACGGGGCATGGAACTGGATGAGGCCATCGCTCGGATCTGTGGTCAGAAGGGCACAACGGTGACTCTCTCCCTGCTGCAGGCGGGGACGTCCTCAAGGGTATCGATGCAACGGGATAGCGTGACTCTGGATCCAGTGGGATATCAGGTAATCCAGCAGGGCAATAGGTCTCTGGGATACATCCGTGTCTCCCATTTTGGGGAAGGGGTTCCTCAACAGATGCAACAAGCGATCCAAGGGTTGGAGTCCCAGGGGGTGCAGGCCTATGTTCTGGATCTGAGAGGGAATCCGGGGGGATTGGTGGAGAGCAGTGTGGCGGTGGCTCAGATGTGGTTGGATCGGGGGACCATCGTCACCCTTAAGGATCGAGAGGGTCAGGCTCAACGGATCATGGCCAATGAGTCTGTTCTGACGGACAAACCACTAGCGGTCTTGGTAGATCAGGGAACTGCCAGTGCTAGCGAGATCTTGGCGGCAGCCCTGCGGGATCATGATCGGGCCATCTTAGTGGGCACCTCTACCTTTGGCAAGGGATCGGTGCAATCGATCCATGCTCTGGAGGGCGGCGCTGGACTGGCCATCACCACAGCTCGTTATCACACCCCCCGTGGGTTTCAGATCGACCAGCAGGGGATCGAACCGGATATTCAGATCGAACTCACAGCGGATCAGCGTCGAGCATTAGCGCTACAGCGACAGCAGCTGGCCATTGCGGGGGATCCTCACTTCACAGCGGCGATCGAGGCGCTCAGATCGGTGCCGATGATGCCTCAAGTTCCCTAAGCGCCAGAGCCAACCCCTCCACTGATCCAGCTCAAGACACCAAAGCACAGAAATAGCAACCCTCCCACAGCGGTGAGCAAGCGCTCCGAGAGATAACCTGCGATCCATCGCCCACTTAGAACCGCGATCCCCGCACAGATCCCATGACCCAGGATCGCTCCCAAGGTCACCGCCAACGGAGTATGGGCCGTGGCCAGGGCAATGGTGCTGATCTGGGTGCGATCTCCCCATTCCCCCAGAAAGGTCAGACCAAAGGCTTGTAGACCCGTGCTCAACCCCAGATGATCCCAACGAGGGATCCAGCCCTGAGCCACCTGATCCACAATAGTCTCAGCCTCAGCCGCCTCACTACAGCCCACCTGAGGGGACATACAGCTGGCGGTATAGAGCAGCTTGATGCCAAACCCAAGGAACAGCACCACCACACCCCTATGGACCCAGCGGGCCGGGATCCACCCGATCATCTGCCCCAGGAGTACCGAGATCAGGGTCATGGCAGCCAAAGCCGTCAGGGATCCGATGAATACCCAAACACGAGGCAAGCGAGTCGCCAAAAGTAGGGAGATGAAGAAGGTTTTATCCCCTAGTTCAGATAACGTGATCAGCGTTAGAGCAGCCGTAAATCCTGTCAACACAGCGGATCCAGAACCCAATTGCCTCCCATGATAGGGGCAATCAGTGTGGCTGTATATTCATAGTTGTTTCATGATGATCTCAAAATTATTTCACGATCTCGCCGCAAACTCTGCCGTCGCCACGAGGGAAACCGATCGCCGTCTTCGAGGATATGGGATCTTCCTTGCTAGTCACGCTCAACGCCATGGGTTTGTTCAACACCAGAGGAACTTAATGGCACAGCACTAGACGGCTCCGGTTGGAAGTGACTCTGGATCCTCTCGATCAGCTCCAAGATCACACCATCTGTGGGGCTGAAGAAAAAAGCGAGGAGAAAAAAGGCGCAGGCAAAAATCACGATCGCAGCACCGGAGGGAACATCCATGTAATAGCTCAAATACATCCCTGCCACACTGGAGATCGCTCCAAAGACCGAGGCCAAGATCATCATCAAATAGAGCTCTTTAACCAGCAGATAAGCTGCCACTGCCGGAGCAATCAACATGGCAATCACCATCAGCGCCCCCACGGTTTCTAAGTTGATCACAACGGTGACCGTCATAACAGTGATCAGTCCGGCATAGTACCAGTGCACTGGCATACCCATCGCCTGTGCGCCTATGGGATCGAAAGTGTAGAGAAGCAGCTCTTTGTAGAAGAGTTTCGCTAGCACAATAATGATAACAGTTGCTATCAAAATACCCCAGATATCAGATCGAGTCACACCTAGGATATTTCCAAACAAAATATGAACTAAATCGATACTATCTGCTCCTGGCAAAACCCTGACGAGGGTGACTCCAATAGCTAAGAAGAAAGATAGCATGATCGCCAAGGCAGAATCTGACTTCACTTTGGAGCGAGACTCGATCCAGACCATGAAGAGGGCACTGATCAACCCTCCTGCCAAGGCACCAATGGAGAGTGAGATGCCCATAACGTAGGCAACAGGCAACCCCGACATCAGGGAATGAGAGACAGCGTGGGCCATCATGCCCATTTCCTGGACCACCATGTAACTCCCTACAACAGCACAAAGTATCCCCAAGAGGATCCCCACCGCCAGGGAATTCCGCATGAATTCAAATGTCAACGGTTCCAGCAGCCAGTCTATCATCGTGCAACCCCTTCTGTGTTGTGTCCAATCATCGAGCTGCCAACAAACGTTAGCTGATGTCCATAAGCCGCGGTAACATTGGGCTCTGATAAAACAGTCAATGGATCCCCCATGGCGATGAGGGCCTTGTTGAGCAGGATCAACTGATCATAGTGTTTCACCCCTGACTCCAGGTTATGATTGATCACCAATAAGGTCTTGCCTTGATCCCGCAGTTCCTTAAAAACAACATGAAAGATCTCCTCGGTCTTGCGATCTACCCCCGTAAAGGGCTCATCAAAAAGAAACAACTCTGCTTCCTGGGCCAAGGCCCGAGCTAAAAAGACCCGTTGCTGTTGCCCACCGGATAGCTTGCCGATCTGCCGAGATCGTAAATCCCAAATATCCACCCGCTCCATCGCCTCACAGACCAATTGTCGAGAGCGAGAATTAGGCTGGCGGAATAATCCCGTTTGTGGGGTGCGAGCTGTCATGACCACATTCCAGACCGTAGTGGGGTAGTCCCAATCCACCTGAGTCCTCTGGGGTACGTAGGCCACCTTGAGCAGCTGTTGCTTGACCGGTACCCCATTGAAACGAGTTGCCCCAGACTTAGAAGAGATCAAGCCCAGCATCGTCTTGATCAGAGTACTTTTGCCCGCACCATTGGGCCCGATCACTCCCACCAGCTGACCCGGTTCAACAGTAAAGTTGAGGTCCCGAAGGGCAAACAAGCCACGGTAACTCACAGATAGGTTCCGAACTTCTAGCATGTGAATCTTGATCTCTTCTCTATCAATCAATCCCGTCGATCAGGGCAAGGTACACGCCCCTCCTAAACCCTCTGCAATGGCGCAGGTGTTGTATTTTAGCATTCCCTGGTAGGTGCCTTCGTCGGATTCGATCGGTCCCAGCCCGTCGGCAATCAGCACATTTTCGGAGATCGGAACTCCAGATTCCCGAGAGACAGTGCCCAGTACTTGGTCGTTAGCCGTCAGTTCCGCGAATAGAGTGGGCACAGTGGCTGCTTCAATATCAGCCACCAGCTCCCTCAGGGTTGATGCACTGGGTTCGTCTTCTGTAGTGATACCCAGAAGTGTACCGGCTACGGTCAAACCATAGGCTTGTGCATAGTAGTTGGTGGCATCATGGGTCGTCACTAGCTTGCGCTGATCCTCAGGGATCGTATCGATCTGGGTCTGGATCCATTGATCCAAAGTTTGCAGCTCTGCTGTCAGGGCCTCTGCGTTGCTGGCATACAGATCGGCATTGTCAGGATCCACCTCACTCAAAGTCTCGGCAACGACCCCCGCCATGGCGATGCCATTCTCCACATCATGCCAAACATGGGGATCAGGCTCAGACTCACCATCCTCTTCCACAAAAATGGGATCTGGAACACCCGCTTCATGTAAAGCGACCTTGGGAGCTGGGGTATCGGTGGCCTCTGCCATCTCAATAATGGAAGGCTCGAAGTTGTACCCCCCATAGAACACCACATCCGCCTCTTCGATGGCACGGCGATCGGACGGGGCTGCCTCGTACGCATGGGGGTCATTTTCATAAGCAATCAGACAGGTCATGTCAACCGCATCACCGGCGACTTGCTGGACCAGATCACAGGCCACACTGTAGGAGGCCACCACCTGAAGCTTGTCTTGCCCCTGGGAAGGACCTGAAGTCGAGGCCACCAGGGTAGCGCCCAAGACCGCCCCCAGAGTCATCTTGAGATAGCTCGATCGAGACTGTGGGTTGGAAGATGCAATCCTGTTCCTAAGCATATCCTTGTTGAGTTTCACTCCTAGCTATATCTAATAGTAGATACATCAGTTGAGACCTTATGTCAACTGCGAGAAGGGCCAACATCCGCTGACCCCATGGGCAGCCGCCCACCGCCGCCCTAGGAGCTGATCTCAAATTGGCCTCACGATCTCGGCCCAAACCCCAGCAACCGTAACCCGTTGAGAGTGACTAGTAAGGTTGACCCCTCATGACCCAAGACCCCGATCGGTAAGGTGATCTGTAGACCAAAATTGGCGATCAACAATAAGGCTACGGATCCCAGCGCCAGGGTGATATTCTGTCGGACAATCTGCTGGGAACGCCGCCCCAACTGGATCGCTAGCTCCAACTTCTCCAACTGATCCGCCATCAACACCACATCCGCCGTTTCCAAAGCCACATCCGTCCCCGATCGCCCCATGGCAATGCCCACGGAAGCCTGGGCCAGCGCCGGAGCATCATTGATCCCATCCCCCACCATGGCCACCGTCCCATACTGCTGCTGCAGCCGTTGGATCCAGTTCACCTTATCCTCCGGCAACAGTCGAGCCTCGATCTGATCGACCCCTACTGCCGTGCCAATGGCCTGAGCCGTGCGCTCCTGATCCCCGGTTAGCAGGATCACTTGTTCCACCCCCAGTTGACGCAGGCGAGCGATCACCTGATCCGCCCCAGGACGCAAGCTATCGGTCACCCCGATTAAACCCAGAACCTGATCCTGACCCGCCACCCAAACCACCGTCTGACCCTCACACTCCATCTGCTCAGCCCGCTGGACTAGATCTGGAGCAGGTTGCAATTCAGGCATGGGACAGGTTCCCGCTGAGGGAGATCGACCCACCCAGGTGATCACGCCCGCCAGCACACCCCAGATCCCTTGCCCCGGATAAGCTTGTACCTGACTGGCCTCAAGCAACGCCAGACCCTGATCCTGAGCGGTTTGCCAGATTGCCTGACCGATAGGATGTTCGGAGTGGGCTTCCAAAGCTGCCGCCTGTTGCAATACCTGATCCGCTGATAACCCTGGAGCCGGGATCACTTGAGTGACCTGTAACTCCCCAGTGGTCAATGTGCCCGTCTTATCAAAGGCAATCGCTTTCACCTGACCCAGCTGCTCCAGTTGGGCTCCATCCTTGAACAAGATCCCTTGGCGAGCCCCCTGAGCGATCCCGGAGATCAACGTCGGCATGATCGCCGCCATCAGGGCACAGGGAGAAGCCACCACTAGAAAGATCAGGGCTCGATAGATCGTAGTCTCCCAATCCCATCCCCACAGCCAGGGAGGCAGACAGGACAGTAGGACTCCCGCCACGACGATCACACGAGCATAGCCTCGTTCAAACCGTTCAATAAACTGCTGAGAAGGAGGGGCCGTTGTTTTCGCCTCCTGGACCAATCGGATCACCCGTTGCAGCAAGCTACTCTCGGGGGGTTGATGGATCTCGAGGATCAATGAGCCCTGACCATTCAACGTGCCCCCAAACACTAGCTCCCCTTGGGTTCTCTCCACCGGGATCGACTCCCCTGTAATGGCTGCTTGATTAAGGGTGCTAGAGCCGGAGCGGATCAAACCATCCGTCGGGATCCGCTCCCCCGGTTTGACGAGGACTTGATCTCCCACTCGTAGTTGAGCCACTGGGATGATCTGCTCACCAGCCTGGCCCATCACACGGGCTGTATCCGGAGTTAATCCCATCAACGCTCGGATCTCTCGTTCAGTCCGACCCAGGGCATAACCCTCCAGAGCACCACTGATGGCGAAGATCAAGATCAACACTCCACCATCCACCACCAGGTAATACTCCTGCCGCCAGATCCCCAGGGTTGCTGCCCCCAGAGCTGCCACGATCATCAGCAGGTCCACATCCAGCTCGCGCTCCTGCCAGAGGGTGGTGATCCCTTCCCGAGCGCTCTCAAATCCGCCGATCCCGTAGGCTGCAAACAACAGAACCAACCCCCCAGCCACCCAGTTAACCTGGAGCAACAACGCTCCTACCCCCACTAAGATCCCACAGACCCCAGCCGCGATCAGATCGGGGTGATGTTTGAGGAGATGGGAGAATTTTCCGAGGGAGGGGTGGGTGGCCGCTGGTTGCATGAGTCAGAGTCCCGCACAGCCCCCAAACTATAAACATTGACATTAATGTTAAGGTCAAGCCAGATCGAGGTGATTACCGATGAACCGGTCGCTGCTCACGATCAAGGAACTCGTCGATCAAGTGGGGGAAGGAGTCACCCCTCGCATGGTGCGTCATTACCATCACCTGGGCTTGATGCCCCCACCACAACGATCTCCAGGGAACTATCGTCTTTACTCTCGGGAGGATGTGGAGCGGTTGCGGCGGATCGTAGCCCTGAAGCAACAGGGATTTCAGCTGAGTCATGTGAAGCAGCTCCTCGAGCGGGATCCCGATGATCCAGGCTCACTCAGGGTTCAACTACAACACCAGTATCAGACCGTGATCCACCAGATCTCGCGTCTCCGTCAGACCGCCCAAGCCTTGGAGCAGCTCCTGGGTCAGGATCAGGCTTGTCAGAGTCTGCGATCTCAGATCTCCACACAGATCCAGGTGTTGGATGCACAAGCTCAGGCAAGTCTGGATGGTCTGGAGGTGCTTTGGTCCAACTTGGATGGGGTCACCCTCGATCACCCAGAAACTTTTCAGGAATCCCTAGGCCATTTGCTCCCGGACCTGTCTGATCGCTCTGAGATCGAGGTGGATCTGATCCAGAAATTGGTGTTAGCCAGCGGTGATGTCTCCCTTATTCCCTTTCTCCAGATCGGTCCTGGGGCCATTGCTGCGGCTCGCCACCGTTTGCAGGCAGGATGCTCTGTGATCGTGGATACGCCAATGGTTGCGGCGGCTCTGGATCAGGCACGTCTGGCTCACTTAGGCTGTGAGGTTGATCCGCTGCTTAATGATCCCCACATCACTACTGTCAACGATGCGGAACAGGCGTATTGGCGATCTCATCAGTGGCAAGCCGATCTTCTCACCCAAGCCCATGGGGCGATTATTGTGATCGGGTATGCTCCTTCGGTACTGATCGATCTGTGTGAGTTGATCCGCCAACATCAGTGTCAACCAGCACTGGTGATCGGGTTTCCTATGGGCTTCAGTCATGCTCCACTGGCTAAACGTCGTTTGATGTCCATGGGAGTTCCCTACATTACCCTGGCAGGATCCTTAGGGGGTGGACTTTTGGCTGCAGTGACCTTCAATGCTCTGGCTGCCTCCCTGATCGAGAAACCTGATTGTCATTGCTATCTGCGCAAGGGGCGTTGAGGTGACTCCTCAGCTGAGATCCGGGGTTGGGGGAGTCGAGGGATGATCTCCTGTGAGAGTAACAAAGGATTCAGGGAAGTAGGCGATCAGCGTATAGGATTAGCTCCTTTGTTCCCAGTTAACTTACTCGTGAAGGCACCCTAAAGTTGTTTCTCAATAGTACGATCAAGATTGTATTCTCTGGAGGACAGATCATGCAGCGTCCATGGCTACTTGCAGTTCTGGCTACGATCA
>CAYSEO010000122.1:0-5332 GCA_964429885.1 uncultured bacterium
TGCGTGGGGTTTGCGTTGGGTGTTGGGGTGGGCGGGGGTGCGCGCGGTGTTTGGTATTGTCACTGGGGGATTGAGCCAGCATGGGCCAGGGCTGACCGGCGCGCACAGGACCCTGACGGAACTCTTGGGGCTCGGACTGACAGCTGGCCAGGGTGCCACCGATCAAGGTGACCCCGACTAGGGCTTGGATCAAACGCTGGGGGTGTGACATGGCTCTCCCTCTCCCTTGAATACAGCCGGTTAACCTAAGATAGCCTGCCTGGGGCTCCCTGTCAGGAGCTAGGAGGCTGGCCTCGGTTAGGCCCATTATTGCCGGGAGATTGCCTCGGATCCACCCATGGGTCGATTAGGACCCTCCGGATCAGAGCAGCACCAACACCAGGATCAGGACCAATAATGCTCCCCCAATCCCGGCCCCAATGGCGATCCAGAGCTTCTGTTGGGAGGAAAGACCCCGTACCGGTGTGGATTGCGACTTTGACTCCTCCGCAATGTCATCGAAGAAGGAATCCGGTAGTCTCTCCTCCACGGTGGGCTTGATGGGACTACTACCGCTGCTGCTGGGGGGGGCGGATCCCAGGGGGATTGTGCCACTGCTAGTGTCATCCATTAGGAGGGTGCCGGAACGCTCAATGGCGGCGGACTTGATGCTGCGATAGCCTGCCGATTCCAGCTGCTGGGTTGTGATCCCCACCTCGGCGAGATCCTCCACCACCCGGTAGGTGAGGGTGACGGTGGAGCTAAGCTCGATAAAATCTCCATCCCCTAGATCGTAGGATTCACAGCGCTTGCCATTCACCTTGACTCCATTGGCGCTTCGCTTGCCATCGCTGTTACCGTCCATCACCCGGTAGTGGTAGCCCCCATGGTTGGAGTTAGGCACCCGCAGCAGTAGGGCGTGTTGGCGGGATACAGAGTCCGAGTGAAGCTGAATCCCGTTAGTCGGATCCCGTCCCAGGGAGTAGGTAGCGGCCTCCAAGATCACAGCTCGCTGACCCACCAGATCCTTAACCAAAAGCACATGATGTTGATGACCTGGGGTACTCGTGGATGGGCTCACCATGAAACCTCCTACGGATGAGGACGGCGTGATTGTCCGAGCTGGTTTCCCCCGATCCGAGGACCCCTCTCAGGTGCTAGATCTAACCGAACCGAGGACACCTGTAGACTAAGCCACGGAATGAGTAAATGCAAGATGTCCACGGGTTTCCGTATCAGATCTATCTTTGGGGTTAGGATTCGGTGACGGTGGGGATCTCTCCCACAGTCTGCTTGCCCCGCTTTGGACTCGGCTTCATGGCCAACTCCACGGAGCTGACCCCCAGTCGATCCAGGATGAAGGCATACTCAAAGGCCCGTTCCTTCAGCCGTTCGTAGCGACCGGAGGCGCCGCCGTGACCCGCTCCCATGTTGGTCTTGAGCAGGAGCAGGTTGTTGTCAGTTTTCACCGATCGGATCTTGGCGGCCCACTTGGCAGGTTCCCAATATTTCACCCGTGGATCGTTGAGTCCCGCTAGGATCAGCAGGTGGGGATAGGCTTTGGCCTCCACGTTGTCATAAGGGGAATAGGACTTGATGTAGCGATAGTAGGCTGGATCGGTGGGATCTCCCCATTCCTCCCATTCCATGGCCGAGAGGGGCAGGGAGGTATCCAGGATCGTGGTGACCACATCCACAAAGGGCACATCCGCCACCGCCACCTTAAATAGATCAGGACGTTGGTTGACGACATTGCCGATCAATAAACCGCCAGCACTGCCCCCCACAATGGCCAACTGATCGGAGGTGGTCCATCCCTCCTGGATCAGATATTCCGTACAGCTGATGAAGTCAGCGAAAGTATTTTTCTTATAGAGAAACTTGCCATTTTCATACCACAGACGGCCCATCTCTGATCCGCCTCGAATATGGGCGATGGCCATCGTCAGGCCCCGATCCAGCAAGGAGAGACGAGTGGAGGAGAAGGTGACGGGATAGGAGAAACCATAGGATCCGTAACCGGTCAACAACAGGGGTCCGGGTAGGGGAATCCCTGGTTTATACACCAACGAGATCGGGATCTGGGTACCATCGGAGGCGGTGGCGTACAGGCGACGACTTTCGTAGTCAGCGCGGTTATACCCTCCTAATATTTCCATCTGTTTCTTGAGCTGCAATTCATGACTCACCATGTCGAAATCGAAGATCGACTCTGGGGTGATCAAAGAGGTATAGCTCAGCCGTAGGGTAGTGGTATGAAACTCCGGGTTGGCATCCTCCTCCACATCATAGGTGGGCTCCGGAAAACAGATCTGATGTTCCTCTTGGGTGTTCAGATCCCAGACCCGGACAGTGGGCAGGCCTGAGCGGCGCTCATAGATCACCAGATGGTTGGCGAAGGCACTGATCTCCTCCAGCAACACATCCTCTCGGTGGGGGATCACCTCCTGCCAGTTGGGTTTGGTGGGGCTACTGACGGGCACCTTGACCAACCGAAAGTTGACCGCCTGATCGTTGGTGACGATGTAGAACTGATCACTATGATGTTCAACGGCATACTCCACCCCCTGCAGTCGCCTCTGGAGCACCCGGAAGGAGCCGGTGGGATCGTCGGCGTTGAGATAGTGGACCTCGGAGGTGATGGAGCTGTCAACACTCAGTAGGATATAGGCATGGCTACGGGTGGATTCGACGGAGAGATAGAACGCCTCATCGGATTCGTGAAAGATCAGAGTATCCTCTTCATCGGGATCATGATCGATCTGGTGACGCCACAGTTGAAAGGGACGATTGGCGGCATCCACTACGGTGTAGAAGACGGTGCGACTGTCATTGGCCCAGGCCAAGCTATAGTAGGTGTTCTCGATGGTCTCTGGGTAAAGCTCCAAGGTATTGAGATCCAGAAAGTAGAGGGTATAGCGCTCCGATCCATCAGTATCAACGGAGTAGGCCAGGGTCTTATGATCCGGACTGACGGAGAGATTCCCCAAACTGAAATACTCATGGCCCGCCGCCAGTTGATTCTGATCCAGCAGGATCTGTTCCTCCGCCTCCAGACTGCCCTGTTTCCGACAGAAGATCCCGTAAGCCTTCCCTGCCTCCGTGCGTTCGTAATAGTGGTACTCCCCATACCGAAAGGGCAGAGACATATCCGTCTCCTTGATCCGACCCAACATCTCCTCATAGAGACGCAGCTGCAGATCCTCGGTATGCTTCATCATGGTCTGGGTATAAGTGTTCTCTGCCTCCAGATAGGCGATCACCTCCGGATCCTTGTTATCCCGCAACCAGTAGTAGGGATCCACCCGCTCATCCCCATGTTTGACCAGCTTGTGGGGGTGCTTGGGGGCGATGGGAGGGCGGCTGCCTTTGACGGAGGGCTTATCAGGCATAGATCGGGGATCCTGGGTGGGGGATGCAACAGTAGACTTTAGCTTTAGCATCCTCTGTCTGTCATTGCAATGGATCGAGCTGGAGACCTTGACAACAGTGGGAAAGTAGCTGACGTAACCAGATCAACCCTGGATCGAACTCGGTGCCGCGCCCCCACACCAGATCCAGCTGCCACTGGGGCAGATCCACAGGCACTGGATAGATCTCGATCTCGGACACGGATGCCAGGGTCAGGGCCACCCGTTCAGCGACTGTGGCGATCAGATCGGTTTGGGCCACGATAAAGGGCAACACCAGAAAGTGGGAGACCGTCAGGGCCACCCGTCGCTTCAGCCCCTGTTTGGCCAAGGCTTGATCGACAACTCCTTTGGGATCCCCTCGCAAGGAGAACAGGATATGGGGGAGGGCAGCGAAGGTAGAGGGATCTAGACCGCGCTTGAGGGCCGGATGGGATCGACGGGCGATACAGACGAACCGCTCCTGCAACAGAGGTGAGGACAGCATCCGTTTGGGGATCTCGGAGAACACCCCAATGGTGCAGTCTAGATCACTGGTGTCGATCTGATGGAAGACCTGATCCCGTTCAAAGGGGTGCATGATCAGGTTGCCTTTAGCTTCGCCGGCAGCTTTCTTCTGAGAGTGCTACATCCTTTGGCAGCCCATTTCCTAGTTTTAGTGTTTTGTCCCAGGATACGATGGATGATCTGACGAAGGGTTTCGCAGTCAGTCTCATCTTCAGCAAGCAGGGCAATAACCTGATTAGTCATCGATCATACCGCTATAGATCCATTCCCCTAGATTCCCTTCTTCATAGAGATAGTCAGAGATCTTACTGACTTCTTCCTCGCTCAGCTTGCGGACGTAAGTACGACCGTTCTCTCGATGAACCAGATTAATTTGATCGGGTCTCACATGTGCAACCACCTGAGGAGAATGTGTTGAGATAATCAGATTCGATCCATAGGTATAGGCTTTGATTTCATTGATCAGTTTCGATAACATGCCGGGTTGGATATGCATTTCGGGCTCTTCTATAATTGTGGTTGAACTGGTAGAGGCCTCGATCAGGCCCAGGATGAGAGATAGGATTCGGAGAGTCCCGTCAGAAAGGAAACCAATATCGACTCCATCCAAACTCACTGTATAAAGTGATTCTTGGTTTTCTCGCTCGTTCTGACCATGGTAGATGACCTGCATCACAGCTCTCTTGACTTCCACCTTATCTCCCAACCCAATCCGTTGAAAAATACTATTTAGCTCTTCTAGCCCCTGGTTATCATTGACAAGAAGTATCCTACGAGAGATCTGATTTGCTAGCACCATATTATTTTGGACACCGTAATGGCCTACAGGAGAGGAAAAAACGATTGCATGGGATCTATATGAGCTCAATCGAACAGGTTCTTTTCCCAGTAAATGAACACCAGCAAGCACATCATAGACCCAAGAGACTTCCGGTTGTGAGGAAAACCTCCTCAATAAGCCAATGGATCCACCAAGAATCTTTTCTTTGTTTCTGAGCGTTGTCATTCCAGCAGAGGTTTCCCATAAAGGAGTATCTTCTCCATCAAGATAATGACAGGTGTCACTCCATAAAAACTGTGCAGTATCGGAGTGTCCACTATCAGGAGTGCTTGGGTGTTTCTCCTGAACTCGGGAAAATGTCACATGATATCGTAGGTGACGATCCGTTGGTGTCAAAAGTTGAATATCCAATGTCTTCGGGGAGTTCCGATCAGGAGTCATGTCGACCTCATGGGTTCCGATGACATGGGAGACAATGGCCGTAAATCCCTCCAAGATCGCCGACTTCCCCGATCCATTCTTACCCACCAACACACTAACCCCATCTGTCAAAGAGAGAGTAACAGGCCCCCCTAAGACAGGCCAGTCATCGATCGTGAAGGACAAGAGGCGAGGTCGATCTAGCTCAGACACAGTACACCGTTCCCACTCATAT
>CAYSEO010000122.1:5432-12033 GCA_964429885.1 uncultured bacterium
AGATCAGACCGTCGTCGTGTTCGGAGGCAGTTCCGGCATCGGGTTAGCCACCGCCCAAGGGTTCGCTCAAGCAGGCGCGCAGGTGATCATCGTCGGGCGCTCTCAGGAGAAACTGCAGCAAGCCCAACCGCAGATCCCTGGGGAGACCCAAGCCCTGGCCGTAGATGCTTCAAACGAACAGGCGGTGCGAGAGCTGTTTGAAAAGATCCAAAAGGTGGATCATCTGGTCACCACCACAGGAGCCGGGGGCGCTGGAGGACCCTTAACTGAGGTGGGGATCAGTGGACTACGGCAGACTTTTGAGGGCAAATTGATCCCTCAGGCCAATGCGGTGTTGATCGGAGCAGCCTTTGTACAGCCCAGTGGCTCGATCACCATGGTGTCTGGGGCAGCAGGTCGCTATGCCCTCCCCGACATGGGGGCCGTGGGAGCGATCAATGTGGGGATCGAAGCCCTAGTGCCCAGTTTGGCACGGGAGTTGACCCCGATCCGGGTGAATGGGGTAGCCCCAGGGTTGATCAAGACTCCAGCCTATGCGGGTATGACAGAGGAGCAACGTCAGGGTATGTTTGAGGGCGCAGCTCAGATGTTGCCCGTGAAGCGAGTAGGTGAGCCGGAGGATGTGGCCCAAGCGATCCTGTTTCTCGCTGGGAATCGGTTTACCACGGGGACGATCCTGGAGGTGGATGGCGGTGTAAAGGTCGCAGGCTGATCTGACGGAGCTAGGAGGAAGGGGGAAACTCCAGCGATCTGGGAGCAGTTCTCATGGTCGTAGAGCCTCATGGCCCCCTTTTCATTCCACAACTATTCCTGCTCCGCAACATAGCCTAAGTCCGCCAAGATCGAAGCTGATCGACGCCAGTGGGGCTGTACCTTCACAAACAGTTCCAGGTATACTTTACCCTCGATCAACTTCTGCATCTGTAACCGAGCGCCCTGGCCAATGGTCTTGAGCATCTCTCCTTTCCTACCGATCAAGATCCGCTTTTGGGAATCTCGTTCCACATGAATTGTCGCCAGGACACGAGTGATGGCCTCCAACTCCTCGACACGATCCAGAGTAATGGCCACAGAATGAGGAACCTCCTGACGGGTATGGGTCAAGATCTGTTCTCGGATTAATTCCCCCATGATGAAGCGTTCCGGCTGATCGGTGATCAGGTCAGGCGGATAATAATAAGGTCCCTCCGGCAGCAGGGCTGTCATCTCTGCGAGGAGTGGATCCACCGTTTGCGGATCCAACGCTGACACGGACACTAGCGGGGCATTGGGGACCAGGAGTTGGTAGCTCTTACAGATCTGATCCCACTGCTCGGATACTTGAGGATGTAGATCGGACTTATTGGCACAGATCAGGACCGGCCCATCCTGAGGTAGCCTCTGGGCGATATACTCGTCTCCTCGCCCCGCAGGCACCGATCCATCCACCACTAGGATCACCCCATCCACAGAGGCAGCTGCCGTCTGAGCATTTTTCACTAAGATCTCTCCCAATCGATGATGGGGCTTATGGATCCCTGGCGTATCCACCAGAATGATCTGGGCCTGAGGCAAGCTGAGGATCCCCTGTAGACGATTGCGGGTGGTCTGAGCCACAGGAGAGGTGATAGCGATCTTCTGACCGATCAAGGCATTGAGCAGAGTGGACTTGCCCACATTGGGGCGCCCGATCAGGGCCATAAACCCAGAGCGAAACCCCGGTGGGGCCTGGGGGATCAGGGAAGACTCGGACAGGGACAGCAGCGGATCGGTCATCGGTTATGGCAACAAGGGGCTTTTCTATGATGGAGCACAGCACCTATGGATTCTCACCCCTCTATGGAAGAATGGAAGGCTGCACCGACTATTCAATTCACCCATGACTGAGATCAATCGTCCCGAGGTGGTGGCCGAGCTGTCTGAGCTCTACAGGCAGTATGAGCAGGCACTGATCACCAACGATGTGGTTACCCTGACCCATCTGTTCTGGGACTCTCCTCATGTGATCCGGTTTGGGGTGGGGGAAAACCTCTATGGTCGGGATGAGGTGGAGGCCTTTCGCCGGAGTCGCCCCGCCGTCAATCTCGATCGCCAGATCTTGAAGATGACCGTGGTGACCTTGGGGACGGATACCGGCTCCGTCACCATCGAGTTTCAGCGGGTGCTCAAGGGTCAGCCTCGTCAGGGTCGTCAGAGTCAGTTCTGGAAGAAGCTACCGGAGGGCTGGCGGATCGTCTCTGCCCATGTCTCTTATCTGCCGCTATAAATAGAGCCTCACATAGATCCTCACATAGATCCTCGCTTGACTCTCCAGCTGACTGGAGGATCTAAGATCGAAGGCCTGAAGTCCATGGGCCGCGATCATGAGCAAATCCACCTCACAGAGTTTGATGTTCACCCTACAGGGAATGAGCTGCGCCAGCTGCGCCACAGCCATCGAGCGGGTGGTCAAGACTGTCCCCGGTGTGGAACAGGTGTCTGTCAACTTCGCCACTGCACAAGCCTCTGTCACCCTCGATCCCGATCAGGCCAGCCCTGAGGGGATCGAGGTGGCTGTCGAGAGAGCCGGGTATCAAGCCCACCTGATCACCGACGACCCCTCAGAGGACGTTGATCAAGAGGAACAGATCCGTGCCCGAGAACAGCGACAACTGCAGATCAAGGTGGGGACGGGGTTACTCCTGAGTGGGATCCTGGTGTTTGGCTCCCTGCCCATGATGTTGGGGATCTCGATCCCTTGGATCCCTGGCTGGCTTCATCATCCTTGGCTACAGCTGATCCTGGCCACCCCGGTCCAGTTCTGGGTAGGTGGATCGTTCTATCAAGGGTTTGTGACCGCCCTCCGACGAGGATCGGCGGATATGAACACCCTGATCGCCTTGGGCACCAGTGCCGCCTACTTCTACTCCCTGATCCCGACCTTTCTACCTGGGATCCTGACAGCCCAAGAGATCGCGGCGGATGTCTACTATGAGACTTCAGCGGTGGTGATCACACTGGTTCTGCTGGGGCGCTGGTTGGAGCAGCGGGCCCGAGGCCAAGCTTCCGCGGCCTTACGCAAATTGATGGGTCTACAGGCCAGAACAGCCCGAGTGATCCGTCAGGGTCAGGAGCAGGATATCCCGATCGAGACCGTCCAGGTGGGAGATCGGATCCGGGTCCGTCCGGGGGAAAAGATCCCGGTGGATGGTCAGGTGATCGAGGGTAGCTCCTGGGTGGATGAGGCTATGGTGACTGGGGAGAGCGTTCCGGTACATAAGCGGGCCGACTCAGAGGTGATCGGCGGCACGATCAATGGCAACGGCAGCTTCCTGTTTGAGGCCACTCGGGTGGGACAGGAGACCGTTTTGGCTCAGATCGTCAAGCTAGTGCGGGAAGCGCAGGCCTCCAAGGCCCCCATTCAGCGGTTGGCGGATCAGGTGACAGGGTGGTTCGTGCCTGCCGTGATCGGGATCGCTCTACTCACCTGCCTGACCTGGCTGCTGGTGACTGCCGATCTGACCCTGGCTTTGGTCTCCACGATTGGGGTCTTGATCATCGCCTGCCCTTGTGCCCTGGGTCTGGCCACCCCCACCTCGATCCTGGTGGGCACCAGCAAAGCCGCCGAACATGGCATCTTGATCAAGGACGCCGCTAGCCTGGAGCAACTGCACCAGATCCGGACTCTAGTGCTGGATAAGACCGGCACCCTCACCCAGGGTAAGCCTCAGGTCACTGATCATTTGGCTTTGCAGGGCAGTCCTGAGGATCTGTTGCGTGGGGCAGCAGCGGTAGAACAGGTGTCCGAGCATCCCCTGGGGACCGCGATCGTGGCCAAGGCCCAAGCTCAAGTTCAGGAACCCCTGCCGTCGGTTCAGGAGTTTGAAGCGATCCCTGGGGCTGGAGTTCAGGGCCGTGTTGAGGGAAGCTGGATCCAGATCGGCACCCGCAGCTGGCTGCAGGATCAGGGGCTATCGATCGAGTCTGTGGAGGAGACCTGGCAAGCCTGGGAGCAACGGGGGGAGACTGTGGTGGGAGTCACCCGAGACGGTCAGCTACAGGGATTGATCGCCATGGCAGATCCCCTCAAACCTGGCACGGCCCAAGCTATCCAAATGTTGCAACGACAGGGGATCGAGCTGGTGATGGTGACGGGAGACAACCGCCGCACCGCCGAGGCCATCGCTAGCCAACTGGGCCTCTCCCAGGTGATCGCCGAGGTCAAGCCTGATCAGAAGGTGGATCAGATCCGGGCTCTGCAGCAGAAACACCGACGGGTCGCCATGGTAGGAGATGGGATCAATGATGCCCCTGCCCTAGCCGCAGCAGACATCGGCATCGCCATCGGCACCGGCACCGACATCGCCATCGCCACCGGTGAGATCACCCTGATCTCTGGGGATCTGATGGGGGTCTTGGTAGCCCTGCAGATCTCCCGCGCCACCCTGGCCAATATCCGACAGAACCTGATCTTCGCCTTCGGCTACAACAGCATCGGCATCGTGATCGCTACGGGGATCTTCTATCCGTTATTGGGCTGGTTGCTCAACCCGATTCTGGCGGGGGCGGCCATGGCCCTCAGCTCCGTCTCTGTCGTGACCAACGCCCTGCGCCTACGGCGGCTTCGGCCTCGTCTGAATTATTTCGGTGGGGAAAGGGGGGCTCCCACCGGCGAGGGATAAAATGGGCGTTGTTTCTCACTCTCCTCAGGGAACACTATTCTATACTGTCCATGGGCTGCGGTGATCCTCTAGAATCTCCACGGTCAGCTCCCATTCGATCTGGGGGATCTCAGGCAGAGGAGTTCAGTATTTGACCAGGGTATTCCGGATCCCTCCAGTAAGTTGAGATAATGTCTACAGCGGAGGGCCAGCCAATTCGGCAAAGGGGACTTGTGAGCGATGACATCCACCACTGACATGGACCTCCCTAGCCATCTGCGGCGAGCTGAGATCGATCTGAGCGAGCTGGGAGACAGTCAACTCCGGGCCAGTTTAGCTGGCCTGCTCCTGAGTCGTGCGGCTTGGAGCTGCTTTAGCCTCAGCGAGACCAGTCGACTATTGCGCCCCCTGCAGATTCGACCTGAGATCACGGGCACTCATGTGCTTACCCCTGATGCTACCTCCGAGATCACTTACAAGTTCCAGATGAGCAATGGTCATATTGGCATGATGTCCAGCCTGATCTCGATCGAGGACTTTCGGGGAGACAAGATCCGCAGCCTTTATGAGCAGCTCAACGTCCGGGAGATCATCGATCTGTTCATGGACTTTACCGTCGTCCAGATCATCGACCATCTGCGACCGATCGTGATGCGGGAGGATGATGAGCGGCTCTGGAAGGAAACTATTGTGTTTCGGCCTCAGGATCTACGCCATGAGGATTTCCTGATCCGGGGTCTGCGTCTGGAGGCGATCCCCAGGGCTTTCCGACCCCACCTCAATGCCATGCATCGTAAGGTACGGCAGGTATCCAAGCTCCCCAACGTGGCCTTTCAGCTGTGTCTACGGGCCTACCTGGAGTACAACGAGATCGGCAATCGGGAGCTGATCTCCATTCTGCTCAGCAAGTATTTCTATTCGGTCTACCGCCATGGGGGCATTCTAGAGGACGATCTGGGTCCGTTGTTGGATAAACCCGCCTATGGGGACGTCCCCTCTGCTGAACGGCGGTTGAGGTTGCGGGCACTGTCTCGCCTGCTCACCATCGATAATGACAGCGACACCACCCTGGAGGAGGCGGGTCTGGGCCGTGGATTATTGGGAGGATCCTACGATAGCTTTGTGGATGGCCCAGTAGTGGCCCTCAGTACTGAGGAGTTGCGGAGACTGCGTCAGGACGCGGAACGGGCTCGACAGCAGGCGGATGAAGCCACACAGGTGGTGGCTCAATATCAGGAGGGGGAGCGGACGGATCTGCTCAGGCGTCTAGGAGATCCGGAGAAGTTTTTACAGTACAGTGTGGCTCAGTTCTTTGAGGACATCATGGGTTGTCTGCCCCAAGGGGTGCAGTCGGAGTTTGGGGCGATCTGGATCCCGCGTATCTCCTCCATTGATGAGCGGAAACGTCACGAGATCACCCAGCATCTGCAACGCATCAGTGACGAGACCTATCTGTTCAATATCAGCTCCAGGGAGGCCACGATCATTGGCTACTGGCGCTCCCTAGCCACCTCGTTTTATAACCAATGTGTCCTCAGTCAGTACAAAAAGTTGAATGAGTATAGTATCAGGCTGGAGGAGGCGGGCATCACGATCGTCAGTCAGGATCGGTTTACAGAGGAGGTCCAATTGCGGTTCGCCGCTCGTCACCATGAGATCGTGACCCAAAGCACCCCTCAGATCGCCAATCTGGTGGTCAATGGCCTGGCCCAGCGGGTGGCCATCAACACCTCTCAGCAAACCTATCGAGCCATGCGGGATAAACTGGCGGATGTGTTGCAGATGGAGATCTCCCAAAACGATGTCAAGGAGACCCGCACCCTGATCAATACCTTCGTGGAATCCTTTATGGGACGTCGTGAGGAGTTACCCTCCCCCTACCCAGTGGGCACGATCTTGGAGGTGCAAGACGAGCTCAAGTTCTGGGTGCGCAGTGGTAAAACTTTGATCGGGCAGGAGATCATGAGTCAACTTTACAGAGA
>CAYSEO010000123.1:0-11973 GCA_964429885.1 uncultured bacterium
GCACCCCGTCGGACCAGGCCATGGCGGTGACCGCTCGGAGCAAGTTCATCTGTTGGGGGGTGATGGCGGGTGGGGGAGGGGTAGAGACCATAGGACTGATCCAAGAAGATCGCTCGACTGCCTTATGAGTAGTCTATGGGTTGGTCTCGGCCTGGGAGATTAAGATTGATATCTGGGCTGGGGCTGGATCTGGGGGGATCTATTGTTAGAATTGCCTTGGCCTTAGGGGATCATAGGTTAAGGATCTGCCTGAGTGCACAATTGAATACTGGAGAGGTGTCCGAGTGGTTTAAGGAAGCAGTCTTGAAAACTGCCGTAGGGCAACCTACCGTGGGTTCGAATCCCACCCTCTCCGTCCCGATCACAGATCGTCGAGCAGTGCTGAGAGTGGTGACTGCAATATCTCAAGATGTGCAGGGTTGCCGATTGATCAGCTGGTGCCTTTGTTTCACATCATCCAACAGCTGCAAGCTTAGGTTCATCATATTGAGATAACAACCTCGGGCGTTGGGTCCATGATAGTCGCTGCCGCCTGTGATCAGCAGATCGTACTTCTTCGCCAGGTTTAATAGTGTGCTAACCACACTGCGATTTTGGTCGGGATGATAGACTTCGATCCCTAACAACCCAGCCGATACCAAACTCCGCAAGGTCCGTTCCACCGTCTCCCCTCGAAACAGATGGGGATGTGCCCACACTGGGATCGCTCCACATTGGCGCAGCAGTTGAATCCCTTCAATGGCTGAGAATTTCTCATAGGCCACATAAGCAGGACCGTCATCTTTCAGGAACCGCTCAAAGGCCTCCTGACTACAGCGGACATATCCTGCCTCCACCATGGCCTGAGCGATATGGGGTCGTCCTGGAGCTTTGAGGGCGGGAGGTAAAGTCACCGGATAGCCCAGATCCCCTAACTTCTGTATGATCAGCTGCGCCCGTCGCACTCGCCCCTGTTGCCGCTCCTGTAGAGGTTCCTCCAGTTTGTCTCGATCCGGATAGAACCCCAGGATATGCAGAGATCGCCCGCACCACACCGTACTCAGCTCCAGAGCGGGCACGATCTCCACCCCTAGCCGATCCCCAGCGATCATCGCCTCATCCCAACCCAACAGGGTGTCATGATCGGAGATCGCCAGAGCCTTCACCCCAGCGATCGCCGCCGCCTCAACCAACTCCGTCGGGGTCAAGGATCCATCAGAACAAGTGGTGTGGCAGTGCAATTCCAACATGGCAGATCCTAGGGAGCGATCCAATAGAGCCAGCTTAGCTCACCGCTTTCCCGGCCTGAGCCGCCACCTCAGCTGCAAAATCGGTCTCCTCCTTCTCCAGCCCCTCACCCAAGGTAAAGCGCACAAAGCGACGGATGCGAATGTTCTCCCCCAGCAGAGCCACCGACTGCTTCACCAGCTCCTCCACCGTGATCGACTGATCCTTGATGTAGGGTTGATCCACCAGAGACAGCTCCTTGAGACGCTTATCGATCCGCCCCTGGACGATCTTCTCTCGCACATTCTCCGGCTTGCTGGCCAGATCCTCCTTGCCCATCTCCACGGACTTCTCCCGCTCCACTAGATCCGTCGGGATCTGATCAACGCTGACATACTCCACGTTAGGGCAGGCGGCGATCTGCATGGCCACGTTGCGCACCAATTCCTTGAACTCATCCCGCCGAGCCACGAAATCGGTCTCGCAGTTGACCTCCACCAACACCCCGATCCGACCGCCGGTGTGGATGTAGCTGTCTACCAAACCCTCAGTGGCCGCCCGACCCGCCTTCTTGCCTGCACTGGCCAACCCTTTCTGACGCAGCCAGGTCATAGCAGCTTCGATGTCCCCGTCCGACTCCACCAGGGCTTTCTTGCAGTCCATCATGCCTGCGCCTGTCTTTTCACGCAGGTCCTTGACCAGTTTGGAGGATATATCTGCCATGAGTCTTCCTGCTCTTGTGTCTACTCATCCATCACCCCTGTCAGCCAGGGCTTACCTCTGTTAAGCATACCGTGACAGGGATCGCCGTTCCAACCGCTCCCACCCAGGTTACCCTAACCCACCTTCGGTACAGACCCCAGGTCGAATGCCACAACGACAACCGAGCTCAGGCCCTTGGCCTCAAGAAGTCCTCAAGAGTTCAGGAGAGAGAACCGTCTACGAGCAGTAGTCCGGCAAACAACGGAGATCAACCTCTAGCCCTATGATGGTATATCGATCTAGCGATACAGCGATCGGGAACGACTCGTAAGCTGACGCTTCAGCCGGGGAACCCCTAGAAAGACGATCGTCTAACGTTACATTCAGGCCCCCGATCACTGTAGCCCTAGAAAAGGTAAGCCGAGGAGTTCTTGGAGTGGTAGTTCAGACGCAAAGGACATGGGTCAGAATCTGTGTTGCACTGGGTGTAATGCTGCTGTGCTGGACAAACGCTAGCCAACTGCTCGGATGGGGACAATCTCCGACTCCCGATCTCAATGCTCTGCCTCCCCAGGAACGGATCCGATTCCAACCCTCTCCCTCCATAGAGCCAAGCCCTGCTGCTGAGACCCCTGCAGATCCGCCAGAAACCGTGGACTCTCCCGCTGTTCTGCTCCCCAGCCCCAGCCCGCAACTGACTCTCCCTGGGATCGTCATTCAACGGTTGGGAGATCTTCACTATGCCCTGGTTAAATTAGATGGCTACGGGCTGATTGAGGTCGCAGCGGAAGTACCACAGGAAGCCTTAGGTGATTCAGAAACAAACCTACCCATCTATAACCGAGTGGAGGAGATCCAAAATCGCTTGAGCCGAGCCATCTCTCAGTTTATTAGGTCCAACATAGATCCCGGTCAATTACAGGTTTCCAACGCCATCTTAAATGATGAAGTCGTGTTGATTGTGGAATATGGTGAGCGAAGTTCTGTGCTGCTCACCGTCACCCAAGCGGATGCAGATCTGGCCAATATGACCATTGAGGATCTGGCCAATAAATGGGAATCCGTCATTCAAAATGCCTTTATCCGAGCCTGGGAGCAACGACAGCCGGCCTATGTTCAAGCTCAGTTGAAGTGGATCAGTCTTGTTTTAGCTGGCAATATCCTGCTCTCTCTCTTGCTTATCTCTATCCAGAAACGATCGAAGTCTTCGTGGGATCAGATACAACAACATGTGCAGGAAACCCATGCTTCAATCGAATCAATCGTTGCTAATCAAGCCCCTGATCTTGAGGAAGATCTAGATCCCGTCGAGCTCCGAGAGGAGTTAAGTCGATTCAGGCGAGAACTAGACTTGACCTTTCTGCTGCGTCGCATTCTGGTGCTAGGCCAGATCCTGCAGTGGATGACAGGAGTGACTTTGATCCTGACCCGTTTTCCTCAG
Organism: uncultured bacterium; assembly: GCA_964429885.1. Classification (GTDB taxonomy): domain Bacteria; phylum Cyanobacteriota; class Cyanobacteriia; order Thermostichales; family Thermostichaceae; genus CAYSEO01. The sequence goes on from CAYSEO010000123.1 coordinate 3,350, forward strand.
ACTCGAGACCTTGGATTACACCTCTTCGGATTACCTTTCTTTATCATGTTATTGTTGTCGTTCACGCTCATTTCGAGTCGAGTCCTTAAACTACTCGTCGGCTATTTTTTTGAACGGTGGTTGGAGAGGGAAAAGACTGCAAGCCCTGATTCAGGCCGATCTTCTGCTAAGTCGCAAACCTATTCGCTTGTCTTTAGAGATCTGGTAGACTATCTGGCGTTCTTTTTCTTCGTGATCGCCCTGTTCTATGGTATGAGAGTTCCGCCCTCCTCCTTACTTGCAGGGGCAGGCATATTTGGAATATTCTTGTCACTTGCTACCCAGAGCACTATAAAAGATATCCTGACGGGTGTGGGAGTGCTGATCGAGGATCAATATGCTTTGGGAGATTGGGTGACCCTTAATGACTCCATATGTGGTGTCGTGGAAAGCCTTGATCTGGTCTATACCAAGATCCGAGATCTAAATGGATCGGTTGTCACGATTGCCAATGGGCAAATCAGTAAGGTTGAGAACATGACCATTGACTGGGCTCGGGTCTCATTCTGCATCGATGTAGCTTATCAAACGGACGTCGATAAGGCGATCGAGCTGCTCCGGCGAGAATCAGAAAGCTTGGCAGCAGATACCCAGTGGAAGTCAAAGATCCTCAACCCTGTTGAATTGATCGGAGTGGATCGACTGGCCCATGATGGGATGCGCCTCCGGCTGTGGATTCAGACTCAAGCGGGCTGGCAGTGGGCTGTGGAGCGAGAGCTACGTCGTCGGGTGCGGATCGCCTTTGAAACTTATGGAATCTCTATTGGGATCCCCCAACAGGAGATCCCTCAGTTGCGCAAATCGGATCTTGGCAGAGATGCTCACTTAAGATGAGACCTGGATCTGCTTAGCTATCCTCGGATTCACCTCCCTCCTCATCCTCGGTGTCCGCCTCCTCGTCCACAAAGAACTCCTCGTCATCCCCTTCCATGGCCCCCTCGTAGAACTCGTAGTAGTCCTCCTCCTCAACCGTATCCAGCTGACCATGGCGACCTTCATAGATGGCATCCGCTAGCTTACCGATCAACAGCTTGATGGCCCGGATCGCGTCATCGTTGGCGGGCACGAACACATCGCTCAGATCGGGATCGCAATTGGTATCCAGCAGCGAGACGATGGGGATGTTGAGCTTGATGCACTCCTGCACCGCGTTGGTCTCTCGCCGTTGATCGATGATCACCACCACATCCGGCAGCCGCCGCATGGTCTTGATGCCCCCCAGGTTCTTCTCCAACTTCAGCAACAGCCGCCGCAACCGAGAGGCTTCCTGCTTGGGCAACCGATCCAGGAGACCCGTGCTGGCCATCTCCTCGATCTCCTTCAACCGATCAATACGGGTTTTGATGGTGGTCCAGTTGGTCAACATGCCCCCCAACCAGCGGTGGTTGATGTAGTAACTACCACAGCGCTTAGCCTCTTGGGCGATGATCCCTGCTGCCTGTCGCTTGGTGCCAACGAATAGAAAGCGCTTGCCTGCATCCGCTGCGCTCCGCATGTACTCGTAGGTCTCGTTCAGGTAAGCCGCCGTCTGCACCAGATCGATGATGTGGATGCCATTGCGTTCTCCAAAGATGTAGGGCTTCATCTTGGGATTCCAACGACTGGCCTTATGTCCAAAGTGAACCCCAGCCTCCAACAGCTGAGGGAGGGTAACAACTGCCATAGTTTGTGATCTCCTGCGGGTTAGCCTCCGCCCGACTGCATTCTGTCGTGGGTGAAAGTGAACAGAACACCCGAGGTGTCGAGCGTGTGGGTTGTATTGTGCGTATAGCATGCTAGCACATCAAACCCAAAAGGATCCAGAACTGAGCTTTTACATCCCAGAGACGATGAGTAACTGTAGCTATCGACAAGGAATAGGCAGCGCAGTTTTGCTGTCGATCGTCACTGGCTTGACTCTCTGAAGTAGAAACCAAGCACAAATCCCAATGGACCTGACATAACCGAGGAAACAGTCTTAAATATTTCCAAGGAAGAATTGACGTTCCTATCCGAGGGATCCTGGCCGAGAAAATAATCCAATCCTGCGAACAAGAAGGATATACCTATGCTGATAGCGAAAGTCCACACGATCACCCGAGCTAGATGAGAAGCAGTTTTATCCCTCGCCGTATGAGACGTTGTTCTCTGTGGAGGCAGTGACGAGATATCGACCTGCTCTACTTGATCATCAGAGGGAGAAGGCTCAGCGACAGTCATGTTTTTTACTTGGCTCTGTTACGAATTGACGGAGAGAATGTTCACATATTTGGGGTCCGAGACGTTTCTGAATCAGGTGGAGAGATAACCCGATCCATTAGGGAAGAGTGCCAAGATTCCCTGAACTCAAAAGGTAGAACGACCTCTGTGAGGACCTTCCCATTTTTGAATGCACCTATGGAATTACCCTCCTTGGACTCTTCGTGTGCCCAAGCATAAAAACTCAAAGCATCTCTGATAACACTCGCGTAGGTGCCTTGAGGGGTGGATGCCCTAAGTTTATCCAGAACGAGAAGAGCATCATCATTAAAGTTGACTTGCATTTTCTTCTGCATGTGAATCTCCTCGATTAGATCGCCTTCCACAAAGGTCCCATGTCCAGTCAGACACGAGTCAGGGCCAATATTGGCAGTATACCTAGGATAAACAGTCAAGACTCCCAAAGCAAGCTGGCAATGCAATCGAGGAGATCGCTGAGATTATCATGCACAGTACTCAACTGCTGATCACCCCTGCGATAGTCGCCAGCAGGCCTGAGCGATGGCCCAATCCTCCTCCGCATGGATCACCAATACCCGCACCGCTGACTCTGGGGTGGCCAGATCCTCATCCATGGGTCGCTGCTGATTTCTCTCCAGATCCAACTTCACGCCGAGGAACTCAAACCCCTGACAGGCTGCCGCTCTCACTGCTGGAGCATTCTCCCCGATCCCCCCCGTAAAGGCGATGACATCCAGACCCCCTAGACTGGCCAACATCGATCCCATACAAGATCGCAGTCGATGGATGTAGATCTCAAAGGCCAGCTTAGCCCGTGGGTGACCGGACTCGATCGCCGCCTGGATCCGACGCATATCCCCCGATTCTCCCGAGATCCCCTGCAATCCCGATTGGCGATTCAAGAGTTGATCGACTTGATCTGCAGTCAAACCTTGGTTCCGCATCAGATAGAACAGGATGCCTGGATCGACGGAGCCGGAGCGGGTGCCCATCATCAGTCCTTCCAGAGGGGTAAAGCCCATGGTGGTGTCCACACTATGGCCGTCCCGGATCGCCGCCAACGAGGCCCCATTGCCCAGATGACAGGTGATCAGTTTCAAGGGGTTGAGATCTCGATCTAAGATCCGGGCTGCCTGCTGAGCACAGTACTGGTGGCTGATGCCATGGAAACCATAGCGTCGGATCCCCTGTTCAAACCACTCATAGGGACCTGGATAGATGGCGGCCCCAAGCGGTAACTGACTGTGGAAAGCGGTATCGAAGACGACCACCTGAGGGACATTGGGGATCAGCTTCTCGATGATCTCGATCCCCTCCAGGTTGGCAGGATTGTGAGCTGGAGCCAAAGAGAACAGCTGCCGGATCGCCTGTTTCACCTCCGGATCCACCCAGGTGGCTCCCCGGTACTGCTCTCCCCCATGGACCACTCGATGGCCCACCACCGCGATCTGATCCCAGCCGTCCAAAACCTGAGTCTCCCCCTGGGTGAGGGTATTCAACATCTCCGCCATCACCTCAGATCGAGCTTCCGAGGGGAGTTCTCGGGCGATCTGATGGCCATGGCTCTCGACTTTAATCTCAGCAGTACCCGCCTGGTGGCTCCAATCGATCTTGGCCTCCCAGAGGGGGTGTAGGGGTTTGGTGGTAGAGGGATCCGCCGTCAGCTCATACAGACAGCTCTTCTGACTGCTGGATCCTGCGTTCAAGACCAAGACCTTCATCGTCGTCTCTCCTCCCTCATCCCGATCCCCCTAATGGTAATCGCTGGCTCCGATCTGCTCTCCGCTTAATTCCCAGGACGGTTGCGCAGGGTATCCACCAGATAGGACCGATCTGCCAGGGACTTCAAGATCGGCCCATGCTCCTGGAACTCCACCTCGCTGACCCCGCCAACGGGCATGGCGATCCGATCCCGGAAGCGACCCACATCAATGCCCATTAGATCACAGATCATGATCCGGATCGTGGCCTTGTGGGAGACTACCAATACCTGGCCCTCTGGGTGCAACTGTTGGATCTCGTGGATGACTCGGGCAGCGCGATTGGCGATATCCACACCCCGTTCTCCCCCCGTGGGTGAGTTCCAGCCCGGATCGGACAGCCAACGGATATAGGCATCGTGGTATTTGGCGTTGACCTCCTCCGGCAACAGGCCCTCCCAGTCCCCGTAGCGGATCTCCGTGAGGCCATCCCGCAACTGCATCTCTAAGCCAACCGCCTCACAGATCGGTTTTGCGGTGGCGATGGTGCGTTTCATGGGGCTGGCGAAGATGGCGGTCCAGGGGTGAGCTCGATAGGCTTGGGCGAAGGCCTCGGCCATCTGTTGACCCTCTGGGGTAAGCTCTGGATCTAGGGCGCCGCAGTAACCGCCTTTCGCACTGAAGGTGGTCTCCCCATGCCGGATGAAATAGAGGGTCAAGCTCATGATCTCGCCTCACAGGATCCCCCCAACAGTAACGCCAAATGGGGGCGGTGCCAACAAGGGATGAAGGTGTGGGGCTTGATACGCGCTCATTCAGCTTTTGGTGGGAGTACCGTGGCCATTCTATTAGTGTTCAACTCGGGACCAGAAGAGTCTACGGGATCTCCCTGTATCACTGATCGCTTCAGCAAACAGAGCGAGCGGGCTGCTTCTACAGGGTCGCGGTGGATCTGACTTGAATCTCTTCTCCCTCAAGCCGGTGTGCCAACATCTCACCTCAGGGCTGTTTACATATCTTAAGAAAATCAGCAGAAAGCGCCCCACTCCCCCCAGCACAAACCTGAGAGGATTTACCATTCTCTTCAGGTATTGTTACCCTCCGGATCTGAGATCTGGGATAGTCTGAGAGAGATCAATCTCTGTTGGGGGCTGTAGGTATCCTGCAGTCTGTTTACCGATGCTCGATCTTGACCCTTCCGGAGCAGAGATCGGCGGGTGACTCCCCAAGAGGTCTATGGTCTGCTACTTTTAGATCACCATAAAAACCTGTTTTTGATCCCTTTCTGTCTAATACCTTTGGAGAAACCCAATAATGTTACGCCCGGAACTGGATCCCGGACTCTATCCAGAGCGAAGAGCCCTGGAGAATCGGGGTCGGCTTGCTATATTTGTGGACGGCTCCAACCTGTTCTATGCGGCGCTGCAACTGGGCATTGAGATCGACTACACCAAGTTGTTGGTTGCCTTGACCCACGGATCGCCGCTACTCCGCTCCTTTTTCTACACAGGCGTCGATCGCCACAATGAGAAGCAACAGGGGTTTCTGTTGTGGATGCGGCGCAATGGCTATCGTGTGATCACCAAGGATCTGGTGCAGCTGCCGGATGGCTCTAAGAAGGCCAATCTGGATGTGGAGATCGCGGTGGATATGTTGGCGCTGGTGCGGTGGTATGAGACGGCCATCCTGGTGAGTGGCGACGGGGATCTGGCCTATGCGGTGAATGCGGTCAGCTATCAGGGGGTGCGGGTGGAGGTGGTCAGCCTGCGCTCGATGACCAGTGATCAGCTGATCAATCTAGCGGATCGCTACATCGATCTGGAGGCGATCAAAGAGGAGATTAAGAAGACCGATCGGCACACCTACACCCACTACCGCAACATTCATGTGGACGAGGAGGATGAGGGCTGAGAGTCGCTATCCTCCACGATCTAGGGTGATCCGAAGCCCCCTAGGGAGAGCTGGCCGGAGCTTTGGCTCAGCTTGACGGCGGATTGAGAGAACACCTGGAAGGCTTTACGGATCTCGGTCTCGCTATCACCTGGGGTGAGGATCCATTCCTTGCGGATGCCCATCTCCTGAAACACTTGGCGGAAGTTGGTGTGACCGTCGTCGATCCCCATGGCGGCGATGATGTGATTCTCTGCGTCCAGCATATCTCGCACCAGGGTGGAGACCTGTGGGGCGGTGGCTCGGGTGGAGTGGCCATCGGCTCCATCGGTGATGATCAGGGTGACAGTGCGGACGGGCACCCCATTGTCGGCAAACTCTTGGGCTTTGGCCAGTACGGTCCCCAGCAAGATAACGGCCTGATCATAGAGGGGAGTGCCTTTATTGGGATCATAGTTATGGGTGTCCATGCGGATTGCTTGGGAGAGGGGGCGGTAGGGGTAGAGGATGAAGCCGTTCAAGTAGCGAGTGTGGATCAAGATGGAGTCCTTCTGTTTAGAGTCCAGTAGGGCATCTAGGACGGCGTTATGGCCCCCACGGACAGCTTGGGCGTTGCTCCCAAATCGGATCGATCCAGAATCGTCGGGCATGATCGTTACCAGCACCACCTCACTGGCGGTAACATCATCGGCGGGGGTGCCCAGGGCAGCCTGGATCTGATCGCCCAGATCCATGACTTGTAGGGTTTGAAAAGAGTTTTGAGAAAGATTGCCATCCTGTTGCGCGTTCTGGAACAGGCTGTTGATGTCAGGGGTTTGATTTTGGCTCATGATTGTGACTCCAGGAGAAGGGATTCAAAAATTGGACAGGTTCAAGGCTTCCAGATCCGAAGATCCCATGGGCAAGCACAAACCATCTCCAGAGGCGATCTGTGTTCAGATCGGCTCATTGGATTGATTTCAAACCTAGGGGTGGGTCAAGCTAATGGATCACCGCAAGATGGGCACAGGGCAGTCTAGGAGTAGAACAAGAGGATCAGGTGCTTGGGAGTCATGTAGATCAGCTAGGAAAACCCGGCCAGGTCTCCATCGGATCTGTAGATCTCACCAAGTTCATGCCCGCTACTGCGAATCGCTGGAAGGCCTGATCCGCTTGATCGGTGAAGTCTACTACACCAGGTACTACTACAGGAGAGGTACAATCCTCCAGCAAATAGACCTTCTTCGCCAGATTGGGATCCTGAACTGCGATCTCGCTCAACAGATCATCAAGGGTCCAGGCCACACAATGGCTCTTGGCTTGTCCAGCAATGATCACCGCATCATAACTCAGCAACTTCTGGATAAAGCGGCTATTCTTCTGAGCGATCGGGCGACCTTCACTATCCTCCAAGACCTCAGGACGCAACACGGAATAGTTCTCCGTCAATGGATTGCCTCCCTTTACCTCAAACCCCGTTTGACTGTGACGGGCTAGATTATGGAAGAAGCAGGCCTCCTCCACAGCAGAAACTAGGGCATGACCGATCCCTCCCAACATAGAATGATAGGGCCAGATCAGCAAAGGATATTTACCCTCCTCAGTCAGAGTTCGAGTGTAGTGTAGGGCATGATTTTGTAACCCCACATAGTTTCCTCCCGCCACGCTGTAGGCGATCGCAGGATTCACTTTCCAGATCCCTTGCTGCACATCCTCCAGGCTGATCACGGTCATGGGCGCAGGATGCTCACCAGCATCATTGATCCAGAAGGCAGAATGAAAGATCTGAAACGCTGTGTGGGTGTCCATGGTGGGATAGATCGCGGTGATCGCTCCCAGATTACGATAGACAAACTCACAGAGTCGGACATTATCATCGATCGCGCCTGTCCCCGATCGTCCCCCGACAAACAGCTCAAAGTTAGGAATACAAAAGGTGTTCTGGACATCGATGGCGATCAGACAGATCTTGACAGGATCCTTGGCTGCCGGTGGAATCTGATGTTGTTTGGCCCAGGCTTCCGCCTCATCAGCCCGTTGTTGGTAGGGCACCCGCCAGATCTCTCCCACCCGCAAGGGGTTGAAATGGCTTGGGATCGGCAATTGTTGGAGAGTTTGTGTTTTCATCGTTGGCTCCAAAGGTATGAACAATGTCTTGCACTACATCAGGATCAAGGGGACATGATCCACCTCCTGCTCTCTAGTTTTCTGATCCAAATGATTCAACGGATCCGGATTAAGTTGATCTCCCGTTGCTTGATCACATAGACCCCTTCGGGTGATGCCCAGATCTGACAATGGTGATCCACAAAAGGCTCTGTATCCGGAAATGTCTTCGTGACTGCGATCCCACCCTGATCAGGCTCCACCCGCACGATTCCTTCATCGGTCGCCACCAACAGAAACCCCTCCACGGCACACTTCCCCCAGATCGATTCCAACCAAGATCCATCTCCGCGAGTTCCTTTGGCGGTTGCGATCACCTGGCCATCAGAACGGATCACCACACAGCGATGGATCAGAGCTCGTTGCTCCTGGATCCCTAGGAAGAGCCAGCATAGATCGTCACTGAAATAACAGGTTGTGTTCACTAGCTGACCAGACCATTGAGGCAGCTTGACCCGATCATTGAGCCCCGCTCGCTGATCCTCAAATACGAAGGCCACTGTTAAAGTACCGGCTTGATAGAGACCGAAGCCGAATCGAGATCCCATCCAGAATTGGGTCTGACGACTGAGCACATCGCCCACATATTCGGATCCTAAGGATCCCTGCCTCAGTAGTTGGCCGTTATGTAACCAATAGAGGCTTTGGGCA
>CAYSEO010000124.1:0-11963 GCA_964429885.1 uncultured bacterium
GGGGCGGCCTGCTCGGTGGTCGAGGGCGCGGAGGCGGAGCTGATCGGGGTCAATCTGGGGGAGGCGGATCTCCGACAGGTGGACTTTTGGGGCGCCAATCTCCAACGGGCCAGCTTCTGGGGCGCTCATCTGGAGGACAGCAATCTGTGGGGAGCGATCTTGATCCAGGCCAACCTCAGCTTTGCCACCCTGTCTGGGGCCGATCTGTTGAAGGCTAATTTACGAGAGGCCAACCTGCGCTCAGCTGATCTATCAAACGTTAACGTTCTAGAGTCAGATCTAGAGGGGGCCTATTATGACGAAGGGACTCGGTTTAGAACCGACTTTGATCCGGTGCAAGCGGGGATGCGTTGGGCTCAGGCCCGAGGTCAAGGGGTTTGATCGATCTAGCGGATAAGAACATCAGGACCAGGGTGGGCTATGGATCTCAATCTCGTGGTGATCGCTTACAAGGAGGGCAATCGCGCTAGCAAGACCCTGTGTCAAACCTGTGCCGAACAGTTGCGCCATCGAGATGTCACCGTACTAACCGCTCCCACCGGCGTCTACCACAACCCCTATCCCGTCTTCCTGGAAGCCACGAATGAGCCCATCGATCTGGTGATCGTGCTGGGGGGCGATGGTTCCACCCTGGCCGCCGCCCGCTATCTCTCCCCCCAAGGCATCCCGATCCTGTCGGTCAAATGTGGGGGGCATCTGGGGTTTCTCTCCCAATCGGAGAAGGTTTTGTCTGAGGAGGCCTGGGATCGGATCGCCAATAACGACTTTGAGATCGAGTCACGGGTCATGTTGCAGGCCCAGATCCATGAACAGGTGCAATTGGGTCAGGGGGATCCGCTGCCCCTCGCCAGCCCAGGCCGTCAACCCAATCCCATCAGTGAGGTGTTCTACGCCCTGAACGAGTTCTGTCTCAAGCCCACCAATATGACCCGCCTGCCCTCCGTCATCATGGAGATCGAGGTGGATGGCGAGATCCTGGATCAATATCACGGGGATGGGGTGTTAGTGGCCTCTCCCACCGGCTCAACCTCCTACACGGTGGCCGCCAATGGCCCGATCATCGCCCCGGATCTGGATGTGATCACCATTACCCCCATCTGTCCCTTGAGCCTCGCCAGTCGGCCCATTGTGATCGGGGGACGTTCCAGAGTGGAGATCTGGCCCCTGGCAGATCAGGAGGGCTTGACCCGGTTGTGGATGGATGGAGCCTTAGGGCAAGGGGTGAACCCTGGACAATGGGTTCGGATCGAGATGGCCCCTGAACCCGTTAAGCTGATGATCTTGGAGCGAGAGCAATCCTTCTTTCGGACCTTGCGGGAGAAATTGCAGTGGGCAGGTAGCCGGATCTATATTCCCACCACCAACCACCGTCCCGATTAGATCAAAACTCAACTCTGGATCTGCCACAGCTTCTCCTTGGCCTCCAGATAGGCACTCAGATCCACCTCCAACACATCATTGATGTTTTTGCTGTACTCCGAGGCCCGTTCAAAGACATCATGGGAGGCGGTGGGAATGTTGCGAGCCTTGGTGATGGAACGAAAATGGGGATGATCGATCAGCAACCGTTGGGTCTTGATGGCTCGTACCAAGTGAGCTCGAATATCCTTGAGATACTGTGTAAACTTCTCCTTGTCCTGCAGCTGACTGGGGTTGCCAATCTCCACCATCCGATCATCCACATGCAAATAGTTGAGGGTGGCATTAAACCATTTAGCCTCCTCCAACAAAGACCGATAGTGCCCCAAAGATCGGCACTTCTCCCCTAGATCCTGATGCTGTGAGCGGTGATTCAGGGCGTAGGCAGCTCCGGAGCCTATCCCTAACAATAGGATCATGCCAGTCAAGCTCAGAAACAGTCGACCATTCAATAGTCCCAGTACTAGCCCGTAGACCAAAACGGGATGACCTCTCAAGAGCCAACGGGTGATCGGAGCCAGAACTTGACGACGACGGATCAAGAAGACCAACAGGCTGGAGAAGATCAGTAGCAAGATCAGCACGCCGGTCGCCCGCAAAAAGGCTTGCCAGTGGGTGAGGGCCAACACCGCTCCGTAGATCAACAAAGGCCAGGTAGAACGGATAAATAAATGACGACGATAAGAGCTCAGCGCTTCAAAGACCGTCTCCTCCCCCTCAGGCACATTAATGAAGGCATAGACCTCCGGCAAAGCGATTGGATCCAGGCCATCCGCAGTAGAAGATGCATCCGACGCGGAGAACGTCTCATCCCAAGCGATCATGGTGGGTTCTGCTCTGCTCACACCTCACTGAGGATGCAGTCTAGCCCCAGGACTCAGACCCAATCCCAAACCTCGCGGATTCGAGTATCTTTCCAGACGCCAAATCGGATCCTGGATAGAATGAGTAGCTTAGATCCGCAACGGATCAGCACAGATCCCATCCGGGATCACTCCTGGGCTCCGTAGGTGCGTAACCGTTCCACCCCATGGCGATGCTGCCGTTTGATGGCGAAGGAGAGCGGAGTATAGCCATCTCGATTGCGGACATTCAGCTCCGCCCCCTTACTGATCAGCAGCTCCAGGATATCTACATGACCCTCCCAAGCGGCCCAGTGTAGGGGTGTAGCGCCATGGCGGTTGCAGGCGTTGACATCGGCCCCGTACATGAGCAGGAAGCTGACGATCCCTTTATTGCCTCGGGTTGCTGCCTCGTGCAGGGGAGTGCGTCCCTGATCATCGGGGATATCCACCGCCACCCCCCGGGCCAACAGACGAGCCAGAATGCTCTTGCGACTGGTACTGGCGGCCCAATGTAACAGAGCTCCGCCATCCGCCCCATGTTTGATCAACAGCTCGATCACCTCGGCATGATCAGGAATGGCAGCCCGATGTAGGGGGGTAAACCCATGGTGATCTTGGAGATCGATGGTGGCGCCCTTGTCGATCAGGATCTGAGCTACCTCCTTCTCCCCCTGTAGGGCAGCAATATGGAGGGCGGTGGAGCCATTATTATCCTGAGTATCCAATGGGGCTCCCCGTTGAATCAGCAGCTTGACGATCGGGGGGTGACCAAACAGAGCCGCCTTGTGTAGCGGGGTGCGTCCGTCCTCATCAAGCTCGCTGATGCTATCTCCCTGATCCAGCCAGCCTTGGGTCTGGTCCAGATCTCCCTGTTCCACTGCCTGATGAAGTCGTTCGCTCATATGGGTGCCTTGGTCAACGATGGGGCGATCGGTATCGGTGCCGAATGAAGCCGTCAAACCCTCCCTATGAGCAAAGTCTAGCATTGCTTTTCCATGAACCGTTGGGGCTAAAACTCATCTGTGTTCCCTGAGTTGCCCAGGGTCAGTGGAGTGATCTGACGGTAGTCAACAGCAGATCCCTGCCGATGGCCATCCGCCTAGTTGGGATCAGGCCAGCAGCCCGATCGAACCTCGCCCAGCACTCCGTGAACACTGAAGTTCCTCACAGAACCAAGAGTTCTTGATCCTTAGTGCCCTCGCGCAAAACCAAGGCACTATCCTCTGACTCACGAGTCTTAGCATAGAGAGCCATCAACTGGAGTCCCCTCTCTCTTAGCAACTTCATTTTCAACTTGATACAGACTCCTTCTGATCAGCACTTCCTCGCGGATTAACATAAGTAGATCGGCAAAATTGCTTTAACACGCACTATATAGACTGTATAAACGTTTTTGCTGATCTACTTACACACAAATGAGGGTGCGAAAAGCAACTTAATAACTGCGAACCCTATCCTCTGTTCCTAAGATCTGCTTTGAGATCCATGCCAGTCCCTTGGGCAGAGTGAATGGGGCTATTGTACAGCCTGGAACCTGATCTCGACCCTCTGTCTTAACCTAACGATAATCGATCGATTCCCCGCACAAAACCTTAGGATCTGGCAAAGGATGGTTCTATGGTGTCAGATCATGGTGAGGCGATCGGATGTCTAACGCAACTCGGTCTCGGCGGTTTTTCTTACAGTGGCTCCTGACGGGGGGCGGATCGGTTGTGGCTCTGGCAGCCTGTGGAGGTTCTGACTCCTCACTGACGGCGCTCACCCCTGAGAGGGAGGAGGCCACCTCAGCGTTGCTCTCGGAGGAGGCTGAACTATTCGGCAGAACGGAGATCAGCTTTCCTCAGGGGGTGTTCAGTGGGGATCCCTCGGCAACCGGTGTTGTGGTGTCGACTCGGGCTTTGCCCGTGGATGAGGAACCGGAGACGGTCTCTGTGACTCTGGAGGTGGCTCGCACCCGGTTGTTTCTGTTGCCCGATCGGATCCCCTTGCAGGGTCGGGCGGTGGCGGGTAGCAACTATCGTCAGGAGCCCGGCGATTATATCGTTCGCTACGAGCTGACGGATCTGAATCCGGATCAGGAGTATTTCTTCCGGTTTACTGCCGGTCGTTTCCGCAGTCCCGTGGGCCGGTTCCGCACCCTACCGGAGGCTTCCGATCCACGTCCCGTCCGGTTCCTCCATATCAGCTGTGCTAACGAGCCCCCTTATCCCATTGGTCCAGCTCTGGCGGAGAGCGCTCGCAGCTTCGATCCCTACTTAGTTGTGTTCAACGGCGACACCGTCTATGCCGATCGGTTCTGGTTAGGGTTACAGCCGGTGCCTACCTTGGATTTCTATCGCAGCCTCTACCGGGATCAACGGGATCCAGGCTATACCGGACCTGGCTTTGATGAGCTCTATCCCCAGGTTCCCTTCGTGGCCAATTGGGATGATCATGAGGTGAATGACGATTACAGCGGTCAAGGAGATCGGGGACCTGCGGTGCAATTGGAGATCGGGGGGGAGCGGGATGTCTCTTTCCTGCAGGAACTGGGCTATCAGGCCTTTTTTGAGTACAGCTGTGTGCGCTCTGAGTTCCCCGATGCGGTGCGGGGTGTGGATCCTTTGAATCGCTTGTTCCGGACCACCCGATTGGGGGCGAATGTGGACCTGATCACCCTGGATCTGCGACAGTATCGGGATCCCCAGGGAGGTCGGTTTGGCGGCTTTGCTCCCTTGGTGCCGATCTTACCCGAGGGTATTACCCCCCGTGACCTGATCGAGCAGTTCAACATTCCTGAAGCCCTACGGATCCCATTCTTTGGCACTCGGGGACCCCTGTTTCAGTCCAACCTAAGACAGCAGCGGCGCCAGTTGCTGGGACGACCTCAGAAGCAATGGTTGTTCAATCGGTTGCAGTCCTCCACCGCCACCTTCAAGATCATCGTCAGTGAGTTCATCTTCTCAGAGAACTTTGCCCTGGCCTACGATCGCTGGGAGGGATACTGGCGGGAGCGTCAGGAGGTGTTGGCGGTGCTAGAGAGTGTTCCCAATGTGGTGATCATCACGGGCGATCAACATGCGGGTCAGATCTCTCAGATCAACGCGGGCAGTGACCGACCTATCTACGAGATCGGTACCGGTCCCACGGGCCAAAGCACCCTATCTCGATCCGTGGACGACATCGGTGCGGGGTTAGGGGTTGAGAACGCCAGTCAGCTCTACTACGACATCATCAACTTCCTGATCTCGGAGCCCGAGTTTGGCGGTGATCCGATCAACTCCCTGCGCACCCTACAGTTCTACGAGATCAATACCCCTAACTTCACCACCGTGGAGGCCACCAGTGGGGCGCTCACCCTCCAGATCAAGGACTCCTCCGGGAGTGTCGTGGTGGATCCCCTGGGGCGACGGGGGGAGATCGTGATCCCGGCCCAGTAATTTCCCCTGTCGGATCGTTTAACCCACCCACTCAACCATGTACCCATGGCTGGATATGAGTATCCCTGTGCTCCGGACCTAATGACATAAGAGCAAGGGGCGGAGATCACCCTTTCGCGATCTGAACCGAACCCCGGATCAGGGCTCGGTAGAGATCGGAGAGGGCATGGCTGTCCTCAATACTATAGGTCTGCTGAGCTAGGGAGAGCTGGATAAATTGCTCCTCAGCCTCGGGTAAGATCCCCGTCTGCAGGGCTTGTTGGGTAATGGCTTGGATCGACATCTCTGACCTCCGTCCTCCTATTGATCAGGCTAAGAGAGGCAGGAGGAGGGGAAAGTGATCAGAATTACCGAATGGCCCTGATCTGGGTCCTAGGCCTGTAAGGATATGTGTCTCTTCAGGAGGGGCAGAAGTTAACGGAATTTGATGAACTGCGGTGACTTAACGATCCGTTAGGAGGGAATGGCCTGTTTCTGACGATTCTCCATCATCATCTGCACAAAGTTTTGAAACAGATAGTCGGCATCATGGGGACCGGGGCTGGCCTCTGGATGGTACTGCACGGAGAAGATGGGGAGAGCACGATGGCGCATCCCCGCAACTGTCCGATCGTTGAGGTTGAGATGACTGATATCCACATCCGCCCCTGTTATGGAGTCCAGCTCGACAGCGAAGCCATGATTTTGACTGGTGATCTCCACCCGTTGCTGCAGACCACAGGGATGATTGAGGCCCCGATGACCAAACTTGAGCTTGAAGGTTTGAGCCCCCATGGCCAGACTCAGGATCTGATGACCCAAACAGATGCCGAACATAGGTTTATCTTGGGCCAGCAACACCCGCGCCGTCTCCACCACCTGTACCTCACTGGCCGGATCCCCAGGACCATTGGACAGAAAGATCCCATCTGGCTCATAGCTGAGGATCTCCTCTGGTGTGGCATGGGCCGGTAACACCATGACTCGACAGCCATAGCGGGTCAACCGCCGTAGGATGTTGCGCTTCACCCCCAGATCCAGGGCCACCACCCGTAGCAGAGGGGTGGGCAATGAGGAGATCTCCCCATACTCCCATTCCGACCAGGTGGGCTCCATCCATTCGTAGGCGCGGGAGGTGGTCACCTCAGCAACCAGACTCAAGCCCTCCATACTGGGACTGCTCTTCACCCGTTGCAGTAGCCGCTCCGGATCCAGGATCTCTGTGGAGATGCCCCCATTCATGGCTCCTTCCGTGCGCAGCTTGCGGGTGAGGGAGCGGGTGTCGATGCCAGCGATGGCCACGATCCCATGGGTGATCAGATAGTCGCTGAGGCTACCACTGGCTCGCCAGGAGCTGGTACAGCGGGAAACATTACGAGCGATCACCCCTCGGGCTTGGGGTCGGATCGATTCCTCATCCTGTTCGTTCACCCCGGTATTGCCCAGCTCTGGACAGGTAAACGTGATCAGCTGCCCACAATAGCTAGGATCGGTGATCACCTCCTGATAGCCTGTCATGCCTGTATTGAACACCACCTCTCCCACGGTCGTCCCCTGGGCGCCAAAGGACCAGCCAGAGTAGGTCGTGCCATCCGCCAGCACCAATAAAGCCGGTGGACGAACTTGCCAGGGGAAACGAGGATCAGCAGCTTGCATAGGTTCCAGACCTGAGTGAAGTCATTCCAGATCCTAGCGTCTGAGGGCGGTGTTGATGTGCACGAGATCATCCTTGGGGGCCGATCTGTCCCTTGAAGATCGATTGAGTATGATCTGTTAGTATGATGCGCCTGTATGACGAAGGAGCTAGATCATGACGTATCGAACAACCCTCACATTGGACAATGAGGCGTATGACTTCCTGATGGTTGCAGGTGGAGAGAATAAGAGCGCCTATATCAATCGCCTACTCAAAGAGGAGAAGCGGCGTACCCTTGAGCAAGAGGTTCTCCAGGCTAATCAGGCAGAAGCTGAAGACATGGAGTATCAAGCACAGCTGGCAGGATGGGATATTACGCTGAACGACGGTCTACCTGATCATGTATAAACAGCTGGAGATCTGGTGGGTTGATCTGGAACCGGTGAAAGGCTCAGAGACTCGTAAGAAACGACCTTGTGTCGTCCTGCAATCCGATATAATGAACCGAGGCTCAAGGACTGTTATTGTAGCCCCAATCCTACCTGGCCATAAGGTTCTCTCGAGTCTACCTACCTTGTCCCCTTGCATGAAGCTATCCGGCTGGTATTTGGGATCTAGGCTCTGTCACCCATATGGAATCTCGATATCCGATCCGGAGACATCAATAGCCTAGTACACGATACCTAAGACGGGGTAACCATAGTATCCTCCTGACGAATATGGTGTGGCCAAAGATAGGAACCGGATCTACGCCGCGCTAACGCTTCAGTCAGGGTCAGTGATCGAGGGGCCGATGTCTGACATCAGGTTGCCGATCGCTGTACTCAATCCCTAAGGTCAAAACCGTTCTGATCTGACCAAGATTTGTTAGCCTAGATAAAGTCTGATCTTAATCACTCACACGATGGCCTGGGGTGACTGCGAATTCAGATCGATTAGCGGCACGGATGGGGGACGGCTGTGGAGATTCAATTAGGTAGAGGTAGACAGGTGCGTCGGGCCTACGGTCTGGATGAGATCGCTTTGGTTCCCACGGGGGGCACTGTAGATCCGGCTTTGGTCAACACCCACTGGCAGATCGGAGGGATCACCCGCGAGATCCCGATCATTGCTAGCGCCATGGATGGGGTGGTGGATGTCAAGGCGGCGGTGTTGCTATCGGAGCTGGGGGCCTTTGGGGTGATCAACCTGGAGGGACTACAGACCCGCTATGAGGATCCCGACCGGGTGTTGGACAAGATCGCCTCGGTGGGAGATGAGGAATTTGTGCCCCTGATGCAACATCTCTATGGGGAGCCCATCAAGCCTGAGCTGATCCGGCAGCGGATCCAGGAGATCAAAGCCCAGGGGGGGATCGCGGCGGCCAGCTCCACACCTGCGAAGGCCAATGTCTATGGTCCCTTGGTGGCGGAGGCCGGTGGGGATCTGTTCTTCCTACAGGCCACGGTGGTGTCGGTGGATCATCAGATGCCTGAGGGTATGCAGCCGTTGGATATCGCCCAGTTTTGTCAGCAGATGCCGATCCCGGTGGTGGTGGGCAATTGTGTGACCTATGAAGTGACTCTAGAGTTGATGAAAGCCGGGGCAGCAGCAGTATTGGTGGGCATTGGTCCCGGAGCTGCCTGTACCTCGCGGGGGGTATTGGGGGTCGGGGTGCCTCAGGCAACAGCCGTGGCGGATTGTGCGGCGGCCCGCGATCAGTTTGCCGAGACCTCAGGTCGGTATGTGCCGGTGATCGCTGACGGGGGTTTGGTGACCGGTGGGGATATTTGTAAATCCATTGCCTGTGGGGCGGATGCAGTGATGATCGGTTCCCCCATCGCTCGCTCGGTGGAGGCGCCAGGACAAGGCTTCCATTGGGGCATGGCCACCCCCAGTCCGGTTCTACCTCGGGGCACACGGGTGCGGGTGGGATCCACGGGGACACTACAGGAGATCCTGCGGGGACCAGCACAGCTGGATGATGGCACCCATAACCTATTGGGCGCTTTGCAGACCAGTATGGCCACCCTCGGGGCCAAGACGATCCGGGAGATGCAACGGGTGGAGGTGGTGATCGCTCCGGCCCTGTTGACGGAGGGTAAGGTTTACCAACGGGCGCAACATCTGGGTATGGGTCGCTAGTCCAACCTGGCGGAAGGGAGAGTCGGAGATGAGTCAGACTGCGAACCGAGTGCAATGGACGCTTTATGATCTGGACACCTTGCCCCAGAACGAAGGCACAACCTACGAGATCATCAACGGGGATCTGTACATGACTCGCTCGCCTCACTACCTACACCAGCAAGTGGTTGGTCGGATCTTTCGGGAGTTGGACAGTTGGTCCGAAGCAACGGGTTGGGGAGAAACCATTTTGTTCCCTAGTCTGATCCTCTCCTCCACGGATGTGGTCATCCCCGATCTGGTTTGGGTAAGCAAAGGTAGATTCCCCGCGATTCGAGATGAGGCGGGCCACCTCACGGCTGCGCCCCATCTGGTGGTGGAGGTGCTCTCTCCAGGTGAAGACAACCGGAAGCGAGATCGAGAGTCCAAGCTGAAGCTCTATTCCATCTATGGAGTGGAGGAGTACTGGATCGTGGATCGGTTTGCTCCGCAGGTGGAGGTTTACCAACGAGATCAAGCTCAGCTGTCCCTGGCCAAGACTCTGGTCTACGGAGATCTGTTACTCTCTCCCACACTGCCGGAATTTGAGGGTGTCGTCGATCGCTTTTTCCCTTAATCTCCTTCCAGAGAACCCTTGACCCACAGCTGGGGAGGAGGGGGCAGAATGGGGTGAGATTGCCCCGGCGATCCTGGATCCCTTCACGCTGATCTTACTGATCTAACGGGGGGATCCCAACCGATCTCGATCTCATTTAGGAGCGAACCGATGCGTCAATTTAGCTTTCTGATCCTGTTTCTGGTGTTGCTGGCCATCATGTTGTTCTCGATGCAGAACTCCCATCTGGTGCCCATCACCATTGCCCCGGATCTGACCTTTGAGTTCCCCCTGTCGGTGGAGTTGTTGGTGGCTGCCGGTGTGGGAGCGATCTTTGCCTGGATGTATGGGATCTGGATGAAGATGCAGGTGTCTGTGGAGACCTTCATGAAGACCCGCGAGAAGGATAAGGAGCTGCAGGAGAAGCAAGCTTACATCAACGAACTGCAGAAGATGTTGGATGAGCTGCAGACTGCTGTGAAACAACTGCCTCCCACCAAGACCGCCGAGGCGAGGGCTCTGGAAACCAGTTCCCAACCTCAAGAAGGGGGCGACTGATCCGCTAGCTCTCCTCTGGAGACTTTACCCCCGCAGGGAACAGGGGATAAGCTAGGATGTCCTACGGGCTGTGATCCGAGAGATCGGAGCCTGTTTATGGATCCACAGCTCGGTAGATAGGTGATCGTCCCCCATGCAAGTGACTCAGGAGAAGCGCCCCGGTAGCCGCATCGGTTTGACCATTGTGGTGGAGGCTGAACAGGTAAAGCGAGCCTATGAGAAAACCATCGGTCAGCTCAGCCGCACTGTCGAGATCCGTGGCTTCCGTAAGGGCAAGGCTCCCCGTAATCTAGTGCTGCGTCAGGTGGGACCCGATCGGGTGCGGGCGTCGGTCCTGGATGATCTGATCGGTAATGCGGTGGAGAAGGCCCTGGAGGAGAACTCCATTCGACCCCTCTCCTCCTTTGAGCTGGAGTCGGGGATAGATGAGCTGATCTCGAATTTCAATCCAGAGGCGGATCTGTCCTTCAGTGGCTATGTGGAGGTATATCCGGAGGCTCAGGTAAGCCAATACAAGGGTCTCACGGTATCCCCCACCCGTGTGGATGCAGATCTCTCCCGTGTGGATCAGACCATCGATCAATGGCGGGATCAACGGGCCACTCTGCTACCAGTGGAGGATCGGCCTGCGGCTTTGGGGGATGTGGCGGTGATCGATTTTCAGGGGTACGACCTGGAGGGCAATGCTCTGGAGGGGATCTCGGCGACGGACTTTGAACTGGAGATGAAGGAGTCCAACTTCATTCCTGGGTTTGTGGCCGGCATGGTGGACATGACCCTGGATGAGGTACGGGAGGTGGAGGCGGACTTCCCAGAAGATTATTTCAATGAGGAGATGGCAGGTCAGAAGGCCAAGTTCTCCATCACCCTGCATGAGTTGAAGACCAAGGAATTACCGGAGGTGGACGACGCCTTTGCCCAGGAGATCAGTGGTGGAGAGCTACAGACGGTGACAGAGCTGCGGCAATATCTAGAAGATCGGCTCAACCAGGAAGCCTTAGAGCAATCGGAGACCAACCTGGAGGAAGCGATCCTAACAGCTATCTTGGACTCTACGGAGGTGGAGCTGCCGGAATCTCTGGTTCAACAGGAGACCACCCAAATGTTGGCCCAGGGGATCAGCTCCCTGCAACAGGGGGGCAATATGCAGGTGGGGGACATCCGCAAGTTCATCACCAACTTACCCGAGGACACCCGCAAGACCCTGGAGGACAAATATCGACCAGAGGCGATCACTCGGCTAAAGCGCACCCTGGCCCTGGGTCGGATCGTCAAGGAGGAGGAGATCTCGGTGGGTCAGACGGAACTGGAGATGGAGGTGCGAGATTTCTTTGGTCGCTATGGAGCCCAGGGGCGCAAGCTTGATCCGAAACGGGTACAGCAGGTGGTGCATGAGGAGCTACTGACCG
>CAYSEO010000125.1:0-11962 GCA_964429885.1 uncultured bacterium
GGCCAGCCGCTCGGCAATGGCGGTCGGGGAGCGCATGGGTACCAGAAAACCGGTCCGACCCTGCTCAATCAGATCCTGACCCCCAGCATTGGCTGTCACGATCAAGGGTAAGCCGCAGCTCATAGCCTCCTGTTGGACAAGGGCACGCCCCTCTGTGATCGAGGGTAGAACTAGCACGTGACAGGACCGCATCAGATCCAGAACAGCACTGTGAGCTCGGGTGGGTTCATAGGTGAAATGGGGCCATTGTTGGCGATAGAACTCCAGTGGGGCGATGGGTTGCCCTAGCACCACCAACTCGATATCGGAGCGATCCAGGAGCCGCATGGCTTGAAATAGATCCGCTAACCCTTTGCGTTGGGTCATGGAACCTACAAACAGAGCCCGGAGGCGCTGGGAGGGGACTAGACTCGCCCCCTGAGGCTCAGACTGAGGTGGGGAGGGTGGGGTGCCAAACTCTGCCACCACGCAGGTTTTGGTTTGACGAATGGTCTCAGGCAAGGAATCCAGCACAAAGAGGCTGGGACAGATCACCCTATCCGCCAACTCGATCTCCTGGGTCTTGCGCTCCAACTTATCATCGGGGTCGCGGGTGGCCACCAGTGTGGGTTCCCAGGCGGGCCAGCGCTCCACCTCTTCCTGTAGCAGCCGTTGGTTCGTCTGCCAGTAGACGATCGGCAGGTCATAGAAACAGCGCAGTCCCTGTTGTTTGGCGATCCGGAAAGTGTGGAGAGCCCCATCCTCATAGCAGTACACCCCTTGGATCCCCTGCCGCAACCGCTCCTGCTGTAGACACCGAGCCACATAGCGATCCAAATCGCCATAGACCGCATCTGAAGAGGCCCAGCCGGTGACATTGCGAGTCAATCCCCGCCAGCCCGCCTTCGTAGCCAGGACCCGCACCAGCTCTCGATAAGGACGGCCAATGATCTGCTCCCGTGGCAGCGGGTAGACCCGTCGGATAAGTTCTTGGCGCAGGGTCTGGGGCAGGAATCGTAGCAGCCGATCCTGGGGGTCGATCGCCACTGTCGTGAAGAACTTCCCCAGATAGCCCGCTTGGTGGAGGGTGATGAGGAGAGCTCGAGCGAAGGAACTACCGGCCAGATGACTCAGATGGATCATACGATTGCACTCACTAGGCGTTAGACCACGACGCCAAGCCTTGCTTGCAGCTCTATCCTACCAGCCCCCTCTCCACAACCTCTGAGGGGTTCGGTGTCAACTGTGGATGTTGCCCGAATCGAGACCAGATATGATGAGCGGAGATAATATGGGCCGTGTCCCACCTGACCCAGGAGGAGTAGGAGCCTGCGATTGTGCTGAAACGAGAACAAGCCATCCGCCAGATTCGCCTCTGTATCTGGATCTACTTTTGGCTATTGATTTTTGAGGGGAGCCTGCGTAAATGGTTCCTGCCACAATTATCTGCCCCCCTATTGTTGATTCGAGATCCCTTCACCCTCTATGCCTGTTGGTTGGGTCTGCGGTTTGGACTGTTTCGAGGAGACCGGTTCTTTGCGGTGCTGATCTTGCTGGCCTGGATCATGACCTTTGGCAGTCTCCTGGCGGGGTTCGATCCCTCAGGCACCAACATCCCCGCGATCATCTTTGGGCTCAGGACCAACTTCCTGCATCTGATCTTAATGTTACTGATCCCTCGGGTGTTCGACAGTCGGGATGTCAAGCATATGGGGTTCTGGTTTATGGCCCTCTCCTTTCTGATGGGCGTGTTGATGTTTCTGCAGTTCAGCGCCCCCGGCAGTGCGTTCATCAATGCTGGGGCCGGGATCGGGGAAGGGGGGCAGATCACGGGGGCCTCGGGTCGCATTCGACCTGCGGGGACGTTTACCTTCATTACAGGACCGAGCCAGTACTATCCCTGTGTGGCTGCCTTTCTGCTTCTAGGTTTGATACGGCCTGGCCTCTATCCCAATTGGGCTCTGATCGGCAGCGGGTTTAGTACCCTAGCGGCGATCGTTTTCTCAGGGGGAAGCCGGGGTTTGATCTTGGGGGTGGCTCTGGTCTTTGTCGCCTTTGGGGTTGGACTGGCCACGGATCCACGCCGTTTGTCCAAACTCATCGGTCCCACCGTGACCCTGCTGATTTTAACCGGGGTGGCCTACCTGGTGTTCGGGACGTCGGATGCAGTGGAGTCCGGTGTGGATGTGATTCAACGTCGTGGTTTCGAGGATATTATCCATCGCGTCCTCTTGGACTTCTATCCCATTGGCCAGATCGAAAATTCTCCGTTGATCGGCTTTGGCCTGGGATCGGCCACGAATGCTGGTCGCACCCTGATCCCAGGCGGTGGCCCCGCTATTCCCTCTGAGGGGGAATGGGGTCGGATCGTGGTGGAGAGTGGGGTCGTGTTTGGGTTTCCCTATATTCTGGTGCGATCGTTACTCACCCTCTGGATCGGGTTGCTCTGTCTAAGGCAGGCCAAACAAAACAATCTGTTGCCCGCTCTGCTCTACGGAGCCTGTGGCTATAATCTGTTGATTGGCCAGTTGGGGCAAACCACCGCCCTCGGGTTCGCCGCTTTGGTGGGCGGCCTCTGTCTAGCCTCCTGTCGGGGATCTGTGGGGCAGAAGCGGCTCATCTTATCCGATACCCCCTATCACGCTCCGGCCCCTACCCAATGGGCTCCCTCCGGAGAGCTCGCCTCCCCCTCACGGTCAGATGCGGCTGCGTCCTCTCTCTCGACTCGTCCCCATGAAGATCCTTCTGCTGGGTAACTATCCACCCGATCGCCAGGAGAGCATGTTACGGTTTGCCGATCTGCTGGAGCAACAGCTCGCGGCTCGGGGCCATCAGGTGCGCCGGATCTTTCCTCAACCGCTACTGGGACACGGCCAGGTAGGGGTGCAGAAGTGGTTGGGGTATGGAGATAAATATCTGGTGTTTCCACTGCAGCTGCGACGAGCCCTGGGGTGGTGTGATCTGGTACATATCTGCGATCATGCCAACGCGGTCTACACCCGCTATCTGCAGGCCATTCCCCATGTGGTCACCTGTAACGATCTTCTGGCGATTCGCTCGGCCCAAGGGGAGTTTACCGAAAACCCCACCGGCTGGACGGGACGGATCCTGCAGCGCCTGATCCTGGAGGGTTTGAATCGGGCTCAGTGGGTGGCTTGCATCTCCCATCACACGCGTCAGGATCTGATGCGGCTGGGATCTCTGCCCCCAGACCGAGTTGCGGTGATCCACATGGGACAGAACTATGGCTACGCCCCAGTTAGGGATCCGACCCCTAGCCTGCGTCAGCTGCAGATCCCAGCCCAGAGTCGCTTCCTGATTCATGTGGGGGGCAATCAGTGGTACAAGAATCGTCTGGGAGTATTGTCGATCTTTCGGATCCTCAAAACCCTAGCCCCTGATCCATGGGCAGACCTGAAGCTGGTCATGGTGGGTAAACCCTTTACGGAGGAGATGAGGGCGTTCGTGACTCAACATCAGCTCCAGGATCAGGTGTTGGAACGGGTGTCCGTCTCAAATCCCGATCTGCAGGCCCTCTATTCTGCTGCCGTGGCCCTGATCTTTCCCTCGCTGATGGAGGGGTTCGGTTGGCCTGTGATCGAGGCCCAAGCCTGTGGGTGTGCGGTGGTCTGTGGGCAGGAGGGACCCTTGCCGGAGGTGGCAGGAGAGGGGGCGCTCTTGGCTCCCGCTCGTCAGGAGCAAACGTTGGCTCAGCACCTGCTTAAACTGATCACAGATCCGGAGTTGCGGGCCGATCTGGTGCAGCGAGGTTACACCAACGTCACCCGGTTTCGCACTGAGCTGATGATCGAGGCCTATGAGCAGCTCTATCAAACGGCTGCCAGCCCTTTCACCAGCGCCTCGCACCATTAAATATCCTGTTAGTCATCGATGAAACTCCTGATCCTGGCCTCCCATCCTGTGCAATACCATGCTCCGGTCTTTCGCCAGATCGCGGCTCACCTGCAGGAGCAGGGACATCAGTGTTTGGTAGCCTACCTCTCGGATTTTTCGATCCGAGGCTATCTCGATCGGGAGTTTGGTCAGACCTTGGCCTGGGATGAGCCTCTGTTGCAGGGGTACCGATCTCAGATCCTGACTCAGAACGGATCGCCCCCCGGCGGATTCTGGGATCTGCAAGCACCGGGCTGGGGGGATCTGTTAGACCAGGAGCAACCGACACGGATGCTGGTGACCACCCTTAACTATCGCGGGGCCGTGAGTGCGGTACTACAGGCCAGTAGACAGGGGATCCCCTGTACCCTACGGGTTGAGACGACGGATGTCTCTATCCCTCGGGGGCGAGTTAAGGGAGTGGCTCGATCCCTAGCCTATCGGGGGATCTATAGCCTGTTTGACTCTGCCATCGCCTTCGGTCAGCTGAATCAAGCCCATCTCAAGGCCCATGGCTGCGCGGCTAAACCCATGGGAATGGCCCCTTACTGTGTGGTGGATCGGTTTGCCGATCTAGCTGAGTCGGAGAAACAAGCCCAACGGCAGCACCTACGGCAACAGCTGCAGATCCCACCGGAGCAGGTTGTGATCTTATTCTGTGGCAAGTTGATCCCCAAGAAGCAACCGGATCTGATCTTGGCGGCCCTAGAGCAGCTCTCTGGCGCTGAGCAAGATCGACTGACCATGGTGTTTGTGGGATCCGGGGAGATGGAGGCCGAACTCCGGCAGCAAGCTGAGCAGATCCCATCGGTACCGATCCATTTCGCTGGCTTTAAGAATCAGTTGGAACTGCGTCCCTATTATCTGGCGGCGGATCTGTTGATCTTGCCCTCACGGCGCCAAGGAGAGGTCTGGGGATTAGTGGTGAATGAGGCGCACCATGGAGGGTTGCCCTGTATCGTCAGTGAGGCGGTGGGGTGTGGGCCAGATTTTGCCGACTTTCCTGGGTTTCAGGTGGTCCCGGAGGGGGATGCCTCGGCTCTAGCTCACGGGATCCAAGCGGTGATCGAGGCTGCTCCCCCCCGTCAGTTCCAGAGATATCAGGAGCGGATGGAGGCCTTTACGGTCGAGACCTGTGGCCGACGAATGGCAGAGTTTCTCGTGAAGCTGTGATTGGTCTAGGAAACTACGGGGCTGACGGGATTCGAACCCGCAACTTCCGCCGTGACAGGGCGGTGCTCTGACCAGTTGAACTACAGCCCCAATCGGTCAGGATACCAATTATGATCGATGCGAAGTCCAGTGTCAATATATGCGACCTCTAAATGATCAAGCTCAAACTCTTATCCACTCCGCTCCCGATCATCAGGTGCCCCAACAGGTGATGGAGCGGATCGTGCTGTTGTTGGTGCAGGCAGCTCAACAACTGGATCATCTAGGCTACTATGCCCTGCGCTATCCCGATGAGGCCTGGCTCTCGATCCGGACCCCTCCGACTCCTGAGGAACCGGAGGGGGTGCGGTGGCTACCAGCCTTTGGCTATCAGTCCGATGGGGAGGCGGTGTTGTCCACCCTCTCGGAGGCCGATCCTCAACTGCAGTTGGTCTCCATTGAGGTACTGGATCTGTTGTTTCTCTGTTTAGGGCTCAATGAGTCTAAGGGAGTTGTCTTCTACGACACGGAGGGGGATCGGCAGACGGGCAAGACCGTCAGTCAGGAAACCTTGAAGCAGCACCTCAACCAACAGCTTAGTTCCATGACCCCAGACACACCTCCACCCGAGGGGATCGCGTAACCCTGCCGATCTTGCCTAGGGAATGCTGACCAGAGCTGTTGGGCTGCAGGAACTGATCCTCTCTCGGGTTAGTTGCCCTCTGCTCGTCACAGGAGGCCACTCACCCACAGCCTCGATCGATCTTAAAATGAGAGGGATCTGCCATCCTCTCGGGATCCGTGCCGATCACCTTCAGTAGCTCACCGACGCGACGATCACCAGGTTGACCTATGCAGACCCTCTCACGTCCCTCCCCCATCGGCGATCAGCCCTACCCCGAACTCACCTATCCCCGTCGCCAGACCCGCACTGTGATGGTGGGGGAGGTGGGGATCGGCAGCGATCATCCGGTGCGCGTCCAATCCATGATCAATGAGGACACCCTGGATATCGAGGGAGCTGTGGCCGGGATCCGTAGGCTGCATGAGGCGGGCTCTGAGATTGTGCGGGTGACCGTGCCCAGCATGGCCCATGCCAAAGCCGTCGAGGAGATCCGTCAGCAGCTACTGCAGACCTATCAGCCCGTGCCCCTGGTGGCGGATGTCCATCACAACGGCGTCAAGATCGCCCTAGAAGCCGCCAAGCATGTGGATAAGGTACGGATCAATCCGGGTCTGTTCGTGTTCGAGAAGCCCAGACCGGGTCGAGAGGAGTACACCCAGGCTGAGTTTGACGAGATCAAGGACAAGATCCGGGAAACCTTTACGCCTCTGGTCCACTTCCTCAAGGAGGAGGGCAAGTCCATGCGGATCGGGGTCAATCACGGATCTTTGGCGGAACGGATGATGTTCACCTATGGGGATACACCGGAGGGCATGGTGGAGTCTGCCCTGGAGTTCACCCACATCTGCAATGAGCTGGGCTATCACAATCTGGTGTTCTCCTTCAAAGCCTCCCGGCCTCAGGTGATGTTGGCGGCCTATCGCTTGGCGGCCCGGCGGTTGGATGAGCTGGGCTATCACTACCCTCTCCATCTGGGAGTCACGGAGGCTGGGGATGGGGAGTACGGACGGATCAAGTCCGCCGTGGGCATCGGCACCCTATTGGCGGAAGGGATCGGCGATACGATCCGGGTCTCGTTGACGGAGGCCCCTGAAAAGGAGATCCCGGTGTGCTATAGCATCCTGCAATCCCTCAACCTGCGTAAGACCATGGTGGAGTACGTCGCCTGTCCCTCCTGTGGTCGCACCCTGTTCAACCTGGAGACGGTTCTGCATCAAGTACGGGAGGCCACCGTTCATCTGACGGGTCTGGATATTGCAGTGATGGGCTGTATCGTCAATGGTCCTGGTGAGATGGCGGATGCGGACTACGGCTATGTGGGTCGCACCCCCGGTTACATCTCCCTGTATCGGGGCAAGGAGGAGGTCCGTAAGGTGCCCGAGACTGAGGGAGTTCAGGCCCTGATCGATCTGATCAAAGCCGATGGTAAATGGGTCGATCCCCCCAGCCGTTAAGGACTGTATCGGCCATGCTAGGCTATTGTCCGATGTCAACCTTTAATCATAAGGGGGTCGTGATGACTGTGTTCAGCCTGGGCTATGCTCCGTTGGCGGTCAGCGTGTTCGGTATGGGATTGCCGGAGCTGGCAGTGATCGGGGCGATCGCGGTGGTGGTGTTTGGCCCCAAGAAGTTGCCGGAGTTGGGCAGCTCCATCGGCAAGGCCCTCAAGGGGTTCAAGCAGGAGATGAACGATCCGGGTAGCTCTGAAGCGACGGAGACGGAGCCCCCCAAGTCCGAGGAGACCACTCAACTCTCCGAGTCCTCAGAAGACAAAGTGGTCTCCTCCAAGTGATCCCACACCCCGAGCCCGATCAAAAACGGTGGGATAAGGTAGAAAGTGGCCTGATCCATGACGTGACTGCCCATGGCAGAACCCACTGACTTCGAGCTGATGGAGCGGATTCAATCCCGTGAACGTCGGGCTCATTTCCTGATTAAGGATCGCTACCAGACCCGGCTGCGGGAGATCGCCTTCGCCATCCTCAAGAACCATCACAAAGCAGAGGACGCCACCCGACAGGTGTTCGATTTCTGCTGGAAGCAGGCGGATATCTTTGATCTGGAGCGAGATCGATCCGTGGCCCTGTGGCTCTATGAGCTGACGGGGTTCTATGCCAGAGAGCAGCTGCGGCGCTGGCCTTGGGGGAAACAGAAAACCAAGGTGTTGGTGCCCGCTCCAGCCCATCCCCTCGTGGGGTGGATCGCAGGTGTGCTGGGTCTAGTTGTGGTCGGTTTAGGGGCCTATGCGGGCTGGATCACCTGGCAACATCGTCTGCTTCGAGATCAGATGCTCACCCAGGCTTTACCCCCCCAGGAATCCATCGAACGGCTGTACCAGGAATGGCAACAGCAATCCTCCACCCAGTCCTTTACTCTGAGAGATCCTGAGTCTCAGACTGACATCCTGGCTCAGTTGCTCTGGTCAACCACAGAACAGCAGGCGATCTTACTCACCACCAATCTCCAGCCAGCTCCACGGGGACGGATCTATCAGCTATGGGCGGTGGGCTCGGAGTCTGCTGCCGCTGAGGAGCCAGGGATCCGGGCGGAGAGTGCAGGGACCTTTGCTCCCCCCCGTGATGGCACCGTGCAATGGCTCAGTGAGTCCCTCACCCTGCAGCTGCCGGAACGATTTCTATTGACGGTGGAACCGACCGGGGGAAGCTCAATGCCTACGGGCGAGATCCTGCTGGAAAGCGCTCCCCTACCGGCTCCCTCTGGCCCCGACGCGGCTCAGGCAGCCTCAGGATCCTAAGCTGGGGCTGAGGCAGTGGGCTTACTCCCAGATGCCGAGGTCAAAGAGGCAAACAGACCAGATCTTAGCTCGGATCGCTCCGACGGGACCGACAGGACTTAAGGCAAATATTGAGGCGATACCGTACTGTCTCATGGACCACCTTGTAGGAGGCGACGATCCCATACTCTTGCTCCAGCCAGGTTTTGACATCCATGTAGGACTGAAAGGCCTCCGGATCCTGTAATCGTTCCTTCAGCACTTCCCTCACCTCCAGGGGGATCCGGGGTTTGCGACCCTGGTTCTTCTGGATCTGCAGCAGTCCCTCCAGACCCTTGGCTCGATAGCGCTGAAACCAGCGGAAGATCGTGGAGATGTCTCGTCCTAAGACCTCCGCGATCCCTGTAATACTGCTGATCTCTCCCTTCTTGAGGAGATAAAGTGCTTGCACCCGCTCCCATCCCATGATCGTGGTCTGCTGATCTAGCAGCGCCTTCAACTCCTCAGCGGATTCAGAGATCTTGAACTTAAGAATACCAGTCATAGAGACACCCTCGCTTAAACGTAATTAAAATCAACCGCCGTGATCTGGATCACTGGAAGTCGAGCAGTACTCAGGAATAAGGGCCCTAACAGGGTGATCTGCATCGATTACTTGAACTATAGGCTAGCACGGAAATTCCAGGATCGGGAGAGGATCTGAAAAATAGTGTGGTGATAATCCATACAAAGACTCCACGGAAATGGGGCTGGAGTCAGTTTCTCTCAGGCAATAGATCACAGGTCGAGGATCGAGTTTATGGAGGTTCACTGTTGTCTCCGGGTACAGAATGATTGACGTATGGAGTTGGGAGGAGAGGGCGAGTCAGAGGCGGATCTGTCCAGGTATGGTGTTTGAGGGTCAAGCGGAAGAGTAAGGATCGGAGCCTCCTCCCTAGATCTGGGAGTCTGCTACACTTGGGGCAATTTGTAGGGAGCGGTGAGATCGCGGCGATGGCTAGGGCAGCACGTTTCCTCCATTTAGCAGATGTCCATCTCGGCTTTGACCGCTACGATAGCCCAGAGCGATCGAAGGATTTCTTTCTGGCGTTTCGGGATGTGTTGCAGCGTTATGCCATCGATCCGCAGGTGGATTTTGTCCTGATCGCAGGGGATCTGTTCGAGCACAATAGCATCCTGCCCCATGTCCTGAATCAAGCGGAGAATGCCCTGGGTTTGTTGCGGACGGCAGGGATCCCGGTGTTGACCATTGAGGGCAATCACGATAACCGACCTTACGGGG
Organism: uncultured bacterium; assembly: GCA_964429885.1. GTDB lineage: Bacteria > Cyanobacteriota > Cyanobacteriia > Thermostichales > Thermostichaceae > CAYSEO01. The sequence goes on from CAYSEO010000125.1 coordinate 9,667, forward strand.
TGAAGACCAGTTGGCTACGGTATCTGGCCGAGCATGGGTTTTTGATCTTGTTAGAGCCCACCAGTACCGATCAGGGGCCGGTGTTGGAGCCCTGGTCTGAGTCTCAGCGGCGGGGGGGCTATTTAGATCTGGACTGCGGGGTGCGGGTGGTGGGATCCAGTTGGTATGGGGCAGCGGCTCCCCGAGCCATCGAGGATCTGGCTGAGGCGTTACGGGCTTTGCCGGTGGGGCCGCAGACAACGATCTTGATGTTTCACCATGGTTTGGAGGGGCAGGTGGCTCGCTATAGTGGGGCACTGCGCTATGGGGAGCTGTTGCCGTTACAGCAGGCTGGGGTGGATTATCTGGCTTTAGGTCACATCCACAAGAGCTACACCGTCGATAATTGGGTGTTTAATCCTGGATCTCTGGAGGCGAACAGTATTGCGGAGGCGGCCTTTGAGCGGGGTGCCTTCCGGGTGGAGATCGAGTCGGGCCAGATCCGGGCGGAGTTAGTGACGGATTACTATCAGCGATCCTGTCGGCGGCTGCGGGTAGAGGCTCGGGGGCAGGAGACCCCAGAACAGATCCAGGAGCTGGTGTTGGAGCGGGTGCGGCAGGAACAGGTGGATCCAGAGGAGAGACCGATCTTGGAGATGAAGGTGATCGGTCAGATCGGGTTCTCGCGTCAGGAGCTGGATCATCGGGCTTTGCAGCGGCAGATTCAGGAGATCTCCAAGGCTTTAGTGGTGTTGTTACGGGTGGAGGCCACCTCGGTGGAGTTTGATTCGCCGGTGGTGAGTGATCCGGAGGAGCGGTTGCAGATCGAGGAGCAGGTGTATACAGATCTGTTGGCGGGTCACGCCCATTACCGTAAGCGCAGTCAGGAGTTGGCGCGGGTGCTGCTGGGGCTGAAGGAGATGGTGTTGGATGAGTTGCCGGAGCCGGAGACCTACGGTCAGCTGGGACAGGCGGTATTGGGCAATGGCTTTGCTGAGGAGGAATCATGACGGCGGTATGTCTTACTCTACCTCCAGTTCTGGCTTTGACAGAATCCCAAGACACCAGACCGCGCACGACCTGTTTAGTGTTGCCCTTCTTATCCGTTTCAAGGGTGATCCGCCCCAAAATATCAAATAACCGCTGCCTTTCCTGCTTTTGGTCTTCCTCCGTCGGAAACTTATCCAGACAGCTTGAGGGATCATCCACCAGGGACGCAAACAACACCGCCCGACAGGCCGCCAACGGACGCCGCGCCCACCACAGGTGTAGAGTCGAAGGATGCCGCTGCCGGATCGACTTCTCCCGTGCCGACTCCTTATTGATCGATTGATCTAGTCTACAGAGAGACAGCCCTGGGTTGCTTCCGCAAGACCCCGCAGTGGACTCCCTGCGACAAGTCGCCGCTGGCGCGAACGGGGCGGGATCCAGGGACGGTAGGCTAAGATCTCCAACAGACCTGATCCGGAAACCCCTGAGCAACTTGGAACATAGCCATGGACTATCAAGATCGGATCACCATTGAACCAGGTAAACGCAGTGGTAAGCCCTGTATTCGAGGAATGCGGATCACTGTTTATGATGTTCTGTCCTATCTTGCTTCTGGCATGACATATCAGGAAATCCTTGATGATTTTCCCTACCTAACTCACGAAGATATCCTGGCCTGTCTTAGTTATGCGGCTGATCGAGAACGTCAAACCCTATTGATCCAAAAATGAGGCTGCTATTTGACCATAATCTATCTCCAAGGCTTGTTAGCAGACTTGCCGATCTCTTTCCCAACTCAGAGCATATCTTTAATATTGGAATGGCTCAGTCTCCTGATCTATATGTATGGAACTATGCAAGAGCTCAAGGTTTCACAATTGTATCCAGAGACAGTGATTACAACGAGCTCTTGATCTTGAGAGATTTTCCGCCCAAGGTAATCTGGATCCGGAGAGGGAATTGCAGTACTGCAGAAATTGAAGCCATGCTTAGGAAAAATATCGACTCGATCAATCAACTTTCCAATGATGAATTTCTTGGTATTCTAGCTCTGTATTAAAACATATTTAGAGCGGTTCGCTGCCTCTCTCCATCACCGCATCCATGGCCAGCCGCTCCACCCGCTCCTTCTCCCATGCCCGATCCGCAACCGGATCCTGGGGATCACCGCGCAGCTTCCCGAGTCACCCTATGGGCACCACCAGGGTTCCACCCACCACCACAGGAGGTAGAGGAGACAGTCGCCGCTCTTGCTTCAACTCCTGCAACCGCCGGGATAATCCCAACTTAATTGACTGGGTAAATCAGCATTCCTTGGGGACTCCTC
>CAYSEO010000126.1:0-11915 GCA_964429885.1 uncultured bacterium
GGGGGGGACGGGTGAGGTGAGCGTGCATCCAGTCCGGTGATCCGGCGTTGGCGGCCAGATCGAGAGGGTGGCGGCCAGTCAACATCTCGTAGAGAATGCATCCCAGACTATAGATATCGGAGCGAGGATCGATGGTCTCTCCACCTCGAAATTGTTCAGGGGAGGCATAGGCCAAGGTGCCCCACAGCCAACCTGCGTGGATCAATCCCTCCGTATCCATCTCGCCGACATAGCGGGCCAGGCCGAAATCCCCCAGTTTGATCGATTCCTTACCATAGGCATCCTGGACTAAATAGATGTTACCGGGGCTCAGATCGCGATGGACCACCCGCACCAGACGCCCCTCGATCAAGACTCCCACATGGGCAGCCCGCAACCCCGCCACCAGATGGCGGGCCAGATGCAGGGTCCTCTCCACAGAGAACCGGGGCTGACGTTGCAGTTCCGCCTGGAGTGTGGATCCGGAGATATATTCCATCACCATGTAGGGGGATCCGGGCCAGGGATCAGGAGATCTGGTCTGGGAGTCGGCCTCTGAGGGTTGTTCGTGAGGGACTGCCTGGGGAGGCCCCCAATCCGCAGGGGTAAGACCGTGATCTAAGGCATGGACTACCCGTCGATCCCGCAGATGGGAGCAGATGGTGATCTCTCGTTGAAACCGTTCCTGAGCCTCCTGATCTTGGATCAAAGAGCCCAATAGGACTTTGATGGCAACCGAATGAGCCTCAGATCCTGCGGCCTGTTGATCCGTGGCTCGATACACCTTCGCCATGCCCCCGACGCCTAGGAGAGCATCTAATCGGTAACGCCCTAGGTGACGACTGATCCAGGGATCGGAGAGGTCTGGGGTGTGCATAGACAAGCTAGACCGGATGGCTAGATCACAAGTCGTCTTTGCCTCTAGTTTATGCAGAAAGATTGAGGATCGGTTCCTGGTCCAATAGATCCTTACTCATCCTCGGCGAACACATATCGATACAGCTCATCCAGGGTCGGCTCGGGGCTATCCATGGCAAAGGTCACGGCATCCTCCACCTCCTCATGGATCTCCTCTTGGATGCTGTGGAAGTCATCGGCAGTGAGCAGCTGATGCTCCAGGGCATAGCGCTCCAGTTGCTTAAGAGGATCCCGTTGCCGCCAGAATTCCTTTTCCTCCGGATCCCGCAGCTCATCCGGATCCGCCAGAGAGTGCCCCCGGAACCGATAGGTGATGCACTCCAAGAGGGTGGGTCCCTCTCCAGCTCGGGCGCGGGCGACCGCCTGCTGGGCCGCCTGCCACACCTCGATCACGTTCATGCCATCCACCCGATAGCCGGGCATGCCAAACGCAGCGGCCTTCTCATAGATCTCCACCCGTGAGGTGGCTCGCTCGTGGGCCATACCGATCGCCCAGAAGTTATTCTCCACCACGTAAAGGATCGGCAGATCCCAAAGGGCGGCCATATTGAGACACTCGAAGAACTGACCGTTATTACAGGCCCCATCCCCAAAGAAGCAGGCGGTGACCTGATCGGTGCCTCGATATTTGGCGGAGAAGGCGGCCCCTGTGGCCACTGGGATCCCTTCTGCCACAAAGGCGTAGCCCCCTAGGAAATTGTGCTCAGCGGAGAATAAGTGCATTGATCCCCCCCGTCCTTTGCTACAGCCGGTGGCCTTACCGAACAGCTCCGCCATCACGGCTCGGGCTGAGACCCCGGCACTGAGGGCATGGACGTGATCTCGGTAGGTGCTGGCCACATAATCCGTGGGCTTGAGGGACTTGATCACCCCAGTGGAGACCGCCTCCTGACCGTTATAGAGATGGACGAACCCGAACATCTTGCCCCGGTAGTACATCTCAGCACATTTATCCTCAAACATCCGTCCCAGGGTCATATCCCGGTAGAGGATCAGGGCCTGCTCTCGGTTGAGCACCGGGTGTGTGCTGGGATCGTTCTGAATAAAGGGAGAGGAGATGACCTGATCCTGAACCATGCTGGGTAGCCTCGTCAGCGGATGAGCGATTCTTGAATTGTCCTGATCACTCAAAATATCATAGCGGTGGTCGGTTCTGGGGAAGGGCAGGCGGATGGGCGGTGGGGGAAATGGTGAGGAGAGGTGTTAGCTCAGGGAGATTGGTTCTAGGATAGAGCGGTCCCTCCCTCTCGGTGGTTTCGGCTCGGATCTATGGCGGCGCGTGTCATCAGCGGGATCGTTGCACTTTTGTTTGCTCTCTCGATCACTCTCTTAGGAGGGTGGATCTTTACGGCTGCCATCGGTGCGATCATCTTCTTGGGTCAGTTGGAGTTCTTCCGGTTGGTCCAGGCGAAGGGGACGGCTCCGGCCATCAAGACCAGCATGGTGTTGAGCCAGGTGTTGGTGTTTTTTCAGCAGGTACGACCGGACTGGGTGAGTCCTGTGTTCGCGGTATCCGGATCGGTGATCTGCTTCTATCTATTGTTTAAGCCCAAGGTGGCAACGATCGCGGATGTGGCCACTTCGGTGTTGGGGTTCTTCTATTGTGCCTATCTGCCCAGTCATTGGATCGTGGTGCGATCTTTGCCGTTTGCAGAGCGATCGGGGGAGGGGTTACGGGTGACGTTGCTGGCCTATGCCTGTATCATCGCGGCGGATGTAGGGGCCTATTTGTTGGGCAAGCAGTTTGGCAAGACGCGGCTGTCGATCATCAGTCCGAAGAAGACGGTGGAGGGGGCGTTGGCGGGGATCGGCTTCAGCATGGCGATCGCGATCTCGGGGGCCTTATTTTTGGAGTGGCCCTGGCCCTGGATCTCGGGGGGGATCATTGGGTGTTTGATCGGGTTGACCAGTTTGCTGGGGGATCTGACGGAGTCCTTGATGAAGCGGGATGCGGGGGTGAAGGATTCAGGTCAATTGCTGCCGGGGCATGGCGGGATTTTGGATCGGGGGGATAGCTATGTGTTTACGGCACCATTGGTCTATTACTTTATGGTGATCTTGAGAGCATTGCAGGATCATTTCCTGGGGTAGATTCAGTGGGAAGTCGCTTTCAGTGTTGAGATCAACACCCAAGTCTCAGGCTCCAAGATACTAGACGAAAGTCTGCTGTTTTGTACTTTGGCGAAGTATCTTGAGCTGAGCACCATCTGATGGCACAAAAGTGATCCCTCGCCGCACAGGGTAAACCGAACACTCTGGATTAGCCAGAGCCAGATCCCACTCAGACAGAATGGTTGCTAAGATCAGTTTCATCTCAAACAAGGAGAGGGCCATACCGATACAACTGCGGTGACCTCCTCCAAAGGGGAGAAATTCGTAGGGGGAGAACTTATGGCGAAGGAACCGATCCGGGTTAAAGGTTTCTGGATCAATATAGGTTTGATGGCGTCGATGGGCCAGATAGATACAAGGAACCAATAGAGTGCCCGGCTCCAGATCAAATCCCTCGATCTGAATAGGTTGTTGAACTGTGCGGGGTTGGGCGATCAGGGCGATGGGCAGGATCCGCAGGGATTCCTTACAGACAGCGGTCAGGTAGGGCAGTTGGGTGATGTCTTCTCTGGAGTATTGAGTGGAGCAGATCTCCTCCAACAATTGATCTCGCACCTTTGGATCACGATGGATCCAATGAAAGGCCCAAGCTAAAGCGGAAGCCGTGGTTTCATGTCCCAATAGCAGCAAGGTGATCAGTTGATCTCGTAACTCCTGATCGGTCATCTTCTCCCCCTGCTCATCCTCAGCCCTTAGCAGTAGGGAGAGAATATCTGTTCGATCTGGATCTCCATACCGTCGTCTCTCCTCAATCTCGGCAGCGATCAGAGCATCGATCTGTTGTTGACGTTGGAGAAATTGTCCCCAGGGACTCCATAAACCTAGATCCTGTTGCAGGATCGGGAAGAAGAATTGGAGGGAATAGATCGGGTCGGTGACGGTGGCTAAGAGGGACTCGATCCAGGTTTTCAGCTGCTGATAGCGGCACCCTGGGGTCAGCCCAAAGACCACCCGCAGGATCACCTCCAAAGAGATGGATAGCATGGCCCCTTGCATCGATCGGATCTGTCCCGGTTGCCAGGTGTTGATCTCCGCTTGGGTCAAGGTCTGGATCAGCTCACGGTAGGTGTGCAGTCGATCCCCATGGAGGGGAGGCATGAGGAGCTGGCGTTGCCGCTGGTGAGCTTTGCCCTGTAACAGAATCAAGGAGCGATCGCCGGTCAGGGGACGGAAAACATGGGCGGCTTGACCTAGATCAAGTTGGGGGGAGAGGGTTGTGAAGATCTGTTGCAGGGTGTCGGGGCGGCTGCAAAAGACCGCAGGTGGAGAGTTCCAGCCCAGGATCCTGAGGGTGAAGGTGTCTCCGAACTGATGGGCGCATTGCCTGAGGAAACCGAGGGGACGAGAGACGATCTGGAAGGTTTGGATCAGGGAGGATTGTTGGGGTCCGGGAGGCAAAGTCATGGGACTGCGAGGCAGGGATCTGGATCTCAGTGTAAGTAGATCAGCAAAAACGTTTATACAGGCTATATGGTGCATGTCAAAGCAATTTTGCCGATCTACTTATTGCAGGTGTTGCTCTAGGCAGACCCGCTAGGCATTCCCAAAATGTCCTCGATCTTCGGCATCTGCTCCAACGGGATCACTCGACCCTCATCCTCAAACCCAGGGATCTGATCGAAGTTGAGGTACTGGTAGAGTTCTCCGGCAAAAGGTCGCAGCTTATTGCCCACGATATCCATGTATTCCTCTTTGGTCGGGATCCGGCCCAATAAGGCACAGGCTGCGGATAGTTCTGCGGATCCGAGATAGACCCGCGCCCCTTTACCCATGCGATTGTTGAAGTTGCGAGTCGAGGTGGACATCACCGTCGCCCCATCCTCCACACGGGCCTGATTGCCCATACAAAGGCTGCATCCCGGCACCTCCGTGCGTGCCCCCACAGCCCCAAAGGTGCCATATACCCCTTCTTCCTTCAGCTGATGCTCATCCATCCGGGTGGGAGGACAGATCCAGAACTGATTTACCTTAGCCCGAGACTGCCCCTCCAATACCTTGGCCGCTGCCCGGTAGTGACCGATATTGGTCATACAGGAGCCGATAAACACCTCATCGATCCGATCCTCAGCCACCTCCGAGAGGGTCTTGACATTATCCGGATCATTGGGGGCACAGACGATAGGCTCCGTGATCTGGTTCAGGTCGATCTCCAGGATCTCCGTATACTCAGCATCCGCATCTGCCTCCATCAGCTGGGGATCCGCCAGCCACTCCTCCATCTTGGCCACCCGACGGAGGATCGTGCGGGCATCCTGATAGCCCCGCGCCACCATATTTTTCAATAGGGCGATATTAGATCGCAGATACTCCGAGATCGTCTCCACCCCCAGCTTGATGGTACAGCCCGCACAGGATCGCTCCGCCGTGGCATCCGTCAGCTCAAAAGCCTGCTCCACCTTCAGATCCGGCAAACCCTCGATCTCCATGATCCGTCCGGCAAAGATGTTTTTCTTATTCTGGGACGCCACCGTCAAGAGCCCCTGCTGGATCGCCACATAGGGGATGGCATGAACGATATCCCGCAACGTCACTCCGGGTTGGATCTCACCAGTAAACCGCACCAACACCGACTCCGGCATATTCAAGGGCATCACCCCTAGGGCTGCCGCAAAGGCCACCAATCCCGATCCAGCGGGGAACGAGATCCCTAAAGGGAATCGAGTGTGGGAGTCACCCCCGGTGCCCACCGTATCCGGCAGCAACATCCGATTCATCCAGGAGTGAATGATCCCATCCCCTGGCTTGAGCACCACACCGCCCCGCTGGGAGAAGAAATCTGGTAGCTCCCGATGGGTCTTGACATCCACAGGCTTGGGATAGGCCGCCGTGTGACAGAAGCTCTGCATCACCAGATCCCCATTGAACCCCAGACAGGCCAGCTCCTTCAGTTCATCCCGAGTCATCGGTCCCGTCGTATCCTGAGATCCCACCGTCGTCATCAGGGGCTCACAGGACATGCCCGGACGGACCCCCGGTAGACCACAGGCTTTGCCCACCATCTTCTGAGCCAGAGTGAATCCTTTACCCGTATCCTTTGGCAAACTGGGGCGGATAAACAGTGCACTCAGATCCAGACCCAGCTCCTGGCGAGTTTTGTCCGTCAGAGATCGCCCGATCAACAGGGGGATCCGGCCCCCAGCCCGCACCTCATCAGTGATCGTCTCGGGTTTCAGCTCAAATCGGGAGATCACCTCCCCCGCCTGGTTAGTGATCTCTCCCCGGTAGGGATGGATCGTGATCACCATGCCCGTCTCCAGCTGGGACACATCGCACTGGATCGGCAACGCCCCCGCATCCTCAGCGGTATTGAAGAAGATCGGGGCAATGGTTCCCCCCAAGATGAAGCCGCCATTCCGCTTGTTGGGCACATGGGGAATGTCCGAGCCGATATGCCACAGCAGAGAGTTGATCGCCGATTTCCGAGAGGAGCCCGTGCCTACGACATCTCCCACATAGGCCACCGGGTGACCTTTCTGTTTCAGCTCCCGTAGGGTTTGGATCCCTTCCGGCATGCGAGCCTCCAACATCGCCAGGGCATGCAGTGGGATATCGGGTCGAGTGGTGGCATGGGTGGCGGGAGAGAGATCATCGGTATTGGTCTCCCCTGGCACCTTAAACACCGTCACTGTGATCGCCTCCGCCAGAGCAGGCTTGTTCAGGAACCATTCCCCCTCCGCCCAGGCCTCGATCACCCCTTGGGCATGGGCGTTCGTCTCCGCCAGGGACAAGACATCGTGTAAGGCATCAAAGATCAGCAAAGTGCTCTTGAGCCCCTGAGCTGCCAGCTGAGGGATCTCTCCTCGGGGATCCTGCAACAGCTCGATCAGCACCTGAACGTTGTACCCTCCCATCATCGTGCCCAGCAGCCGGGTTGCCTCCACAGCTGAGATCAGAGGAGACTGGATCGAGCCCTTGGCCACCTCCGACAGGAATCCTGCCTTAACATAGGCCGCCTCATCCACCCCTGGGGGCACCCGATCCTGCAACAGATGCACTAAAAACTCTGCCTCGCCCTCCGGAGGATGTTGGAGCAGATCGCAAAGCTCTGAAACCTGAGCTGCCGTCAGGGGCAGAGGCGGGATATCCATGGCCTGTCTTTCTGCAGCAGCTGCGCGGTAATTCTCCAACATGACTCGACCCAACGGTTGACAGTAAGCAAACCCTAAACTACCACATCCGCCCAACTCAGATCGTTCCCATCGCTCTCTCCGGCTCCCAAGATCACCGTGCTCAGACTCCAGAATCTCAAACAGAGTCAGCCATGTTTTTTACCCTGATCCGGTTGCGGGTTCAGCCTGTCTAGACCCTTAGCAAAGCGATTCGATCGATTGAAGATCCCAATCGCTGTGATCCAGACCTGGGCCAAGATCAGCGGATCGAGTCTTGACGCCCTTGGGTGGCCATGATAGCGATATCGACATCGATCGACAAATTGTATCAGAGGTAACAAAACGCCCTGAGAGGCAGTGATAGATATAGCGGAACTTGTCGTGTGCGGGGTCGGGAGGCCGATGAAGAAAATTGAGGCGGTGATACGTCCGTTCAAGTTAGATGAGGTAAAGATCGCTCTGGTCAACGCGGGCATCGTCGGGATGACCGTTAGCGAGGTGCGAGGGTTCGGTCGTCAAAAGGGACAGACGGAACGCTATCGTGGCTCCGAGTATACGGTGGAGTTTCTGCAGAAGCTCAAAGTCGAGATCGTCGTCGAGGACGATCAGGTGGATGAGGTATTGGAGAAGCTGATCGCCGCCGCACGCACGGGTGAGATCGGAGACGGCAAGATCTTCATCAGTCCCGTGGAGAGAACAGTACGGATCCGAACCGGTGAGCTCAATCAGGATGCCCTTTGAGGCAGATTTTGATTCAATGACCCTGAAGTGAAGTGACGTGATATAGGTGATTTGGAGTCGATGACAACGAGAACTTCGTCCTTACGACACCTCCTGCAACAGGGAGCGCGTGTCTTGTTCCAATGGACCAGTCGTCTGGCCTGGATGGCGGTAATCGGGCTGTTGATCAGTCAGGTGCCTGCCTTTGCTCAGGATGCCACAGCGGATAGTGTGCAGGCCAATGCCAATGTGGTCTGGACTATGGTTGCGGCAGCCCTAGTGTTCTTTATGCAGGCGGGGTTTGCTCTAGTGGAGGCCGGGTTCACCCGCTCCAAAAACGCGGCCAACATCATGATGAAAAACCTGATGGATTTCTCCATCGGGGCCTGTGGATTCTGGTTCATCGGGTTTGGCCTCATGTTTGGCACCAACGCCACCTCGTTCTTTGGGGCCAGCTGGTTTGCCTTCTCCTGGGATACCGCCTTTGATGCCGCGGGGACCGGGGATGCTTGGCCCTTCACCTTCTTCTGTTTCCAAATGGTGTTTGCGGCGGCAGCGGCCACGATCGTGTCAGGAGCCATGGCGGAGCGTACCAAGTTCTCGGGCTATCTGCTCTTCTCGTTGTTGATGACCTCGATCATTTATCCGATCTCAGGTAGCTGGGCCTGGAATGGTCTGTTTGGCGATTACAACGGGGGCACCGGCGGCTGGTTGGAGGGCCTTGGTTACATCGACTATGCCGGATCGGGAGTGGTGCACCTCTGTGGTGGGGCTGCTGCTTTGGCTGGGGCCATCGTGTTAGGTCCCCGTACCGGGAAGTATGGTCCCAACGGTGAGCCCAGAGCCCTGCCGGGCCACAACCTGCCCTTAGGGATGTTGGGGGTGTTTATCCTAACCGTGGGCTGGATCGGGTTTAACGCTGGCTCCACCACCACGGCAGCTCCAGACATCGGCTGGATCGCGGCTAATACCTTTCTGGCAGCGGGTGCGGGGGCTCTCGGAGCCACTTTCTCCTCCTGGTATGTATTTAAGAAGCCGGATATGACGATCGCGGGCAATGGGATGTTGGCAGGCTTGGTGGGGATCACCGCCCCCTGTGACAGTGTGGGTCCCTTGGGCGCCATCATTGTTGGTGCCATCGCTGGGGTGTTGGTGCTGTCCTCGGTGTTGATCTTGGATACCGCTCTCAAGATCGACGATCCGGTGGGCGCTGTCTCGGTCCATGGGGTCTGTGGGATCTGGGGCGTGTTGGCCTCTGGGATCCCGTTCCTGGCCAATGGCAACTACAGCGATATGAGTTGGGGACAGTTTGGGGTCCAGATCGCGGGGGCAGCAGCCTACACCCTCTGGCCCTTTCTCGCCAGCTTAGTGGTATTCGCGATCCTGAAGGCCACCATCGGGATCCGGGTGACTGCCGAGGAGGAATTGGCGGGTCTGGATATTGGGGAACATGGCAATGTCGCCTATCCCGATTTTGTTGGCGTTGCTGCGGATCCTGAGACCAGTACGACTTAAGGTCACAGCAGAGTTTGGACTGGAGTCATTGAGAGAGATCCCCTAGATCTCGATCTGGATGGGGAAGTGGGCTTTGACGGAGAAGCCTGCTTTTCCATAGGGAGAGGGATATACTTCGCCCCAAGGATGTTGGAGAGTCAATACGGGAGGACGATGGCAATGATCAGGATGTTCTCAGTTCCATTCGTACGACGATGGTGCAAGATCTTGACCGGTATGATCCTGGGTTGGGGCATTCTGGGTCAGGTCCCAGCCCTGGCTCAAAGTGAGGAGCTACCCTCGGCCTTGAGTGAGGCCCTCTCTCCAGAGGCCATGGAGGAGCTGCAGCAGATGATCAGCCAGACGCAATACAATGCTGATGTGCTCTGGACCATGGTGGGCAGTGGCCTGGTGTTCTTTATGCAGGCGGGTTTCGCCATGGTGGAGGCCGGGTTTACCCGTGCCAAGAATGCCGCCAATATTGTGCTCAAAAACCTGATGGACTTCTGTTTTGGGGCCTGTTTCTATTGGGCTATCGGGTTCGGCTTGATGTTTGGCACGATCAGCGGCAAGTTTCTGGGCACCAGCTGGTTTTTCTTCAATTGGCAGCAGGCTTTTGATGCAGCGGGCACGGGGGATGCCTGGCCCTTCACCTTTTTCTGCTTCCAGTTGGTGTTTGCGGCTACGGCAGCCACGATCGTGTCGGGAGCGATGGCGGAGCGGACCAAGTTTCCCTCCTATTTGGTGTACTCCATCTGCATCACCACGATCATCTATCCCATTTCCGGCAGCTGGGCCTGGAATGGTCTGTTTGGCACTTACAACGGCGGGACCACGGGATGGTTAGAGGATCTGGGCTATATCGATTTCGCCGGATCAGGAGTGGTACACCTCTGTGGTGGAGCGGCTGCTTTGGCTGGGGCCATGGCCTTAGGTCCTCGTACTGGCAAATATGATGCCAATGGTGAGCCTCGGGCCATCCCTGGACATAATCTGCCCCTGGGCATGTTGGGGGTGTTGATCCTGTGGTTTGGCTGGATCGGGTTTAATGCAGGCTCCACGACGGCGGCCAATGCGGAGATCGGTTGGATCGCGTTCAATACCTATCTAGCTGGGGCGACCGGGGCGATCGGAGCACTGCTCACCTCCTGGGCGATCTTTGGCAAGCCGGACATGACCTTTGCGGCCAACGGGGCGCTGGCAGGGCTGGTGGGGATCACCGCTCCCTGCTATACGGTGCATCCTCTAGGGGCTCTGATCATCGGCTTGGTGGCGGGTATTCTGGTGGTGGCCTCGGTGCTGATCATCGAAGGGGTGTTGCGGATCGACGATCCGGTAGGGGCAGCCTCCGTCCATGGTGTCTGTGGTGCTTGGGGGGTGATCGCTGCTGGGATCCCGTTATTTGCCCATGCGGATTCTGGGGTGACCTGGAGTGCTTTGCCAATTCAGCTGTTGGGGGTGGTGGCGATCGCCGGTTGGGCCTTCTTCACCTGTCTGATCCTGTTCTATGCCTTGAAGGTGACAGTGGGCCTACGGGTGACTGTCGAGGAAGAGGTGGCGGGTCTGGACATCGGGGAACATGGCAACATCGCCTACCCAGACTTTGTCAATGTGGCCGGTGAGGAGCAGTGATCCCCTGAGCTTTCTGAATCTCTAGCGAAACAGTAGGGTGCAGAAGCTCATCACCAGCATGATCGGGGCGGTGATCCCGAGGCTGAAGTGACCGATGTTAAAGGCCGTAATGAAAAGAATCAACCCGTCCCAAACGGCCAAACAGGTCCAGTAGGGACGGTTTTCCATGCCGGAAACGTTGGCTTCCTTAAGGAAGGGCAGGGGAAATAGTAATAGACTCCAGAACAGACGAGGGATCCGGGAATTGAGGGTAAAAGAGACATTCAAGGCCGAGGAAAACAGGATCAGGCCGCTGAGGAAGATGGGGACTAGGGTCAAGCTCTGGGGATAGGTGGCCAGAAATGAGGCATCGTCCCAGAGGGGAAAGATCACACTGCCCAGCCAGACGATGTAAACAAACAGGCTACTGGATCGGAGGGTTTGGGTGATGACCGTCAGCGGTCGGCGCAGCCTTGATGCGAGCCCTGAGCACTGGTCCCCGATCACCTGCACAACCATGCCGACATAATCGGTCTTCAGATCCGGGTCCCGAGAGGGGGGTAGGTGTGATCGCTGCTGGAATGAGGGGCGGTTGCGTTTGGACATCTCTCCGTCTCCAGATCGTCGTTAGAAGCTCACAGGAACAAGGGTTTGATTGTTCTCATTCCGGTGATCCTCAGCTCTGGAACCCCTAGCTTTCCCACGGTCGATCTGCCTGGGTTCCCAGGCCACGATGGTAGATCTTTTCTGGGAGGGGTGACCAGGGAGGTGGGTCTCGACCCGAGGGGAGGGCTGCTGGAGAGGATCGATGCCGGATCCAGAAGCTTAGTGGTCAGAGGATTCTGACAAGAGCAAGCTCTTCTCGTACTGTTGCTCCAGCTCCTCCACCAAACCCACCTGCATGCCGGGCTCCAGTTGCTTGAGCTCGTTGACGAAATCTTCATCCACGCCGTGCTGCCGGCCATTCGCGAG
>CAYSEO010000127.1:0-11895 GCA_964429885.1 uncultured bacterium
TGTCTAGAGCAAGAGATGATCGATCCACACCAGACGCTGTTGAAGGAACGCCCCGATCAGTTTCTTTCCCCTGGGATGGTTGATACCCGTCTTGCCCCCAATGGTTGCATCCACCATGGCCAAAAGGGAGGTAGGCACCTGAATGAACGCGATCCCCCGTAACCAGCTAGAGGCCGCAAATCCCGCCATATCCCCCACGACGCCGCCCCCAAAGGCCACGATGGTTGAAGATCGTTCCAAGCCAGCCTCTAGGGCTGCATCATAGATCTTAGTCAGGGATCGTTGGGTTTTGTAACGTTCCCCAGCCGGTAATAAACAGAGGTGAACCTCAAATCCTGCCTTCTCCAGACTGTCCTGTAGGATCTGACCATGGAGGCGAAAGATCTGAGGATGGCTGACTACCATCACCTTGCCACGATGCTCACGGGTGGCCATCTCCCGACCCAGATGAGCCAGACTGCCCGCCGAGATCACGATGTCGTAGCGGGCTGTGGGTAGCTTGACAGGAATAACAGCAGGCGGAAGCATGATCTCCCCATCTAGAGAAAAGTAGCCTCTAGTCTGCCATGGCTCGGGACCAGCCTCCCAGCTCTACGGATCGGATCCAACAGCTCTCAGAGAGATGACTTGACCATCTGATCCGAGGCCGCTCCAGTCACCTGAGGCAAAAGAGTCTCCAGAGCCGCAGCATACTGAGGATCCACAGGGGTGCCCACGGCCTCCCGATCCTCGCTCAGCCGCTCGATATCCTCCTCGCTCAGCTCCACCACCACATCCGGGGAGATACCCTTCTGATTGATGTCATTACCACTGGGGGTGCGATAACGAGCGATGGTGACCGCCAGACCCGATCCGTCGGACAGGGAATGAACGGACTGTACCAAACCCTTACCAAAGGTTTGCGCCCCCACAATCGTGGCCCGACCGTTATCCTGCAAGGCACCGGAGAGGATCTCACTGGCACTAGCAGAGCCCCCGTCCACCAGCACCACCAGCGGCTTGTTGGTCAGAGCATGATGATTGGCCCGAATCTGGTCCTGATCCCCTTGACGATTCACGGTCGAGACGATGGAACCCTGATCCAGCCACATGCGAGCGATCTCAGCACTGGCATAGAGCAGACCCCCAGGATTGCCCCGCAGATCCAGCACGTAGCCCTCCACATTCTGGTCCTCCAGATCCTGGATAGCTGCCTCCATCTTCTCGGCGGCGTTGGCGGAGAACTGGGTCAGACGGATATAGCCCAGCCGATGCCCCCCCTCAGTGCGTAGCTCATATCTAACCGTGGCCAGCTCGATCTTGTCCCGGACGATCTCGAAGTCGATCTCCTCGGTGTCGTCCCGTAACACCGTCAGGGTGACCGAGGTGCCCGGCTCCCCCCGGATCAAGTTGACCGCCCCGTTAACATCCATACCCTCCGTGGACTCGCCATCGATCTTGATGATGATGTCCTGGGACTTGATCCCGGCTGCCGATGCTGGGGAGTCCTCAATGGGAGAAACCACCACCAGCTGATCCGTCTCCTGATCCATACCTAGGGTGATGCCCACCCCCGTCAGCTCTCCGGAGGTGTCGATCTGCATACTGGCGAACTGATCCGGATCGAGAAAACGGGTGTAGGGATCGTCGAGATCCTCCAGGACCTCCCGGATCGCCTCGTAAGCCTCCTCTGGCGCAGCGTAGTCCTTGGCCAACAGCTGGCGGCGCTTGTTCTCCCAGTCCAAGGTGTTGAAGTCGGCGTCCACATACTCCCGATTGACGATCTGCCAGACCTCGTCAACCACCTCCTTGGGATCACTGCGGAATCCAGCCCAACCTGGGGTGGAGAGCTGCACGCCCACCAGGGTGACCGCTGCCACCACAGCAGCTGTTGCACTGACGACGAAACCTCGTTTCTTCATAATCGGGTCTCCTGCGAAGTCCGGGTAGATCAGAATAGATGGGCAGGGGCAAAAGCTAGTACTGATTATTATGGCAAGTAGACTCAGGCCAGTGGCAAGTCTGGCTCGTACACACTTCAATGACATTTACTTGCTAACATAGTTCATTAGTGTCGTGTTGTCCCTCCGTAGATCCCAGTTACAGCAACACACAGGTAACAGTACTGAGAATCTTGAGGGTAGATGCCCGCTGGGTTGGAGGTCTGAATCCCTGGCCGCCTTCGCCCGACTCCCATAGCGTAACCGTTCTCTTTCTGCTCGACCATGGTCTCCGTCAGTTCTCCCTCCACCCCTTTGCTCGAACAGGTGCAAGCCAGTCGCCGCGCCGCCCGCCAGTTGGTCACTCTCTCCCCTGAGATCCGGGGCCAGGCACTGGAACAGATCGCCTTAGGGTTGGAGTCCCATGCCGCTGCCATTCTGGAGGCCAACCAACAGGATCGCCACCGAGCCGCTGCCTGGGTGGAACAGGGACACCTGTCCGCCGCTGCCTACGCTCGCCTCAAGCTAGACGAGGCCAAGCTGGCCACCATGATCTCCAGTGTGCGGGGAGTACAGTCTTTGCCGGATCTGGTGGGGCAGGCCCAGTGGATTCGAGAGCTAGATGAGGGGCTGATCCTGGAGCGCCGCACCTGCCCGCTGGGGGTGTTGGGGGTGATCTTCGAGTCCCGCCCTGATGCCCTCACCCAGATCGCCTCCCTAGCCCTCAAGACCGGCAACAGCGTGCTGATGAAGGGGGGATCCGAGGCTTTGTACTCCTGCCAACAGCTGACTCAGGTGATCCATACGGCCCTATCCCACATCCCTGGGTTTCCGGTGGCTGCTGTCCAGTTGCTCACCACTCGTGAGGAGATCCGGGAGCTGTTGGCTTTGGAGAACGCTATCGACCTGATCATCCCTCGGGGCTCCAAGAGTTTCGTGCAGTTCATTCAGGCCAATACCTCGATCCCGGTCCTGGGTCATGCGGATGGCATCTGTCATCTCTACGTCGATCAGCAGGCCGATCTGAGGATGGCGGTGGACCTGACGATCGATGCCAAGGTCTCCTATCCCTCCGCCTGTAATGCCATCGAGACCCTGTTGGTCCACGAACAGATCGCACCCCAGTTTCTGCCTCAGGTGGCTCAGACCCTCCAGGAACAAGGGGTGGAGTTGAGAGGCTGTGAGCGATCCCGTCAGTGGGCGGAGATGGTGCCTGCCACCGAGACTGATTGGGCCACGGAATATGGTGATCTGGTTCTGTCCATCAGGGTGGTCGAGGATCTGGAGACAGCCATTCGTCATGTTCAAACCTTCGGCTCCCACCACACGGAGGCGATCGTGACCGCTGATCCGAGGGCTGCCGAAACCTTTTTGACTCAAGTGGGTGCTGCCGGGGTGTTCCACAATGCCTCCACCCGGTTTGCGGATGGCTATCGTTATGGGTTTGGAGCAGAGGTGGGGATCAGTACCCAAACACTCCCCCCCCGTGGACCTGTGGGGATCGAAGGGTTGGTGACCTATCAATATCAGCTGCGAGGACAGGGACATCGGGTGAGTGATTACACTGGCCCTGGGGCGCGTTCCTTCACCCACCGCGATCTGAGTTAGGGATTGCCTCGCTCCCTCGACCTCTTGATGGATGTCCGTTTCGGTATGCTAGAGTCAAAATCTTTATTTTTTGGATTGCATTTATGCCCATCAGTGCCTTAAGCTAGTAAGGCAGTGGTTATTTGGGCCTAGCTAAGCTCTGTAGATCGTAAAGGATCCTAGCTCACATCCTGTTGATATTGGTCCGTTGAGCCGGTCTCCGAGTGTATTGAGTAGGCTGACAAATACAGACATGCCGATGTCATGAGAACATTTCACCAGCTGGCTAGAGGTATTGAAATTTGGGTTAGGGATCTGACGGATGCCGTGCATGCGGTGATCAGAGCCCATCGTTCTGTTGAGGGTTGCTGTTGTCTGGGGTTGTCGCTGCTGTGCTCTTGATCCGTGTTGGTTGTGTCATTTTTCGTTGGGAGCCCGATTGTCTATGACTATCCGTCTGTATGTGGGGAATCTGCCAGAGGAGGTGGATCGGCAAGCGCTGGAAGACCTGTTCACCTCCGCCGGTGAGGTGGTATCGATGAAGGTGATCCGGGACAAAAAGACAAACAAATGTCGGGGTTTCGGATTCTTGACCGTGAACACTCAAGAGCAGGCTGACCAGTACATTGAGAAGTTCAACGGCTATGCTTTTGGGGACACGACCCTCAAGATCGAGGTAGCTCAACCTCGCAACAAGGGCGACAAGCCCGAGGGATCAGAGGGTGAGGTGCCGGCAGCGGCGAAGGAGGCTCCCTCCAAGTCCAGCAAGAAACGCAACCGCAACAAACCCCAGGGAGCTGGATCGGCGGCTTCCGGAGGAGCCAGTCAGCCGGATCCTCGCTGGGCCAGTCAACTACAGCGGATCAAGGAGCAATTGCAGGCGACCAACCAATGAAGGGTGAGCAGGACCTGCGCCACCTGATCTGAGATCCATCTGTTATGCTGCTCTAGGTTTTCAGTGGAGTTATCGACCATGCTTAGGGCAGATCAAGGCTCAGGGCTACGTGGGCCGCTTCGAATTCTGATCTTATGTATCGCTGTGATCAGCCTCTGTTTCGGGTTGATGGGCTGTACCGATCAGCCTAGCCTGACGGAGGAGGAGCTTGAGGCTAAAGTAGCGGAGTTAGTGAAACAGCAACAGCCTGACTCAGATACCGATCTGGAGCAGCAAGTCCTTGAGATCATTGAGCAAAATCCGGAAGCGATCGTGGCCTCTGTCCAGGCTTACCAACAGGAGCGGCAACGAGAGCAGGCGGAAGCACGGGCTCAGCAGCAGGCGGATGTGATCGCTGAGGTGACCCAGGATATCGAGGCGCTGGTGGGAGATTCTCCCCGTAAGGGCGCGGAGACCTTCGAGCTGGTGCTGATCGAGTTCTCTGACTTCCAGTGTCCCTTCTGTGCTCGGGCCGTGGATACAGTGGAGCGATTCATCGAGGATCATGGGGACGAAGTGATGTTGGTGTACAAGCATCTGCCCCTGGTTAACATCCATCCCGAAGCTCTCCCTGCGGCTCAGGCGGCCTGGGCGGCTCAGCAACAGGATCAGTTCTGGGAGTATCACGATCTGCTCTTCGAGAACCAGGGCCAGCTGGGGGATGAGTATTACGTGGAGGCTGCCGAGGAACTGGATCTAGACATTGACCAGTTCAATGAGGATCGCAGCAGCCCAGCGGCGGAAGAGGCGGTCGCTGCTGATATGGATACCGCCCGTCAACTGCAGATCGGCGGCACTCCATTCTTCCTGTTGAACAATCAGGCTCTGTCCGGAGCACGTCCCTATGAGGACTTTGAGGCGGCTCTGGAAGCGGCTAAGGCGGAGCTGTAGGCGAGAACGCTTTTCCGTATTGACCGAATCAGTGGCAGCGGCTTGTCTAGATCAGCAGAGGTTCCCGTCACACGGCTGAGGAACGAGCTGGGATCTGGGGGCCGCTATTTTTTATTTAGAAGCGATCGAGCTTGCCATGTACCAATGCCCCACCTGCGCTGACACCTTTCTGTTTCGCCCCGATCCCTGCCCCACCTGTGTGGCCCGAGAAAATCGGCGCTCCCGTTCCCGTCGAGCTAAGGAACGTCGAGCCCAATACGATCCTGTTGGCAAACTGGCTACCGATGAGTTCTGGCAGCTGTTACGTTGGTTTCCCTGTTGTCCCTGTTGTGGTCGCAGTTGGCCGCAGGTGGGAGACTGGATCAGTCAGGATCACATCATTCCCATCAGCTGTGGGGGCACCCATACCGTCGCCAATCTACAGCCCCTCTGTCAGTCCTGCAATGTGTGGAAACGAGATCACCTGATCGCCTTTGATCCTCAGGCTCCGGGGCGAGCTGCTCCCTTACCCCAGCGGCTCCATGGCCTGTTTCAACAGATCCCCCAGTACCAGCCTCACCTCACTCAACCGACGACTCAGATGGAGTTATTTGGCTTCGATCCCAGCACCCTGGCGTATCCGAAGGCCACCCCAGCCCAGTTACAGCGAGCCACGATCCAGCTCACCTGGGAACAGATCAGAGCCCCCCTTACTCCAGAGGCTCCAGCCGATAACGACTCAGCCACCGATCCAGCTCCGTCTCCTCCTCATCCAGCAGCTGGGCATTGATCAGGCCCCGTTTGAAGGCGAGGCGAATGGCCCGCGCCCGTAGACTAAAGGTGGTGCCCCACTCATCGCTCTCGATCTGATCGTTGCTGACCTCCAGCTTGTCATAGAGATTGCGGAGGCGATTGGTAACCCCCCGTCGGGAGAGAAAGCGGCGGGCGGCGATGGCCTGATCGGTCAAGCCCAGGGCGATATCGATCAAGACCTCATATTCCGCGTCACTGAGGCCGGTGATCTTGTTCTGGGAGCGGGAGTCCACCCCCCGCACCTCTCGATCGATCACACATTGCTCATCCTGCACCACTGCCTGAATGGCACTGATCAGCTTCTCGTCGGTACAGTTCTTGAGCAGATAGCCATACACCGTCTGAGGGGGCACGATCTTGTGCAGCTCCCGCACATAGACCTCATCCGCAAAGTGAGACCAGAAGATGATCCGAGCCTGGGGCCGTTCCGCCCATACCTGGCGTGCTACCTCAATACCCGTGATCTCCGGCATGCGGATATCCAGCAGCAGAAAGTCCGGATGAAACTTACGGGCCAGATCCAGGGCCTCGCTGCCGTTGGAGGCGACATGCACTGGGCAGAACTGAGGCAGGTGGGTCTCTAGAAGTCCCTGGACATATTGACGATAGAGAATGTCGTCTTCCGCTAGGAGTGTAGTCACGCTGCTGCTTTACGAGATCATCATCCCTAGGTTTAATGAATCCCCCTGGGGGTGGCAAGACTCTAAAGAGCAGAGTCTCCTGGGAGGGGTGATCCAGCCGCTGCACTCCCTGAGGGGAACGAGGATCCAGTCGAAAAAAACGCCTGTTCTGTGGGGGAACAAGCGCCAAAGTTTTCCTCTAAACTAACGATCGACCCTGCGCATGAGTCCGATGATGCTGGAGCAGGCTTTGTTGATGGTAGCGATCGTGATCTGGGGCCTTCTCTGGGGCTATTCCACCCTGCTGGTGATGTTGGTATTCATGCAGGAGACGGATTCCCTCTACGCCTATCCCATGCGGACGGCCCTGGATCGGTTTGTAGAGTCCGTGGGCTGTGGTTGGCTGCGGACCTTACATAGCCTGCGGCTGGCCCAGTTGCGACTGATCAGCTACCTGATGTTTGGGCTGGTGACGGTCGGGGTGGCGTTGACCTTGTTTCTGGCAGAGGGACAATCGCCCAGGTGATCTCTCCTGTGATCCCAGAGCCGAGGCTCCACTGAACTCTGATCCCTTAGGCCACGACCTCAGGATCCCCTGTGGCTTCATCATCCACCGTCTCCTTGAGGGCTTTGCGAGCCTGCTTGGTGACGTAGATGGTGACGGCAAAGGTGGCGATCAGGCCGATGATGCGCAGCGCCCATTGGATGATCGTCTGGGTGGAATCTACAGCGGCATCCTCCGTGGCCATCTCTCCTGCCGCCTGGATCAGACTCTCGGAGAGGGAACCCAGATAGGAGTAGGCAAAAGCTCCCGGTATGATCCCCATGGTGCCAATGATGTTGTCGGTGAAGGAGACTCGGGTCAGGCCTAGGGCATAGTTGAGTACGTTAAAGGGAAAGGCGGGGGATAGCCGGATCAGACCTACGATCTTCCAGCCGCCCTGAGCGATCGCCTTATCGATGGCCTTAAAGGCCTTGTTGCCCTCGATCAGTTTAGCCACCCGATCCCGAGCCAGATACCGCCCGATCAAGAAGGCCAGGTTGGCGCCGATGGTGGCCCCGATCACCACATAAAGACACCCGGCAAAGGGACCGAAGATGAATCCCCCACCGATGGTCATCAGGGAAGCGGGCAGGAACAGCACCGTCACGATCACATACAGGCCGATGAACAGCAGGGGACCCAGGGGACCCAGATCCTTGATCCAGAGCAGAGCGGATTGCAGGGATTGCTGGATGGCACCGCCATACTGGATCAACACCACCGCCAATGCGGCCACGATCGCTACACCAATACCGATCTTTGCCCAAGGTTTTTGCTTAGCGGGTTGAGCCTCAGGGGTGGGGGAAGAGTGTTCCATGGATCATTGCTCCGTAACAGTAGGATTAAGGCGAACAAAAGCCCAGATCTAAGATCCGACAAGGTTTAGTTTGGGACTGATTCGACCTGTAGGGGACCGTCATTGACTCACCCTTACCCTATCAATTTTTCTCTTAAGTAAACCTGATAAAGCCCTAACAGTTTCTTCATCTCTAGGATCCTGAGACTCGTGATCTGGAGCCTACTCAGGGATCTACCCCTCGCCCCTGAATAAACTCTCATCTCTCCATTAGGGGGGCTTCAGCGCCTGGGTCCAGATCAGGACTACGGTAGAGGTTAAGGTTTTAGTGTCGATACCGCTCCTTCCCATGACAGTCTCCGCCCCCGTCTCAGCTCCAGCTCCCACCGCTGTCTCACCCCGATCCTATGAGGTGGGTGCTGATGGGCAGGTGCGCTCCATGGCCTCTCCCGCCTCCACGCTGATGCGACGGTTTCCTCGCCGCAAGCCCTATCGCCTCTACCGATTCCTCAGCGATCTCGATGATCTAGTAGCAGCAGTGCGTTCCGATCGCGATCGGCTGCGGATCGCCACGGTATTGGTGCGTCATCTACTGGAACATTCCCCCTGGATCATCGACACCTGTCCCCAACCTCACCCGGATCTGGGTTGGGGGGTACATTTTCTCTACGATGAGCCGGGCTATCCTTTCACCATCCAGACCGTCTCCTGGTTGCCCGGACAAAGTTCCCCCATTCACAACCATGCCGCCTGGAGCCTAGTGGCGATCCTAGGGGATCCGACCCACTCAGGACGAGAGCGTAATCGCCTTTGGCAACGTCAGGATGATGGTTCCCAGTCCGGTTATGGAGAGGTGAGCCAGATCAGCGAGGTGATCCTGCAGCCGGGGGATATGGTGGGATTCACCCCGGAGGCAATCCATGACGTTTGTTCGGTGCCTGCCTCGGAAACCGATCCCCATCCCACCCTCACCTTGAATATCTATGGGGAGACAGACTTTAACCAGCGCTATGAGTTTGATCCAGAGCAAAAGACCGCAGTTTTGTTCTAAAGATCAAGCAGGGCTTCTGAATCCCTGTAGACGATGCTGAATATTAATGCTGCAGGAGTAAGCACCGTCTAGATCCCTGACTCATTTCTCATAAGGTGGTCGACTCTAACTCCGGATCACAATCCTCAATCGGTGTCCCTAAGCCTGCTTGAATAGCTTCGCACCTTGGCCAGCCCTAAAACAAGAAGTATCGCTGAGCCATCGGTAGAACTGTGGCCGATTCACAGGTCAACAACTGGCTATCCGCCCCCACCTCATAGGTCTCCGGATCCATCTCCAGGTGGTGTCTAGTTCCCTCCTGGCTGCACAATCTCGAAGCTATCACGATCTCTGATCCGGTAGAATAGGAAATCAGAATCCAGAGTGAGGATCTGACGAAGTCCCGTATCTTCAGCTGCTAGGACCAGAGTTGCATCTGCCAGATCCATAGGTCGATCACGATATTTTCCCATCAAAGAACGCAAACGACTGTGATCTGCTTCTTTGATTTCAAAGATTAACATTATTTTATCCAAAAGGAGATTCCATAACTGTTTCTGTAGTGGCCATCCTCCTCGGTCTAGAGAAAGGTACATTGCCTCAGTCAGGCATGGCCAAGTTGTGATTAGGGGTTTTCGCATCCTAAGTACTGTTTCTCTATATGGCTGATGTTGGGTTTGATTTCGATCGACAAGACAAAGTAAAACTCCTGCATCACACAAGCTCATAACTCCAGACCCTGTTTCTTAAACTTGTCGATCACTTTTTGCTTGTAACTATCCCCTAATCCAGGTAGATCTAGCTCTATCTGATCAACCTGTTCAAACCACCTCGACCAAGCTTCTGCAGTCTGTTCCGCAGTCTGATCCTGTGGAGGGGTTATCTGATCTCGATTCCAATCAGAGTAGCCAGCATCAGCCACGGAGATCTCATGGACTCGTTTTCTAGAGATAGGATGGAAAGAACTATCGATCCATTTGTAAACCACCTCATCCTTCGATGCAATGACATGAGGTTTCTCTCCAATCTCATCCTCATTAACTATAATTTCGGGGATATGATCTGAATCAAAATCTCTAACCTCTTCTAGAAAGTTAACCGGAAAAATCTCCCCCAGAAGGATGAAATCTATAGATATATCAGCTCCTCTGGATCTTGCTATAGGCTTGAATACTCTAATCCTTGACCAGTAGGATCCCTCAAATTGAGAGATGATTATCTCCTCCTGATCATCATTGTCGATATCAGCAACCCTAATTGCGCGATGAAGATCTCTGATCTCGGTAGTATCTTCATTCGACCTGTTCTGACTCAATAGATTGCTATATCGAAGGGATTTCTCAAGCAGCTTGGAAGTCTCTTCTGCTGACTGGATGACGGATTTCTCCACCTTCTCAAGAGTGAATTCGGCTGGTCCGATTTTGGCTTTTCCTAGTCTAGTAAGTAGATCTTGAAACTCTTTCTGGTATCTACAAGCGATGAAAAACACCAGGGAAGGCCAAGCAAGGTTTCCTACCAACTTGACTAGCTCTTCTGTGAATGAAACTGCTAGCTCTTTCATGAAGTTATCTGCCTTATCATATGATCGTAGTATGGCACTGACGTTACACAAGCGTCAATCTGCGATGATTCATCCTTTAACAAGGTAAGGATACTCTCCATCTAGAATAAAAAGTACCGCTGCGCCATCGGCAACACCGTGGCCGGATCACAGGTCAACAGCTGGCCATCCGCCCGCACCTCATAGGTCTCCGGATCCACCTCCAAATGGGGCATGGCCTCATTCAGTTTCAGATCCGCCTTACCGATCTCCCGACAATTTGTCACTGCCACCAGATCCCGGAGCAGATCTAATGACTCATCGATACCCAGATCCAGAGCGGCTTGGGAGGTGAAGAGCAGGCTTGTGGCGTTAGTCGCCCCCCCAAAGCTGCCAAACATAGGTCGCATGTGCACCGGCTGAGGTGTGGGGATCGAGGCATTAGGATCCCCCATCTGGGCGTAGGCGATCATCCCCCCCTTCAACACGATCTCCGGCTTCACCCCAAAAAACGCCGGTTTCCAGAGACAGAGATCTGCTAGCTTCCCCGCTTCAACCGAGCCGATCTCGTGGCTGATCCCGTGGGCGATGGCTGGGCAGATGGTGTACTTAGCTACGTATCGCTTGGCCCGATGGTTGTCATGGCGATCGGAATCTTCCGGTAACGGCCCCTGCTGTTCCTTCATCTTGTGAGCCGTCTGCCAGGTGCGACAGATCACCTCCCCCACCCGACCCATAGCCTGGGAATCCGAGGAGATGATGCTCAACACCCCCATATCATGCAGAATGTCCTCCGCTGCGATGGTCTGGGCGCGGATCCGGGACTCCGCAAAGGCCACATCCTCCGGCACATCCCGACTCAGGTGGTGGCACACCATCAACATATCCAGATGTTCCTCGATCGTGTTGCGAGTGAAAGGTCGGGTGGGATTGGTGGAACTGGGCAATACATTGGGCTCCGCCGCCATCCGCAGGATATCTGGAGCATGACCGCCCCCCGCCCCCTCCGTATGGAAGGTATGGATCGTACGACCATTGATGGCTGCGATCGTGTCCTCCACAAAGGCCGACTCGTTCAACGTATCCGTATGGATCAACCCTTGAATATCGTACTGATCGCACACCGACAGACAGGTATCGATCACCGCTGGGGTGGATCCCCAGTCCTCATGCATCTTCAAACCACAGGGGGGGGGGGGGGGGGGGGGGGGGGGGGGGGGCGGGGGGCGGGGGGGGGGGGGG
>CAYSEO010000128.1:0-11834 GCA_964429885.1 uncultured bacterium
GCTGATCTACTTATTGATCGTCTTGAGGACCTAGCCAGTGTGATCTAGAAGGAGTCCTCTGATGAAGCTTGCTGGATCTAGAGGCATTGCTAGAGTTTGGGACTGGGGTCCTCCGTTGCACACCTTTGATCCTGGATGGGAGGATCGAACCATACCGTAGGCTAATCCGCGCTGCAGTCCCCAAACCCCCGCCAGACTTGAGCTACAAACCAATAATCCCCACCCCAGCTGAGTGTGTTGTAAAACCAGACAACTGATCCCCCCTAAACTAGAAACTAGAGAGCATCCTGCCGCGATCCCTAACATGCGCCGGATCGTGATCGTAGTCTGTCTGATCTGTTCAGGTAAGGGTTGCTCGCTGAGAGGAATTGAGGAGCGTAAGGCTCTTTGTAGGGATTGGTAGTGTTTTGGATCTCGTTGGTAATAGGTGCCCAGGTCTGGATCGCGGAGCTCTGGAACTGAGTAAAGACCATAGTGTCGGGCTTGGGCGATAGCGGATCGGATCTGTTTCTTGGTGGCCAGAGGATGCAAGGCTTCCAGGATCAGTTCTCGGTAAACCCCAGACTCCGCCATATCCAGGATCCGCTGACTGAGCTCTAACGTGGAGATCGTCTTCATCTCTATTCAACTCCCGATCCAGGCTTTTCAGTCATTCAGTTTAACGCAACCTTGAGGATCCCATGCCACTCAGTTCAACATTCTTGATCACTTCGGCTAGAGAGTGTCTTTCGATCCTGCGGATCCTGATGAGGGTAGCATAACTTTGGGGCACTCTAAAGGCAGATAGTCTGATTGATTCGGATCAACTGGGCCATTCAGGCAACTCATCCCTCGTCTACCTCGATCAACTGATGGAGACATTATGCGTCCTGCCGTTCTTACACTACTATTCGGACTCTGGATGGCTCCCGTCTCGGCTCAGCCACCGATCCACATCCAGCTGCAACAGGCCGTGGAGAATGAGGATTTGGATCAGGCCATCTCTATCCTGGATCAGCTAATTGAGGCTGAGGATCAAGATAGGGCCGATCTGGAGGAATACCGACAATCCCTGATTCAACAGAAAATGGGTGAGACCTCAGAGCCGGTGGCAGATCCCCCTCAGGATCTACCCGACATCACCGAACCCACAGAACCAAGTCCTGAAGAGGCCAGATCTACATTACTCTCCCTCTGCCGGGATGAGATCACGAACATCTCTGCTGCAACCGCTGAGCTCTTCTGCCAGTGTACAGTGGCGCAATTGGCTCAGCGTCATCCGCTGGTGGATCTGGTGGCGAATCCCGATGAGGTGACGATCTCCGCTACAGACTCGATGGAGATCTATGAGATCTGTAGCCCTGAGCTTGACGCGAAAAGCGATTGAGCGGCTCAGGATCTCCTATGATCACAACCAACCTTTACTGATGCGATCTGATTTCACAAAAAAGGGACCTCATTTCAGGCCCCCTCAGCTCAAACGATCACCAACTCAGGTCAAATGGGCGATCTCAATCTCACTCTTGATCATCGGGGAAAGGCCCAGTCTTGACCGGTAGCTCCACATCTTGACCCAGACGTCGTAGCTCCACCTGCAGGATGGTACCGATGGGGCTAGATTCCACCAACTGCTGGATCTCCTGAGAGTCCTCAAGCTCCTCACCATCGATCCGCTGGATCACATCGCCAGCCCGCAGACCCGCCCGATCCGCTGGAGAATCCGGCATCACACGCATCACCAGGATGCCCTCTTCTTCCTCAACCACTAAGCCACTGTTAGGATCCTCATTGATCTCCTCAGCGATCTGGGGATTGAGGGTGATCATCCGGATGCCCAGGTAGGAGCGCTCCACCTCACCGTTCTCGATCAGCTGCTCGGAGATCTCTTGGACCCGGTTGATGGGGATAGAGAAGCCCAGGCCCTGAGCCCCACGGATGATAGCCGTGTTCACACCGATCACCTCACCCTCCACATTCAGCAGAGGTCCACCGGAATTACCGGGGTTAATGGCCGCATCAGTCTGGATGAAGTCCACCCGCTTGTCACCAACACCCACTTCACCACTAGAGCGACCCGTGGCACTGATGATCCCGGCAGTCACCGTGCTATCCAGGCCCAAAGGGTTACCGATCGCGATCACCCATTCCCCAGGCCGGATCTGATCGGAGTCCCCAATGCGCACTGAGGGCAGATCCTCCGCCTCAATCTGGATCACCGCCACATCCGTCAGCCGATCCCGACCCAGGACCTCACCATCGAAGATGCGGCCATCCTGTAGGGTCACCGTCACCTGATCGGCACCATCCACCACATGGGCGTTGGTCAAGATCTTGCCATCATCGCTGAGGATGAATCCAGAGCCAGCACCCCGCTCTGTGCGTCGGTCGGGCATGC
Organism: uncultured bacterium; assembly: GCA_964429885.1. Classification (GTDB taxonomy): domain Bacteria; phylum Cyanobacteriota; class Cyanobacteriia; order Thermostichales; family Thermostichaceae; genus CAYSEO01. The sequence goes on from CAYSEO010000128.1 coordinate 2,375, forward strand.
CAGGAGGCAACTGATCGCCAAAGAAGCGACGGAAGAACGGATCGTTAAAGATCTCCGGCAGCTCCTCATCCGCCTCTACAGTACGGGAGGCATTGATCCGGACCACCGCCGGACCCACTTCCTCCACCACCTGGGTGATAAAGTTAGCATCCTCAGCGCTAGCAAAAGGAGCCGCGAATGCGGGCTGAGGGGCATTTGAGAGAGAATCCGAAGGCAATAGCGCCGTGGTCAGTAGGGCAGCCCCGGCCCCACACAGGACCAGAGAGGCTGAACCCAGCCAGGTACGCCAGTGAGGGGAATGGTTCTGTTGAGACGGGATCTGATTCATCGAAACCACCTTATCCTGATCGTCATTGTTAGCCTAGCTGCTCTTCATGACGGAGAGATGACACGTAGGTTTCAGATCTCTGACAGTCAACTCAGGATGCAAGATGGAGAGTGTTGTTACAGCCACTGCCGGGAGGCAGATTTTTCCATGTCTGCCTGGGCTTGATGGAGGAGCTGCATACGGCTATCCCGAGGGTGAGGCTGGGTCAGGGCCGGGATCAGGTGCTTCGCCTGTAAGGCCATGTGCAGCTGTAACTGCGTCACATAATCACAGATCTCAGGGGTAGAAGAGGTGGATTGCGTGGAAAGAGAGTCCAGAGACATGGCTAGATTCCGAATGAAGGTATCCATAGGGGGACATCCGACTTCCCCACTTGAGCACTGACACCCTATCATGACCCCCAAGGGGAGGGGAGAGATCAAGAAATAACGATTGATGAAGGAAAAGCTGGATCCCGCTCCCATAGCCCGGTTCCGTTAGATAAGACAGGGTAAAGAGATCTTTACATCAAGTGGCCCGTCAGTTGATCCCCATGCGACTTCCTCTGTCCTCAGCGACCCCAGCCGCACGTCCCCCCGACCATATCGGTGAGGTGATCGAGGCCTCCACCACCCTGTTTCTCGGCCAATGCTTTCAACCCGATGATCTGACCTTCCCGGCCATTCCGGCTCTAGGCAGTTGGGTCCGATCGCGGGATGAGGAAACTGGCAACGTGCTCTATGGGGTGGTTACCCATGCCACCATCTCCCCAGTGGATTCCGTCCATCGGGCCAGGGCCTTGGGATTAAGTGCTCAGGAGCTCCGGGAACAACAGCCCCAGATCTTTGCCATGTTGAAGACAGATTTTCAGGTGGCTCTGGTGGGGTTTGACAGTGGTGATCGGCTCTACCAATACCTGCCCCCTCGGCCTCCGCAGATCCATCAGGCGGTGTATCGCTGTTCTCCGGACCAGATCCGGCGGTTCTGTCAGCAGATCGATTTCCTACATACATTGTTACAGGTGCATGGGGTGCCGGTGGATGAATTGGTGGCGGCGGTGATCCGTCACTGCTATCAGGTGTTGCATTTCGATCGGGCCTGGTTGGTGCAGGTGGGGCGTCAGCTTAGCCTGTTGTTACGGGAGGATTACGATCGGCTCAGTGCAATCATTCGTAAGATTCAGCCCTGATCAGAGTGGAATCTGAGACCGAATTTAAGAAATATTGAGAGCCATTCCGGCTTCTGAGGGGCAGTGATAGGGTGAAAGCCGTGATTTACGAATCCGTGGTTGAATTCACCCTAGCGAGTGTAAAGATGTTTAACAAATCCGATCGTGATTGGACCAGTCGGGCCATGTCCGCCAGTGTGGGCGCGGGGATCGCAGCCTCTTTTTCTATCGCCAAGGGTCAGCCTCCTCTGGTGACGCTGGCGGTGATCCTGTTTGCGACAACGGCGGCTCTGGCCCTGGATGAACTGGGGATCGTTTGATCTATATACGCAGGGATCGAGATTCATTGAAAGTGAGGCCTTGAAAACAGAGATGAGATCTAGAGCAAGTCCCAGTGAAGAGCTGAGGAACGCTATAGATCTCAATGTTCTTTAGAGGAGAAGCGCTTAGACTTCCCTTCAGTCAGCGAATCCTCAATCACGGGCATAGTAGGATCGCCTACCCCCGTCGAAGAAACCGGATCTCATACAGCATTTCTTGAATTTTTTGCCTGATCCACAAGGACAAGGATCTTGTCGGCCTAGCTTCTCAATCAGTTCCTTGTGACCCTTGACAATTCGCTCTCCACGCTTGACTTGTGTCTCTGAGGGATAGCCTTTGCGTCGTTTACTGGATGCCTCAAAAGCAAGAGAGGCGATCGTAAAGATCTAGCTCCGTATCGTCGAGGCCGCCATTGAAAAAACTCCTGTTGAGGGGTGAGATGCTGCTGATGTACCGCTATTTTCTCATCAGGATTGAAAAAACGGCTTGGTTGGGTGCTGACGGTTAGGTTGCATGATCTACCTCCCAAAATATTACACTAGGAAAACAGTATGACAATTTCTGTCTAGACAGTCAATGCTTTTCGAGCCGATCACCCAGGAAAATGACAGGCAACGTGATGGTCTTGATCTAACTCGGCCAAGATCGGCATCTCCTGATGACACCGCTCCTCAGCCCTGGGGCAGCGTCCGTACAACCGACAGATGTTGGGATCCGGATCGATAGGACTACGGGGCTCCCCCTTGAGGGCATATTGCTCATGATCAGTGATGGTTTGACCTGGGATCGTGGCGATCAGGGCTTCCGTATAGGGATGTTGGGGGGAGGAGAAGATCTGATCTACAGTGCCGGTCTCGATGATCTTGCCCAAGTACATCACATAGATCCGATTGCAAAGCAACCGCACCACATTCAGATCATGGGAGATGAACAGATAGCTCATGCCCAAGCGAGAACGCAGATCCGCCAGTAATTGGAGAATGATCGCTTGCACCGAGACATCTAAAGCAGAGGTAGGCTCATCTAGGATCAGCAGTTGCGGATGTAGGGCGATGGCTCTAGCGATCCCGACGCGGGCCTTCTGTCCCCCTGAGAGTTGATGGGGGTAGCGACTGAGTAATTCCTGGGGTAGTCCCACCAGATCCGCGAGTTCTTCAATTCGTGATCGGAGGGTGGTTTGATCTGGAAGTTGACCGAGGCGTCGTAAGGGATCTGCAATGGTCGCGAAGGCGGTAAATCCAGGGTTGAGGCTGTCGGTTGGATCTTGAAAGACCATCTGCATGCCTGCCCTTAAAGGATGACGGGTAAAGCCACGGCTGGGGATCTGGCCGATCTCATGCCCCTCGAACCAGATCTGACCGTCACTGGGATCCAAAAGCCGGTTGATCAGTCGCACCAAGGTGGATTTGCCACAGCCCGATTCCCCCACTAACCCCACACTCTCCCCGGAGGCAATGGAGAGATTGATCCGATCGACGGCATGAAGATAACTCTTCTGGGTGGGTCCAAAAGGAAGCGGCAACCGGGTCTTGGGTGAGGTCTTCAATCCTTGTACTGGAAATCGCTTCTGCAGATCCACCACTCGCAATAGATCCGTCTTCAGATCCACAGTAGAAGACACTGATTCCGTCACGATCTGGCTCATAGGGGCCTCCAACAGGCAACGGTATGATCAGCCCCGACTTGTTGCCTCTGCAGGGGCACTTGATCACAGTCGGGAGCATAGCGATCGCAACGGCCACTGAACCGACAGGGGGGTAACGATCCTCTCAGATCAGGAAGTTGGCCAAAGATTGGCTGGAGGCGATCTAAAGTTTTGTCCGCCTCTGGGGTGGCGGCGATCAGTTTAGCAGTATAGGGATGGCGAGGGGCGTTAAACAGGACTGAGGCCGAAGCCGCTTCCACTACATGGCCCGCATGCATCACCACGATCCGTTCACAGTAATCCGCTGCTAGAGCCAGATCATGGGTGATCACTAGAGTCGCCATCTGATTTTGGTGGGCCAGATCTCGGATCAGATCCATGACCGCTGCTTGGGTGGTGACATCCAATCCCGTTGTAGGCTCATCGGCGATCAACAACTTTGGGGCACAGGCCAGGGCCACCGCGATCATCACCCGTTGACACATACCCCCCGATAGCTCAAAAGGATAGGCCTGATACCGACGGGCTGGATCGGGGATCCGCACCCGACTCAACATCTCGATGGCTCGCTCCTTCAACTCCCGCTTGGGGATCTGAGTATGAGCTTTGAGAATATCCTCGATCTGCTGACCCACCTGCCGGATCGGGTTTAAGGATCCACGGGGGTTTTGGAAGATCATCGAGATCTCCTTGCCTCGGATCTGGCGACGGGCCGCCTCGGGCATGGCCAATAGATCCTGTCCCTGTAAGCGAATGGAACCGGAGACGATCTGAGCGGCCCCATCCAACACACCCATAATGGCCAGTGCTGTTACAGATTTTCCCGATCCGCTCTCCCCCACCACAGCCAGGGTCTCACCGGGCTGGATCGAGAAATTGATCTGTTCCAGAGCCTGGACGATCCCGGCCCGCGTGCGGAAATGGATCCCCAGATTCTCAACCGCCAGTAAGGATTCCCCCTGATCTGCCTGCCCCGCTGGAGTTGTCTCAGCCTGTAAGCTCACCCCGGTCATGTGCGTCTCCTTGGATCCACTAGATCCCGTAGGCCATCTCCCAACAGGTTGAAACAGAGTACCGCCAGCATCAGCACTGCCCCCGGAAAGATGGACAGCCACCATTCCCCCGAGATGATGGTATTGGCTCCTTCCGCCACCATGATCCCCCATTCCGCCGTGGGAGGCCGCACCCCTAAACCAATGAACGACAGGCCCGCCGCATTCAGGATCGCCCAGCCCATATTGAGGGAGACATGCACCATCATCACGGGCACCGCGATCGGGAACAGATGGAAGGCCATGATCTGTAGATGCGTATTCCCCGTTAGCCGCGCCGCCTCCACAAAACCGGATCGCTTCAATACCAAGATCTCCGAGCGCACCACCCGAGCATAGAGAGGTAGATTAATGATGGCTGTAGCGTAGACGATATTTTCGACAGAATTGCCCAGGGCTGCCACGATCCCCATGGCCAACACAAACAACGGAAACGCCATGATCGTATCGATCAACCGGCCTGCCACCTGATCCACCCAGCCCCCGAAGTACCCAGCACAGGTGCCCAGGATACTGCCCAGGATGAAGGAGAGAGCTACCGCCGCCACCGCGATCCCGATATCCAAGCGAGCGGCCACGATCACCCGGCTTAAGATATCCCGTCCGAGTTGATCGGTGCCAAACCAGTGATCCCAGGAGGGAGGCTGTAGAGCGACAGCGGCATTGCTAGCCAGAGGATCATAAGGAGCTAACCAGGGACCCAACAGGGCGAAGATCAGGAGCACACCGAAGAGACTGAAGGCAAAGAAGGTCAGCGGGTTCTCTCGAAGGATATAACGAGCGGTTTGTAAGGTCGTAGTGGTCATGAGGGAATCATTGGAAGCGACCCAATCGTAGACCGAACCTCTATCGTGTATGGTTCGAGGCGAACAGTCCTTTAGCCCATCAGGATCTGGATCTGTCCTTCGATCAGGGCTTCAGACAGACGATGCATGGCTTGCTCCTCGGTCTCATGATGACTCTTTCCTTCCATGGCTCGTTGCTGCCCATGTTATCGATCTTACCCTGGGGATTGCGTGTTGCAGAGCTCTTCGAAGTTGTCGTTTGTTTTGAGCATTCTGGATCAGTTCCATGACAACGAAGCCTGGAACACTAGGGACTTCGGTCAGTCCAGCAAACCAGTCTAGTGCTGGGTTATAGCCTCTCTGGATGTCGATTAGAACGTCGGTATCAATGAGATCCATGATTGGAGTACTTAAGATCGGTCACGATTTTCAGCCTTAAGTAGATCGGCAAAATTGCTTTGACACGCACTATATAGACTGTATAAACGTTTTTGCTGATCTACTTGACTCTAGGTTGACATTCATTTTCCTCTCCTCAGCTCATCGGTTATCTCTCTACTCGGTTAGCTCAACCCGAAAGCCGGGATCAGCTTCCCGATCTCTCTCAACCCCTGATTGATCGATCGGGCTAGATGGATATGAGGTTCATCGGGCTCGATCGGCAGGATCGTAGCAGGCTGACCTAGGCGGAATCGATCGATGACTCGATTGGCGGCTTCTAGACCTGTGACATAGGCTTTCTCCTGAGACCAGGATCCATGACGGCTGACGATCCAGTCCCCACTCATCAATAGGTTGGGAAAACTCGTTTGCGGTCCCATCAGATAGCGATAGCTGCCAGGAGCGAAATGGCTCACCGCCTTGGGTAACCGGATCACACTACTGTCGATCACCTCAGCAGCCCGAAAACCCGGAACACAGGTGGCCAGATCTTGTTGAACTAAGGAGAGGATCTCCTGATCACTCAGGGGTAGAAACTGATTGGCATGGTAATAGTCCACTTCAATCACCGATCCAGGGGCATCTCGGTACTCATCCTGCAGAGCATTGAGATCGAAAAAGGTCCAGCCTGTGGTGGGATGAAAGCCGAAGCAAGCATTGGAGGGTAAGGGGATCTGGACTTTGCGATCGAACCACAGACGTGTCGCCAACACATCGATGCCCCCTAAGTTCATGACATCCCGAAATTCCTGACGTTGTTGCAGTACCGAGCTGTTGCTGATGATCTTTTGTAACCCTGTGATCCCCACCGATAAGATCACCGCATCCGTCTCGATCACCTCATCACCACAGATCACCGCCTCGATCTGACCCGCCGCATCTAACTTAAAATCCTCTACCCGGTGATGGGTCAACACCTGTGCCCCAGCGGCCTCGATCTGTTGGATCCAAGGACGAAAGATCTGATCTCCGACTGTACCGCGACACCATTTGACATCAAAATCCGGCTGATGGGCCAGGATGAAATAGTAGAGCATTCCTAAGGCCGCCGCTGCTGAACACTGCTCCCCAGGGGCAAACAATCCCACCAACAACATGGGCTCAAAGGAGTCGTGATAGAGACGGGAGGAGACCCCATACTCGCGAAACAGCTCACGGGCTGTGATCCGGTCGTAACGCTGCCAAGCCGCATCGGAATTATCGAAATCGATCACGGCAGCTAACAACGGTAGGGCAGAGAGCCGATCGATCAGGGGCAGTCGTTTGAAGTCGGGATATAGGAACGTCCCCAGGGGCATGGGGAGACGGGGTTGATCTTGAAAGATGGGGGAGGTGACCTCCAAACCAGCCGGAGAATATTGTGAGGATCGAGTCCAGGGGGTGAAGGGATCTAATCCCAGTTGATCGAGTCGGGCGAAGATATTGCGATAGGGATACCAAAACCCATGAATGCCTGCCTCTACCCCGCGTCCCCCCGGAGTTCGCCAGCCGGAAACCAGACCGCCCGGATGGGGTCCAGCTTCTAGCAGGATCACCTCGTATCCCTGACGGGTTAAGTGATCCGTGGCGGCCAATCCAGCCCAACCAGCGCCCACAACGACCACTCTTGGGGGTTGAGTTATTGGACCCATGCTATCGTTCCCTGCTACGGTGACCTTCGGATCTTAGCTTCATCTCCTGGCGAAACCCGAGAGCTACGCTTCTGCGTCATGACATCCATCCAGGCACCCTCTAGGATCGCCGTTATCATCATTCCGCTTTTGATTGACTCTCACTCCTCACCGGATCTCCGGCCATGAAACCATTGTTTTCCCGTCAGGACTCAAAGCCCGCTGAGCCCTCTACCGCTGATGAGACACCGGGTTTGGGTACCTTCGGCGGCGTCTATACCCCCTCGATCCTAACGATCTTGGGGGTGATCATGTATCTGCGCTTCGGCTGGGTAGTGGGTCAGGTGGGTCTGGTGGGGACTCTGTTGATCGTCACCCTATCCACCGGGATCACACTGTTGACGGCCCTATCGGTTTGTGCCATCGCCACGGATCGGGTGGTGCGAGCAGGGGGTGCCTATTACATGATCAGTCGCTCCCTGGGCTTGGAGACGGGAGGATCTGTGGGGATCCCACTCTATCTGGCTCAGGCTCTCTCCGTTGCTTTGTATACGATCGGTTTCGCGGAGAGTATTGTCCAAACCTTTGGGCTCTTTGACCAGGTGACAGTGGCTCTGATCACGACCCTCCTGGTAGGGATCCTGGCCCTGACCTCAGCGGAGGCGGCGATCCGGGCTCAGTACGTGATCATGGCGGTGATCGTCCTCTCCCTGCTGTCTCTTGCTCTGGGTCAACCTTTGACGCCTGATCTGGAGATCCCGCTCTGGATCGGATCCGGACAACCGTTCTGGCATGTGTTTGCGGTGTTCTTTCCGGCAGTGACGGGGATCATGGCAGGGGTAAATATGTCTGGGGATCTGAAGGATCCGACGCGGGCCATCCCCTTGGGCACCCTGGCGGCGGTAGGCACCGGATATGTGATTTATATGACGTTGCCGGTGGTGCTATCGATCCGGGCCACTCCCGAGCAGTTGGTAGAGAATCCCCTGATCATGATGCAGATGTCGTTCTGGGGACCGGCGATCCTGTTTGGGATCTGGGGAGCGACGTTATCCAGTGCCATCGGCAGCATTTTGGGGGCACCACGGGTGTTGCAGGCTCTGGCTCGGGATGGGGTGTTGCCGGGCTGGTTGCGCTGGCTGGGTCGGGGCCATGGGGCGATGGATGAGCCACGGGTGGGGACATTGGTGACCCTGATCCTGGCCACCTTGACGGTGATGGTCGGGGAGCTGAACCTGATCGCCCCCGTGTTGACCATGTTCTTCCTGACCACCTATCTGGTGCTGAATGCCTCGGCGGGGATCGAGGGGTTCCTGCAGAGCCCCTCCTATCGACCCGCCTTTCAGGTGCACTGGTTGCTGTCCTTGATCGGGGCGGTGGGCTGTCTGCTGGTGATGTTTCTGATCAATGCGGTAGCGACGGTGGCGGCGGCAGGGTTCGTGTTGGTGTTGTATGTTTGGTTACAGCGACGCTCCTTGCAGACCACCTGGGGGGATGTGCGCAGTGGCTTGTGGATGGCAGTGTTACGGGCCGGGGTGTTCCAGGTGCAACATACCGATGATCCCCGTAACTGGCGGCCCCACGTATTGGTGCTGTCTCGAGATCCCACCCAGCGCTGGTCCCTGATCGAGTTGGCGGATGCCTTGACCCACAATCGTGGTCTGGTGACGGTCTCCAGTGTGCTGCTGAATGGGGCCGGGGAGCCGCCGGAGCGCATGGGGTTTGAGGAGAAGATCCGGGAGTATCTCAATCAGCGACGGATCCAGGCGTTGGTCAGGGTGTTCCCCACTCAGGAGGATCCGTTTGAGGGGGCCTGGCAGCTGATCGAGGCCTATGGTTTGGGTCCATTGGTGCCCAATACGATCCTGTTGGGAGATTGTCAGAACCCGGAGCGGTTGGAGGCTTACTGTGGGTTACTGCGGCGCATCCATAAGGCCCAGCGCAATGTGGTGATCCTGCGGGAGAACGAGGGATTGGGATTTGGGCGGCGGCGGCGGATCGATGTCTGGTGGGGGGGGCTACAGGCCAATGGGGGGCTGATGTTGTTGCTGGCCAACCTGTTACGGATGGATATCGACTGGAGAAATGCTATGATCCGGTTAAAGCTGGTGGCTCCTTATGAGATGAAGGC
>CAYSEO010000129.1:0-11737 GCA_964429885.1 uncultured bacterium
GTTGGAGAGAGCCAGGGATGGATTTCGGCGGAATGCTGGTAAGGCGGTGCTGTTGGGGCGGTTCCTGACCCTGTTGCGGATCTTGGCGGGACCTTTGGCGGGGATCTCGGGGATGGCTTACCCCCGCTTTCTCCTGTTTAACGCTCTGGGGGCCGCTGCTTGGGGAACCACCATGGTGACCCTATCGTTTTTCCTGGGTCAGTTCGTACCCCTGGAGCAGCTGATCACCCATATCGGCCAGATCGCGTTGCTGGGATTGCTGGGGGTTATGGGTTGGGGGATCTGGTTCTACCGTCAAGTGCCTCAGCAGGACCTGTCGCGGTGATGGGCTCCCTCTATACCGATCTCTGTGGTTTGCTCAGGGGGCAAGCTCCATGAATCACTAAGATCTCTGTACACAGTAGCAGTGACTACACACTCGACCAGAACGACTTAGCGGGAGGATTGTTGCTGTTGTAGAGCATAGTCTCGAAACCGCTCCAGATCTCCCTGCAGAGATTCCTCCACCACCTTGCCTAGGAACAGGCTATCCATCAGCTTGAGGATCCCGGGTAGGACATAGGCCACCGACAGCTTGACGATGGTGGAGCCATGGCGGTCGTAGAACCGCAGCGCCCCCTTATTGCTGAGCCCATCCACCGACTGCCAGGCGATCAGTTGATGCTTGTGAACCGTATGGGTGTGGGAGATCCAGCTAAAGGTCAGTCCGCGAGTATCCAGGGTCCAACGGGAGCGCTCCTGATCGATCAACTCCACCGAGCGGATCCAGCGCATCCACTGGGGCATCAGTTCCAAATCAGCCCACAGATCCCACACCGTCTCGATCTCCAACGGCACCTCGATCTGACAGGTATGCTCAAGCCAATCTTCCATAGGGCACTCAGAACCGCCGGTAACTCAGGGTTAGATCCTGCTTATCCCCTCCTGACCCTAGGTGGGGGCCTGGAGATCCGGGACTTAACAAAATTTCATGCCACCCTAAGATAGCATTAGATAGGGATCTGGGGCCAAGCCCTGGGCCGTGGGGTCTGGGATCGAGTTAGGGGCTGAGGTTTACCGCTATCATCAGACGAAACATGGCTAGGGATCTGATCCGCCTGCGCCGCTTGAGTTCCACCCTCGAATGTCGCCTCTCTAGCTAAGGAGATCCTCTCGTTCACTATGCTCTCAGCCTGGAAACAACAACTCAAGAATTACTTTGTCGCCGGTCTGTTGGTGGTGATCCCCTTGGCAACCACGATCTGGCTGATGGTGGAGGTGGCCACCTGGAGCATTGGGTTTCTCACCAGCATTCCCAAGCAGTTTAATCCGATTCAGGGCCTGCATCCCATCTTGATCAACCTGATCGATCTGACGGTGGGGATCGTGGCGCCGGTGGCGTTTATCCTGCTGATCGGGCTGTTGGTGCGTAATATTGTGGGTCAGTGGTTTCTGAATCTGGGGGAGCGGCTGCTCCATGCTATTCCGGTGGCGGGGCTGGTGTATAAGACCCTGAAGCAATTGCTCAGCACCCTATTTGGGGATACGGATCAGAAGTTTCGCCGGGTGGTCCTGATCGAGTATCCTCGACCGGGGCTGTGGGCCTTGGCCTTTGTGACGGGGACCTTACAGACGGATCTGGGCACGGGATCAGGGGAGCAGCGGATGTTGAGTGTGTTTGTGCCCACTACCCCTAACCCGACAACGGGATGGTATGCCTTGGTGGCGGAGGAGGAGACCATCGAGCTGAAGATGCCGGTGGAGGATGCCTTTAAGATGTTGATCTCTGCCGGGATCGTCATGCCCACCACGTTTCCCAAGACCATGAGCAGTCGTCCGGATGCCCCGGTGGAGATGCCCAACTTACGGGATCTGGTGGAGGATGAGCGCCGCATGACCCGATCCAGTCGTAATCCCTCCCGATCCTCAGCCAGTTCCGATCCGCTCAGCTCACCTCAGGAGCCCAACTGCTAATCTGGGACATCGGCTGGATGGCAACGTTAGCGGTGAGGATGGCACGGTTTTGGTCTTACAGATTCCCTCAAAAACAGATCGATTGCCCCCCTGGTGGCCTACGGGGGGCTCCGGCTCTCACCCCCCCCTGATCCGCCCCTTGGGGGCCAGTGCGTTGGAAGGCTTGACGTTCTGGGGAGATCATCTACTCACCCTGGATCGAACCTGGGGTTACCTGTTTGAGGTGGATCCGCGCACCCAGATCCATCGCATCCTCAATCCTCATCTGGCGGTGGAGCTCCGGGATACCTTTGCTCTCAGCAACGATCCGGATGGACAACATCTCTGGTTCTCCCGAGATCGACAGATCTTTCGGGTGCCTGGGTCAGAGCTGGGCCAAGTGCATCAGTTGACACCCTATCAGGTGGGAATGGCTCCCTATCTGATCGAGGGGTTATCGGTTCATCCCGAGGGCCTCTATGCCACCTCCTATCAGCGGGAGAAGGTGCTGCACCTGGACGCCACCGGGGAGCTGATCCAGGAGTTTCAGGCTCCAGGGGTGGGTCGAGAACAGATCTTGGCTCAGGGGGAGGTGTTGTGGATCTGCGATCGGGTGGAGGAGACGATCTATGTTCTGGATCGATCCACGGGGGCGGAGCTCACCCGATTTCTCACCGCCCATCCTTCCCCTACAGGCATCACCCTCTGGCAGGAGCAGCTCTGGGTCGCCTATGCCATGGAGGAGACCTTCATCCGTGAGAATCCCAACGATCCCCGGCCCCTCTCCGTCTCCATCCGTAACAAAACCCTGCTCACTCCCTTACGGATCAAACCCCCGGATCGACTCACGCCGCCTCTGACCCCGGCTCCCGATCCTCAACCTGAGATCCCGGCCTGTCCTGCTGTATATCTACCCCAGTTCAGCCCCGATCGGGTCCGTTACACCCTCTGCAATGGCTTTCGAGTGGAGCTGACCTATTTAGAGGAGATCGATCAGCAGGAGCCCCAAACCTATGAACAGGTAGAGTGGACGATCGCGTTGCCCTGCCATAGCCTGCGTCAGCGAGTCCATTCGGTCGTCCCCGTGGGTCAGCCTTTCCAGATCCAGCAACAGATGGGGCAACAGGTGGCTCGGTTCGATCTCGGACAACTGCAGGCTGGGGAGGCGAGATTGTTCGGCTGGAAAGCGGTGATCGATCTCTACAACATCAAATATCTGCTGCAGCCGGAGGATGTGGAGGACGCCGAGATCCCCTTAGATCTGCAGTTTCGCTATCTACAGGATGATGACTCCCTGACTATGGATGCTCAGATCGTTCAGGATGCGGCGCGGGAGGCGATTGGCACGGAGACTAATATCCTGCGCAAGATGTTGAGCATTCGGGAGTTCGTCTACGATCGGCTGTCCTATCGGGTCACCCCCCGCATCGAGACCCCGGATGTGGTGCTACGGCGGGGTGAGGGATCCTGTGGGGAGTATGTGGGGTTATTACTGGCCCTGGCTCGGCTCAATGGCATTCCCTGTCGCACGGTGGGTCGCTATAAGTGCCCCCCCTTTCCAGAGCTGAAGCAGGTGCCCCTGTTTCCCGAGTACAACCATGTCTGGATCGAGTTCTATCTACCGGGCTGGGGCTGGGTGCCCATGGAGTCCAACCCGGACGATCTGGGGGAGCGACCCTATCCCCAACGCTTCTTTATGGGCCTGCCCTGGACCCACGCCGAGATCGCTAAAGGCATCCCGTTTGAGACCTGCAGCCTCACAGAGGTCTCCATTGGGGAGCTGGCTATTAACCATGTGCAGTTCCGGATCCTGGAGGAGATCTAGGTGAGAGATCCTAGGGAGGATCACGTCTGAGAGGATCTTCAATTAATCTTTAGGAAGCTCAACATGAGCAACGGTTTCTCTTACCTTTTGTAACCAACTATAGGATCTGTTAAGGTCCCCATAAGATCATGAAGAGAGAAGGGAAAGCTTCCAGGTGATCCTCTCGGTGATGCCTCCACGGTTATAGAGGAAGATGGCTATGTTTAAGAAAATTTTGGTGGCTCTTGATCTCTCTCAGATGCAGGAGCCGGTCTTTGCTAAGGCACTGTCCCTAGCCAAGAGCAACCATGCGCAATTGATGGTGATCCATGTTCTGAGTCCGGGTGAGGAGCAATGTCCGACCCAACCTGATTTCGCCATGCTGGGGTATTTCCAACCGATGAATGACTCAGCGGTCGATGCCTACCATCGCTGTTTGCGAAACGTTGAACGCAAGGGCCTGGAGTTGCTCAAGAACTGTACTCACACGGCTGCGACTCTTGGCATCCCTACCCAGTTTGATCAACCCAAAGGGGAGACTGGTCCAGCTATCTGCAGACGGGCGCGGGAGTGGACAGCGGATCTGATCATATTGGGCCGACGAGGTCGATCGGGGTTGAGTGAGATGTTTTTAGGGAGCATCAGTAGCTACGTGCTGCATCATGCCCCCTGTTCGGTATTGACAGTACATCGAGACGCCCAACTCGATCAGGAATTTCAAGAGCTGGGGATGCAAGGGGTGAGTCTGCCGACATAGAGGTGTAGATCACATGAAGTTAAAATTCCCTGACCCAACTTGCATAGACACCGTTCTATGGCGATCCCACAGAGCTTCAGAGTGACCTCCATCCTAACAACAGTCTTTGACGTTGTTAAGGTTCCTTAACAGGGAACCTCGGGCATTAGCTGTACTCTGTTGACCTCTAACTGTGAGCCATGGTACTGTCTGCATGTCCTCCTGAAAAAAAGTTCCTCATGTACATTAATGCAAGATTAGCTTCTCTCGGTCTACTCTGCAGCAGCTTGCTGATCGGAGCTTGCTCTTCCCCTGAGTCCATCACTAGTGCTGTTACTCCTGATACAGCCTCTCTAAGCCTCCTCGCGGAGGAACCGGACAATACTGCCGGAATTGTCGGGGGAGAAACGGAAGCAGTACCTGAGTCGTTGTTTGACTTTGATGCCAACCCCACCCTACTTGGTGGCAGGCCAACTGTGTTTGGAGTCCAATTTCCCAGTGTCGTCCCTGGAAACGGTTCTTTCAATGCAGGTAGTTTCCTCTGGATCGATACAGGCGCAGATATTACCCAAGTAGAACTTGAGTTTACCCGTTGCCCTGCTCCCTTCGGTTGTTCAGGAGGGTCTATACCTATCAACTCGAATAGACGCATCGGACGCACGGGCTTTGGGGTATCCTGTAACAACTCTACCGGCTCTACAGCTACCTTCGAGATCGGCCTCACCCCGATCGATATTTCGGGTCAGCAAGGTCGGGAGAGCCGGTTCTCTTATCAGTGCACGTCCATCTGAGATCGATTTTGATGATCGAGTAACTTGAGCATCGCTTCTGAATTTATGGGACAAGGGATCGAGGTAAGGTTCTCATACTGAACTCTGAACTCTTGTCCTCTACAACTCCATCCCCAACGGGATCACACTCATTAGACCAACTGAGTGGCTTGAGCCAGCTTGGCAAACTGGACGATGTGTAAGACCTGTTGTTCTGGATCAACTCGAATCACCCCTTGTTCGATGAACCGATCCATGATCGCTTGAGCCTCATCGACTGAGATCTCAGCCAGATCAGCCAGATCTCGGATAGGAATATTAAACAGCATTTTCCCTCTAGAAGTCTCTTGTCCAAAGGTTTCCCCCAGTTGCACCAAGGTAAAGACAAACCGGATCGTGGCGGACTGTTGACGTAGGGCAAAGCGTTGATTGGTGAGTCGCAGCCGTTGAGCCATGCTCTGGGCCAGCCGATAGCTGAGCTTAGCCTCCTGTTGCATGAGTTGGTTGAAGCTGGGGGCCGGGATCACGATCACCTGGACCGGACTGAGACAGACCACATCCGTTGCGCGGGGGGCCACATCCAAGATCGCCATCTCGCCGAAGAAGGAGGGAGATCCGAGTAACGCCAGAGCCGATTCTGTGGATCCCAAGGTTCGCCGTACCTTGACCCAGCCGGAGAGCAACAAATAGACCGCGTTGCCCCAGGCGTCCTCCATTAGTAGGGTCTGCCCTTGGGGATAGGATCGCTCTTTGATCTGGGGGAGCAGCTGGGTGAGTCCCTCTGAGGAGATCCCCTCTAGGAAAGGTAGTGTCTGTAGGCGGGTGGCGAGATCGGGATCTGACATGGAAGGCACTCCAAGAGCTGTTCGCTAAGGTACCATTTTCGACGGGCCAGAGCACTCCGATGGCTAGGATAAGAGAAATTGCGCCGAGGCATCATGAGCTTCATTGCTGTCCAGGATCTGAGCAAGGTCTACCCGGTTCCTGTCAAGCAGCCCGGTTGGCAGGGTACCCTGAGTCACTTCTTCCGCCGTACCTATCGGTATGTGGAGGCGGTCAAGTCCGTGTCCTTCCAGATCGAGCCGGGGGAGATCGTTGGTTTTCTGGGTCCCAATGGTGCTGGTAAGACCACGACACTCAAAATGTTGACGGGTTTGATCTATCCCTCCACGGGTAAGCTCAGTGTGGCCGGTTATGAACCCTTCCAACGGCAAGCGGAATTTCTGAAACAGATCACCCTGATCATGGGTCAAAAACAACAGTTGATCTGGGATCTGCCTGCCCTGGACTCTCTGCGGATCAATGGAGCGGTGTATCAGATCCCGGAGCCGGAGCTGGAACATCGCATTGGAGAGCTGACAGAGTTGTTAGATCTGAAGGAGAAACTGAGGCAGCCGGTGCGCAAGCTTTCCCTTGGGGAACGGATGAAGGCGGAACTGATGGCGGCGTTATTACATCGGCCTCAGGTGTTATTTTTAGATGAGCCGACGCTGGGTTTAGATGTCAATGCTCAGGTCAGCATTCGTCGGTTTCTTCAGGAGTATAATCGGCGTTATGGATCCACAATTTTGCTCACCAGTCACTACATGGCTGATATCACGGCTCTCTGTAAGCGAGTATTGTTGATCTATGCTGGGGAGCTGATCTATGACGGTGATTTGGACCAATTACTGGGACGTTTTGCCCCCTATCGGGAGGTGAAGATCGATCTAGCCCATGGCTATCCAGTGGAGAAGCTACAGATCTATGGGGAGATCACCCAAGAGGATCCGGAGCCTCCAGCCGCCGAGTTAGATACGGTTCATTTCTTAGTACAGCGGGAGCATTTAACCCAAACCGTGAGCCGGATGCTAGCAGAACTAGAGGTGATCGATCTAACGGTGACGGATCCACCCATTGAGGAGGTGATCGGTCGGGTGTTTCAGACAGGTCGGGTTTAGAGTGGGGAGAGGGATCAAATGGAGAACCAGACACCAGATCAATCTCGCGATCGATCCTCAGATCTATGGCTGGCTGTCTTACAGGGCAATACCCATCATCGTTGGGGATGGTTTGAGGGGGATCATTTGTGTCAGGTGGAGATCTTTTTGACTCATGAAGTTCCCGCCTTTCCGGACCGGACCGAGATCTGGATCGCCCGAGTGGGAGCGGATCCTCAGATGCCAATCGATCCCAGTCGATCCCACCTGCTGAATCTATCCCAGATCCCGTTAAGCAACCTTTATTCCACCTTAGGGATCGATCGAGCTTTGGCTTTGATCGCTGCAGGACAACTCATTGGATGGCCTAGTTTAGTGATCGATGCGGGCACAGCGTTAACCTTGACGGGAGGGGATGAAGATCAACAACTTATAGGAGGCGCGATCTTACCCGGACTAACCCTTCAACTCCGATCCCTACATGAACATACCGTCACCCTACCTCAATTATCCTGGCATGGTCTCAATGGCGAACTGCCCCGTTGGGCTCTGGATACTCCTACAGCGATCTATAGCGGCATCCGTCATACGGTGATAGCTGGGTTGAGATCTTATTGTGATGACTGGCTAGGCTCTTTCCCTGATAGTTGTATCGTGATCACAGGTGGAGATGGAGTCTTGATCGCGGATTGGCTGAGACAAGATCCCAAGCTAGAGCCCCTAGTGAGATTGGAGCCCGATCTGGTATTGCTCGGGATCTCATGGATTCGCAACCGGAATCTTTGTTTCAGTCCCTGTTAGGGATTAAGAGCGATTTTCGCATCCTAAGATCCTTGCGAGTCTAAGATGATCCCTTGTTTCAGTCCCTGTTAGGGATTAAGAGCGATTTTCGCCGTTAGGAATCCAATTTCTGAAAGTGCAGATCAAAGTGCGCTAAGCCAGCCCATATCGTCGCCCCATCTCCCTGATCTCGGCCCGCATCACCTCCCGCAACCCCTTAGGCTCCACCACCCAACAGTCCGCACCGTAAGGCAAGATCTCACGACGGAACCAAAAAGAGCTCGACACCCGCCGCACCACCTGACGTAAAGGCGGCTCAATCTCCAGCCACTCCTGATCGACATCCGCTGTCTTGGGCTCATAGTTGATCGCCAGCCCCCCCACCAGGTGCAACTTCACCTCCATCCGATCTAATCCCTCAGGGCGCCAGGGCAGATCCCGAGGAATGATTGCCGCCTCCTGGATCCGATCCAGCCGTAAGGACCAATTGTGCTGTAACGGCTCCAGATCGTGATTGCCCTCCGTTTCCTCACACCAACAATCAAGATAAAGACGCTTCTCCCGCCGTACCACCTCTCCATAGCGGATCGTAAACCGCAGAGATCGATCAGCCACATCTTGATACATCAGCTGAAAGGCGTGTCGTCGCCGGATCATCTGATCGATAGATTGCCTCCAGCTGGGCTGAGGGCTCTGGAGAAACCGGTGTAGCTCTTGGAGCAAAGGGATGGAGATCTCTCCCCGTTCGGTCAGGAGTTGCGCGATCGTCAGGGCCTCATCCACACGACCCATATCCATCATCACTTTCATGGCCAGATCCAAAGCCGTGATTCGCTCATGGCTCCAGTAGTGGTTGGGCGCGATCCTCAAGCGGTGCTGAGCAATCGCCTTGATCAGCTTGGAGATATTGGGCCGATCCCCCCAACTCAACCCAAACTCCTGGGCCAGATCTTCCAAACTGGCCTTATCCTCCTCCCGTAGAGAGAGCGTGATGGACTGCCCTTTCCTACCCATGTGCGATCGCCTCGTTTCCTTCCCAGCTTGACAGCTTCTCGACCCCTCTCTCCAAGTGTACGTCCACTTTTTCATTGTATTTGCCCGGATCTGAGGTCAAAATGGACGTATTCCTCAGCTGAAGGGTAAGGAGAATGCACCCCATCATACACACCAAGCCCATCTACTCCTGTCCGGCGGAGCAACCAGCCGATCTGCGGATGCCAGAGGGATGGACCCCGGCCTGGCACCAACTTGAAACCCTCAAAGCTCTGGAGGATCCTCACATCCAGGTTGTGATCAATACAGCCATGACAGGGGATGGTAAGAGCTTAGCTGCTTATCTCAAAACTTTACAGGGAGGAGATCACACCGCCATTGGGCTTTATCCCACTAATGAATTGGCCCGAGATCAGATGCTGCAGCTGCAAGGATACCGACAGGTCTTCGCTGCCTCAGATCTGAGGATAGTGCGATTGAGTGGCCCTGATCTGGAAGCCTATGCAGAACAGGAGGAGCTCAAGCGGAGATCAGCTCTCAGCACATTGGCAGATCAGACGGAGATCTTACTCACCAACCCTGATCTGTTTCACTATCTTCATCGAGGGGCCTACATCACCCCTAAGGATAGCCCCGATCGGCTCTGGAACCAGATCGACAAGAACTTTGATCTATTTATTTTGGACGAGTTCCATCTCTACCAAGCCCCCCAGATCTGTAGTGTCCTCAACACGATGATGCTGATCCGGCATACCAATCGCCGCAAGAAATTTCTGTTTTTGTCCGCAACACCCAATGAGGATTTTATCGGTCGATTAGAAAAGGCTGGTTTCCAGTATCAGATCATCGATCCCCTAGAGAAGGAACGATATGTCTTTCCCGATACCGATCAGGAGATTGAGGATTTACGGGCCAGAGGCTGGCGACAGGTATCCAGAGCCCTTGATCTAGAATTTGTTTCCCTAACTCCCTCCCCCAGATCTTCTGAGGAGTGGCTGCGGGAGAATGGAGAGAGGATCCTCACCTTTTTACTTGATCACCCTGGTAGCAAGGGGGCGATCATTCTCAATTCTGTGGCGTCAGTTAAACGGCTCCTGCCCTATTTTCAGGCGTTGTTGGCTCCTCAAGGATGGGTTGTGGGAGAGAATACAGGTCTAACTGGACGTCAGGCGAAAGATCGTTCCCTGGAAACGGATCTGGTCCTAGGGACAAGTACCATTGATGTGGGGGTGGATTTTAGGATCAACTTCTTGATCTTTGAGTCATCGGATGCTGGTAATTTTATCCAGAGGTTGGGGCGACTGGGGCGGCATGATGGGTATTGGAAAGAGGGCCAGTGGATCCCCTTTCAACGGTTTTCTGCAATTGCTCTGACTCCTAACTATCTGGTGGAACGCTTGTTCTCTGGAAATTCACCTGTGTTGATCAGTGGCGAACTCTACGAACGGCCCTATCTACAGGATCAGATCAGGGCTCAATATGGCTGGATCAATGACTTTCGAGGGTATTACAAACGATGGGGAGCGATCCAGTCCGCTTTTCTCTGCTCACAACTGGGAAACAAGACCATCCGAGACCAGTATGCTGACAGTCGAGTGGCTTTCCTGGAATCAGCAGAGCGAGCCTTTGATGTCCAGATCCCCAAACTATTTGGCTTGATCAAGGGGTGGTCTCAAGAATGGCGGGAGCAGTCGGGTAAGACAACAGGTAACCCGATCGCGGAGGAGGCTGTCAGCTTTCGTGGAAGTACTCCCTTCCAGTGTGGTCTCTATGATCTAAACGAGGAGGTGGAGGTGGATCGGTTCAAGATCTACAGCCTGCCCGGCATACTCAGCAATTTGGAGATCGAGGTGATACCCAAGACTGACTTTCTGCAACAGCTTCAGGAGACGGCGGAGCGAACGGAGCAGCTGATCCCCAAGGGTCGGTTTGAGCATTGTCTGTTGTTTCTCAAGCTGTTGCGATACCGGGAGGAACGGTTGAACTGGAGGTTTGACTACAAAGGGGATCTCAGCCCCCACGCGGATCGCTACCAGGTCCAGGTCCTGAGAGGGATCGAGGTGTGGCAGCCGGATAATCCTTGGATCGGGGCTGTCAATCCCAGGCTTAGGAAACAGGGATGGGTTTGCTACGTGCTACGCCGGCCAGTGGCAGAGGTCCGCAGTCGATTGCGACTTCCCATGCACTTCCAGATCTATCCCATCGGGGATCGGAGCACCCTGGGCGGGCAGGAGACCCCTTACTCGATCGCCTTTGGTCAGTCTGCTCTCCTGTTGGATACCCTGGCCTTCCGGCTGAGGAGTCAAGGAGAGGTGTGGATCGCTTGAGTCAAGGGCTAATGAAGACACAGCGTGATGGATCACCATTCAAGGAAACGTTACATCTCACAACCAAGCTCCCATGATTCTTCACGGAATACGCTTTTATGTTCGCAGACGACTCGCTAGAGTAGAGATCGCTTGAACCTATTCGCGCTACCCTGTAACAATATGTTCCATCTGCATGATTTAACGGAGAGAAGACAAACCTCTCTATTCTATTGACCATCAGGTAACACCAGACATGGGATGACGACATGAGTACTGTAGATGACGATCAACTCTCATTTCCATTTGAGGATGAGCCGGATCTGAGCTCTGACTTCCCTGACCTTGGAGAACTAGGACTCGATTTCAGCTCTAGCGATCGCACCATCGAGACAGATCAAGAGGAGTTGCTGACTCTGAAACTGCTACGGCAGGCGATCAACAGTCAGAATCCGAACGATCCGGTGATGAAGGACTTTGCAGAGTATGTGCTGCCT